>NZ_QFFJ01000001.1:309025-618050 GCF_003308995.1 Chitinophaga flava | reverse complement strand
AAGCAATTATCTCCGCTCCGCTCTCCACTCATCAGGAGCATCAGCTACATCAGATCAATCAGGGTCTGTCCCACCATAATCTGGTGCCACCGTTGTCGGCCGGTTGGCTCAGCAGGCCAATGGCTTTGTTAACGGCTGCACCGTTGGTATTATATTCATTCTGGGGGAAGGGGAGTCTTCTGACTTGTATTTTGCTATCGATGGTGTTACCACTGTTGTTGTTGACAACAGGGAACAGTTTAGGATAACCGGTACGGCGGAATTCCGTCCAGGCTTCCTGTCCTTCGGGGAACATGGCCAGCCATTTCTGGGTGCTGATACGTTCCTGCTTTTCCGCAATGGTGGCACTTTCCACCCATTTCACGGTAACATGGGAAGGGGTGTCGATGTTGTTTTGCGTGTTTTTCGGATCAACATAAGCATCTGGTGTATTGGTGCTGTTGTTGATATAGTTGGCATCGGCTGCATGCCATTGGTCCAGTGAGGTGTTGATACCTTTTTCATACATTTCCTGCACACTGCCGCCGGCATTGTTGAAACCATTGAGGGCTGCTTCTGCCCGCAGGAAATATACTTCTGCAGCGGTCATCAGCTGCACAGGGGTATTGAGTGTAAAAACACCGTCTTGATAGTTGATAGCGGAATAGCCTACATAATCACTTTTGCTGTTGGAGCTGGTGATGCTGCCCAGGCGTAAACCTACATACTGTTTAGGGATGCTGGCGTCGGTAGACAGCGACATGTATTTAGCCAGGCGCGGGTCTTTGTAGCCGGTCAGATAACACTGCAGGGAAGCGTTGATCTGAATATCATTCCAGTTTTGTGCAATGAACACCAGCGGATTCGTATAGCCGGCACCGACCACTTTCACGTTCATGTTGCCATCGTTGCTGGTGATCACGCCTCCTTTGGCAGGGTCCAGGGCTTTTTCTGCCTCTGCCTGTGCAGTTGCTTTGTCTGCCTTGATGATATGCATGGCCAGACGCAGGCGCAGCGAGTTGCTAAACTGCAGCCATCTGGTGAAGTCTCCGTTATATACCAAATCAAAATCACCGAATTTGAAAGGCAGTGTTTTACCGCTGCTGATAAAGTCGCGCAGGGTGATGTTAGCAGTATCCAGCTCTTTAAAGAAGCGGGTGTACACTTCCTGCTGACTGTCGTAGTCGATGCTGGTTTTGCTGGTGCCGGCTTTACTATAGGGGATAGGCCCATAGATATCGGTCACACGGCTCATAGCGGTTACCTGTACAATCTGTGCTACTGCCCATACTGCCGGAAAGTCTTTCGGAATATTGGAAGCCCGCAGTTTGGCCAGTTGTCCCATCACGCTGAGATAGCCTACTTTAAAGGCTTCGCCGTTCCAGCTACTCATCATAAAATAACTCAGGTTGTTTCTGCCACCGTTAAAGGCAGTGGGAGAAGCCATATAACCCGAGAAGCAGTCAGCATTCAGATTTTGTTGTACCTGGAAAGAGTTGGGATCGCCACCACCGGAGAAGTTGTAGATCGCCATGGTAGCTGTTTTTAAATAGCTGAGGTTATAGAAGTCAGCTTCCAGCATCTTGTCAGGAATGCCGGTATTATCCGTATTATACAGGTCAAAGTTTTTGGTGCAGGCGGTCATGGCCAGCAACAGCCCTGCTGCTATGGCCGGCAGGCGGTATTTACCGGAAAATATAGTGGAACGTTTCATTTTTTCTTTTTTAATGGTGACAAACATCGGTTAGAAGGTAGCATTCAGCGTCAGGCCATAGCTACGGGTAGCTGGTGGCATGAAGATGTCTACACCAGACATACCATTGAAAGTAGACATGGTCATTTCCGGATCGTACGGCGCTTTCTTGTAGAAGTAAAGCAGGTTGCGGCCGGTGAGTGACAGGCGCAGCGCTTTAAACACATTGTTTTTTACCGGGAAAGTATATCCAAGCGACAGCTCCCGTAAACGTACTACTGTAGCGCTGTACATATATTCGCCGGATACGGCTTCACGGCCACCGATAGTACCATACCATTTCTGTGGGTCTACACTGGTAACTGCTTTCTGGTCCGGACTTATACCGTTAACGGCTACACCGCCTGCATCACGGGCATCGCCGGTAGCTTTGGATACGCCATACTGGTCCATTACAGACTGGGTTACAGACATCACCTCTCCGCCAAATTTGCCATCTATCAGGAAAGACAGTGTCAGTGCACCATAGGAGAGATTGTTATTCCAGCCCAACTGCCATTTGGAGTTGGGGTTGCCCAGGTATACAAAGTCACCGCCCTGTTTGATAGGCGCGCCTTTATCATCGATCATGATACGGCCCTGTGCATCTTTCTGCAGCACGGAACCATAGATGTCACCAAAAGAACCGCCTACCTTGAATTTAGATACATAGTTGGCGCCGGAAGCACCACTCAGCACAAACTCGGGATTAGTAGTGGCCAGTTCTACAATGCGGTTATCGTTTACAGAGTAGTTAATGCCAGTGTTCCACTGGAATTTACCTCCGCGGAAAACATCATAACGTACTACTGCTTCTACACCTTTGTTCTGCACATTACCGGCATTGAAGTAAAACAGCTCTGAGTAAGAAGCCCAGGGAGACTGAATACTCAGCGTCTGATTGTGGGTGTTGGTTTTATAGTAGGTAACGTCTGCAGTCAGCCTGTTGTCAAGGAAACGCCATTCCATACCAAATTCCAGTGATTTTGTTTTCTCTGGTTTAAGTTCAGTGAACGGAGACTTGGTGTTACCGATAGGCGTTCCTACGCCAAAAGTGTTCTGAGCGGGGTTGCTTTTATAAGGGTCCGGAGAGTTGCCTACTTCTGCATAAGAACCTCTCACTTTGGCAAAAGTGATCACCTGTGGCAGTTGTACCATCTGGCTCAGTATCAGGTTGAGGCCCACAGAAGGATAGAAGTAGGAACCGTTGGGTGTATAAGAGAGGTTGGAAGACCAGTCGTTGCGGGCAGTCAGGTCAAGGAAGGCCATTTCTTTCCAGGAGAGGCTGGCGCTACCAAAGGCTGACTGGAACTGGCCATGGTTTTCTGGCAGCGTGCCGGAATTGAGGGCATTCAGGGTATTGAAGTTCTGAATATTGAAGACGTTGGCGATTTTCAGACCGTCCTGACCGGAGCCGAACTTAACGCCTTCTGTTTTGAGATCACGGATACTGCCACCCAATACGCCGGTTAAACGGATATCTTTATTAACAGGCAGGTTGAAGTTCAGCAACAGGTCTCCATACTGTTGTGTGGTAGTGGAGTTGTTGTAGTTGTATACACCATTAGCGGGAGACAACACTTTGTAAGTACCTGCGTACAGCTTTTGTTCATACACATCATTGATGCGGTCGATACTACCACGGCCCTGTACATTCAGCCAGGGAGTGATTTCATATTTTAAGCTGGCATTGAGTAACAGTCTGTTACGGTTCAGTGAATTGGTGTTGCGTTTGGTGATCCACCAGGGGTTTTGCTGGATATCATCCAGGTAGGCCCAGTTCTGCACTGGCAGGAAGTTGCGGGATGGGTCCGGTACTTCAAACTTGTCTTTGAATTGCTGGATGTTTTGTCCGCGTGGGAAGAGATATAAACCGGTGAGTGGATTAAAATACAACCCTGACAGCGGTGTGTTGTCAATCTTCTGGGTCACATAGTTTACATCTGCTTCTGCCGTCAGTTTATTGTTCAGGAAATGTCCGGTTTCCTTAAAGTTGATGTTGTTGCGGCCCAGTTTGTTGCCTGGTTCAATACCGGTAGCGGAAGTGTTTGCGTAAGAGAAGTAGGTCTGCAGCTGTTCGGTGCCGGCCGAAAGGCTGATAGCATTGGTATAGGTCTGACCTGTCTGGAAGAAGGAAGACAGGTTGTTACCTGCAGGGCTGTTGAGTTTAGGACCCCAGCTCTGCGGCGAAGTGGCGTTAGCCGGACCGTAGTTGTTCTGAAACTCCGGTTTATACGCTGCCTGGGCGATATTGACACCAGAGGAGAAATTGATGGTTGTTTTACCCGCTTTACCGCTTTTGGTGGTGACGAGGATCACACCGTTGGCACCCTGACTACCATAGAGTGCTGCAGCGGAAGCCCCTTTCAACACGGAGACGTTTTCAATGTCTTCCGGGTTCATGTTGGAGATAGGGTCGCCACCGTCGTAGGCGGAGCTACCGCCATAAGCGGTGGTAGGCTGATTGGTGAGATTGTTGTTCATGGGTACGCCGTCTATTACGTACAGGGCCTGGTTACTGCCGATACCAGATTTATTACCGCGTAAAACTACTTTGGCAGAACCGCCTATACCAGAGGCGCTGGGGGAGATGGAAAGGCCGGCTACTTTACCGTTTAAGGTATTGATGAGGTTGGGGTCTTTGGCTTTGGTCAGTTCTGCGCCGTTTACCTGCTGCATGGAATAGGTAATGGCTTTTTCGGAGCGTTTGATGCCGAGGGCGGTCACCAGTATGCCTGTCAGCTGGGTGTTGGAAGGCGCCAGGGCTACATTCAGTACTTCGTTATTGCCAACGGGTACTTCTTTGTTTTCATAACCCAGGTAGCTGAAAACAAGGATATCCTTTTTATCGGCCTGGATGGTGAAAGCACCTTTTTCATTGGTGATGGTGCCTTTGGTGGTGCCTTTAATCTGGATGCTTACGTTAAACAGGGGTTGTCCGTTTTCGCCGGTCACGGTACCACGGATGGGAGCAGCCTGTACTACCGGTATTTCCACCGGTTTGGGGCTGATCACAATGATCCGGTTGACGATGGCGTAGTTGAGCGGTTTCCCTTTCAGGCATTTGTCCAGCACCTCTGTGAGGGGGGCATTGTTCACGTTCATGGTAACAGGACCGGAGCTTTGCAGGAGTTTTTCATCATACACAAACTCGTAGCCGGTCTGTTTGCTGATATTATTGAACACATCGTAAAGCGCCAGCCGTTTGCCCTTGAGGGTAACGGTCTGAGAATAGGTTTTAGCGCTCAGGTGAAGGGTGATGGCCAATATGAAAGTGGCAGTTAATTTCATAACCAACAGAAATTTTCGCTGCAAAGGCCCGCGGTTGATACGGGCTTTGCCAGTAGTAAGTTGTTGCATACTTTTGTGTTCGTGGCTTTTTAATAATTCAGTTTCTAATGACAATGCGAAATTGGGTAGCCATTTAGTGCCGGGCTCTGACTGCAATCGGGGTCCGGTTTTTCTACCCGCAAATGGTTGATGCGACTACGTATTCATAACATGAAATCTTTTAAACGTTAATAATTCTTACAGGTATAAGTGTTACTGCGGCGCAACGGGCCGGGCTGTTATAGTATGGCCATCTACAGTGAATTTTACTCTTTGTGTGGTTTCCAGGGCTTTGAGCAGGGCGCCTGCATCTTCCCTGCGGGAGATGACACCTGTCAGGTCTATATCTGATACGTTACCATCATAGGCCACATCGATATCGTACCACCGTGACAGCTGACGCATAATGGTTTTGATATTGGTGTTGCGGAAACGGAATTTACCTTCTTTCCAGGCCAGTGTTTGTTCTATATCGGCTTCGCTGATTTCAAAAGTTCCGCCGGCAGATGGTATAGAGGCCTGATAGCCGGGTTTGAGCAGGCTGCTTTCGGTGCCGCGGGCTACCTGCACCGCGCCTTCCACGAGGGTGGTGCGGATTGCCTGCTCGTCCGGATAGGCCATCACGTTAAAACTTGTGCCCAGCACGGTAACGGTCATATCATTGGCGGCCGTTTTTATTTTTACGCGGAAAGGCATTTCCGCATTTTTAGCGATTTCGAAATATACTTCTCCGGTTACTTCCACCAACCTTTCCTTACCAGTGAAGGCAGCTGGGAAACGTACGCTGCTAGCTGCATTTAGCCATATTCTGCTGCCATCGGCGAGGGTGAGCTGATATTGTCCGCCCCTTGGAGTAGCCACTGTATTGTACAAGGGTTGTTTGTTGCTACCATTACCTTTGTAGGTGAGGGCGCCATTGGTATTGACGATTTGTGTACTGCCTTGTGTAGCCAGCGCGCCATTATTACTGCTGTCAAGGGTGATGGTACTGTTATCAGCCAGTGTCAGCATTGCTTTGCTGGAGCCAGGGGCCAGCGGTACCTTTGGGTGGACAACGGCTACCGGCGCAGGTTCCTGTCTGCGCATCATCAGATAGGTGCCGCTGGTAATGATACCTGCTGCCAGGACGGCGGCTGCAGCATATATCCAACGTTTCCGAACGGTGTTGTTCCGCACCGGGCGCATCGGAGCGGTATACAGTATCTGTTGCAGCAATGCAGCCTTTTTCTCTTCCGGCCAGTTGGCATCCGGAGCTGCATGGGTATATAGGGTATGCAGGATATCTGCCTTTATTTCTTCTTCAAAAGAACCTGCAACAACAGCCTCTTCCAGTTGCGACAACTCTTCCGGACTCAATGTCCCTTGCTTGTATTTTTCCAGCAGCTGTCTGATTTCTGTGACGGTCATTAATAGCGACTTTAGAATTGGTGACAGCTATAAAGACGAACGTCGGAAACAAAAGGAGTATTCCGAAAGAAAATTTTTTTTAACGCTGATAATGAAATGATTAGGAGAGAAGGTATAATAATAGTAGCAACAGCAGCAACCAGCTACGCAGCTGTTGGTTGACAAAACTCCGTAAAAACTGCAATGCGAGTTGCATCTGTTTTTTAACGGTATGAACAGAGATATTCAGTTCCCGGGAAATTTCTTCATTGCTCAGACCTTGTTTACGGGCGAGATAGATCTTCCTGCGTGCAGGGGGCAGCGAAGCAATGGCGGTCTGCAGCATTTGTTCGTACTGATGTTCACGGACAGCATGGTCCGTATCATTGGCATAACCCGGATGCTGCATCTCGAGATAAGCCATGGCCTTCTGTTTGACCAGTTGCCGGCGGAAGCTGTCGTAGATGTAGTTACGCGTAAGGATAAAGAGATAGTCAGCAAAGTCTTCTACGGCAACAAGCGCATCCCTTTTTAACCATACTTTCAGGAATATCTCCTGCACTACTTCACCTGCTGCGGCTTCATCTTTCAGATATAACATGGCTACATTAAACACCTGTTGGCTATAGGCGTGAAAAATACGCGTGTAGGCGGCATCGTTACCTGCTGCTATTGCTTTTAGTTGCTCTCTTTCATCCGGCATAGATGACCTGGACAATATCTGTTTGGATTTTTTCTTCCGCCTAAATATAGCAAACAAATCGGAATCTGTATTTCATCCCCTGATTTTAGCAGTAAGCAGTGGGGAAACGTAAAACTATTTAGTGCCGGTAGCTGTTCTAACAAGATACGGTTGATTATAAACGATAAAAAACATAGTATATGAAAACAGTGAAAGTATGTTTCGTGCTGCTGCTGTTATGTGCCCTCCCTGGGTTAAAGACTGTAGCCCAGGACCAGGAAACCATACTAAGAGCAGAACGTATCAATAAACAAGACCTGCCGCCGGAAGTGGTGGCTGCCTACATGCAGAAATTCCCTACTGCCAACCTCACCCAGATCATGAAACTCCCTCCGGCAGTATTTAAAAGAGAATGGCTCATAGAAGAACAAAATACGCCCAGCCCCAATGACCAGTATTACACACTTAGCATGACGGGAAAAGGGGTAGATATAGAAGCGGTTTATGATGCGCAAGGCAACCTGATCAGGGCCAGTGAAAGAGCCAGGGATGTAACACTGCCGGTAAAGATCGATGACTACATAGGTAATCACTACGAAGGATTCCGCATTCTCAAAGACAAAGTGAGAAGGCTGATCACCCCTACCAAAATAAAAGCAGAATGGGAAGTGCTGATTGTAAAAGGTAATGATATCAGACGTCTCTTTTTTAATAAAGACGGGGACTTCCTCAAAGAAAGAAGATAAGTATGATAAAGCTGTTTAGGGGCGTAGCCCTGTTGTGGATTATATGCACGTGGCTGCTGCCCCTGTCTGGCCGGGCACAGGGAGATCCTTTGCCCTCCTGGAATGATGGTTATGCCAAAGAAGCTATCATCCGTTTTGTGACGGCCGTCACCACCGAACATTCAGCCCAGTACGTACCACCGGAAGATCGTATCGCCACTTTCGATAACGATGGAACGTTGTGGGCCGAAAAACCAGTAGTGCAGGAGATGTTTGTGATGTACCGTATCAACCAGATGGTGATGCAACACCCGGCACTGAGGAATAAACAGCCTTTCAAGGCCATAATCGATCGGGATAAAAAATTTCTGAAGAACATGGGCCGTAAAGAGCTACTGGAGCTGATGGACCTTACCCATACCGGTATGACAGAAGCTGACTTTCGCAAGGTAGCCCTGCAATTTTTTGAATCGGTGCGTCATCCCGTATTAAACGTGCCCATCGCACAGCTGGTGTATCAGCCTCAGGTGGAACTGCTCAATTATCTGCGTTACAATCAGTTTAAAACATTTATCTGTTCAGGTGGCACCGCTGAATTTATGAGGACCATATCCTGGCAGTATTACGGTATTCCGCCGGAACAGGTGATAGGCTCTAGCTTCAGATATCAGTATGTAGATAGTGCAGGCGTAAACGATATTATACGACTGAAAGGACTGAGCACACTCAACGATAAAAAGGAGAAGCCGGTGAATATCCAGTATTACATCGGTAAACGTCCCATTCTGGCCTGTGGTAATGTAGGCGGTGGTGGTGATATCTATATGCTTCGCTTTTGTCAGGGAAACACTTATCCCTCCCTGCAGTTGCTTATTCACCATGATGATGACGACCGGGAATTTGCTTATGAAGAAGATGATAACCTGTCGTTGAACTGGGCCCATCAATATGGCTGGAATGTGATCAGTATAAAAAACGACTGGCAGGTTGTTTTTGTAAGATGAAACCCCTCTTAGGCTCCACTGTTCCTGATTTCTGAAAAAAATGATCTATTTTCAGGCCTTCCCGTATGGGAAGGAAACAGTAACATCAGGTATGAATCATCAGTATTATCCACTCAGGACCGTACAGGTAACCAGGTACGTGACCCCGCTGCGGGAAGGCGGTTCGTTGCCAGCCCTTGCAGAGGCCGACGACGGCTTCCTGTATGTGTTGAAATTCAGAGGCGCAGGACAAGGCGTAAAAGCATTGATTGCAGAACTCATTGGCGGAGAAGTAGCCCGGGCACTGGGCCTGAAAGTGCCGGAAATTGTATTTGCGGGCCTGGACACCGATTTCGGCCGTACAGAAGGAGATGAGGAAATACAGGACCTCCTCAAATCGAGCGTAGGACTTAACCTGGCACTGCATTATCTCTCCGGCTCCGTAACTTATGATCCGGTAGTCACCACTATCGATCCGGTCCTCGCTTCAAAGATCGTATGGATGGATTGCCTGCTGACCAACGTAGACCGTACAGTACGCAATACTAATATGCTCATGTGGCATCAGGAGCTGTGGCTGATAGATCATGGTGCGTCTCTGTATTTTCATCATTCCTGGGACAACTGGGAAGAACAGGCTATCAGGCCATTTGCCAAAGTAAAGGACCATGTGCTGCTGCCGCAGGCTTCCGAACTGGAGGCAACAGACAGTGCTTTCCGTGCTATCCTTACACCGGAGCGTATCCGCGCTATTGTAGACATGGTGCCGGAAGAATGGCTTGATGGTCCGGAAACCATTACGGTGGCGGAACGCAGGGAAGTATATGCACAGTTTTTAATCACGAGGATAGCCTCCTCAGCAATTTTTGTAAAAGAAGCAGTATATGCAAGAAAATCACTTATATGAGTACGCCGTTATACGCGTAGTGCCACGGGTGGAGCGGGAGGAATTTCTCAACGTAGGTGTTATGCTCTATTGTAAAAAACAAAAATTCCTGCAGGCAAGCTATCACCTCTGTGAGACACGGTTGCGTGCATTATTTCCCGATATCAATATCCCGGAAGTACAGGCTTATCTCTGTGCTATTGAAAAAATATGTGCAGGCGGCCCTCAGGGTGGCCCTATCGGTATGCTGGACCTGGCCTCCCGTTTCCGCTGGCTGACTGCTACCAGAAGCACCATTATACAAACCTCCAAAACACATGGCGGCCTGTGTACAGACGCAGCAGCCACCTTGCAAAGGCTGCATCAGCAGCTGGTGCTCTGAGATAAAAAATTTTAGATGAGGTAATCTGTCTGGATCTTAAATAATAACATCTTCTCCGTGATAGCTGTCAGTTCACGAAGTGGAATACAGGCCAGGATATAATTGTCTATGCCAGGATTCAGACGGATGATCCCCATTTCATATTGCTGTAGCTGGCTGTTTACAAATTGCAGGTATTGGGCATCTATCGGTGTGCTGGCATAACTTTCCGGGTATTGAAACGTGGTGTTCCAGTACAAGGTACCCAGCTGGTTGAGTGCTGTAATTTCATCGGCAAGTGGTCGGTGGACGGGTATTTCAGCCAGTAGCCCATGTGAGAGCAGGCCGTCGAGCAATGCTATGGGTACACTAAAGGCGGGCGCATCGGCCAGCCCTCTTTTTTCACTGTCATCCTGATACGTGTTGTGGATGTAAGCATAAGGGTACTCCGCTGCCAGCACAACCCGGTTGAAGATAGCCGTGGCCGTTAGTTTAAATGCTTCCACGTCATCAGTAGGATTCAGCATCCATATCAAATGCCATAGTTCTTCTTTATTGATGGCCGTTTTGTATTGCGCATTCCATTTCTCTTTGGTACTTACTATTTCCTGTGCTCTGGAGAAATAACGGCGTAGTTCCCTTTCCTGTGGCGAATCCCGGACTATATCTTCATATTCATTATCTCCCTCATCACAAAGACAAATCAGGTGGTCATTTTCTTTCATCATAAAAAATGACAGGTCTGCACGATGATTCATGATAAAGATGGAGCCGTGTTCCTGATCACCTGGTAGGTGTCCGGACCTCATACAACTGACTACCCACTTGTCTTCCACCATGGTGAGCTTATCCATGTCCGGTGGATAGAGATTGTTTTGATGCAGCTGGTAAAAGTCATCCAGGGTAATGCGGATGTGCTGGAGTACTTGTTTAAAAACAGGCTGGCCTTCTTTTATTTTATGGATCAGATCTACATTTCCGGAAAAAAGATAATCATCCTTCATCAGTTCAGCGGCTGCTTCCGGCAGCAGGATGTCGCGCCAGTCAGTGAAGTCGGGTGCTGCTATATGCCAGCTTCTGCAAAAGGTAACAGCATTCACTTTTCCGTTGACGGTGGTATGATGGTCATCTTCTATCCATAAGCCTGCGTGAAGATCTCCTTCAATGTGTACCTCACCATGGTTGTAATATCCGATGAAGGTATGAAGAACATTTACATCGCCTTTGACATGTATTTCCGTACAACCCGCTACCAGATTGTCGCAGGTGAGATTGCCCTTTACCAACAGAAAGGCGGAATAGGTGTCCAGCTCATAATCGATGATGGCATTGCGTACATGAAGATGGCCGTTAAAAATCATTCCGGCGATATCATCTTCAGCATAAATATCATAGAGGTCTATATACTGGTCTGTTTCCACATCTGTTTCAAATACCAGTATTTTCAGCCCGGGACAACTGCTGTTGAGCAGCCGGAAGTCGTAGTGGAGTTCATCAATAAGCCCCGTGTTGATGGCATCGGTTAATAGTATCGGGTTACCTTGACTAAACATGTGATGAAATAGTTTATTTAAACCTGTGTTCACTGAAATAATAGAAAGATAAAAATACTGAAAAGAATTATTTTGTCTGCCATGAACTTCAGAATCCTTCTCCTATGCACCTATGTGGTGGCCTGTGTTTCCTGTACCTCCCGTTCTTATACGGTGATCAATAAAGGTATTGCCGATAATAATACCAGCGATCTGCTGACAAGAGTTGATAAAGATGTGCTGGCGTTGCATCCTGACCTGGTAGTGATGATGGTGGGGACCAATGATATGGTTAATTCCAGTAAGCTGGTGAGTGAGGAGCAGTTTGCAACGCAGTACCGGAGCCTGGTGCAGCAGTTGCGAAAGGAAGGTGCGGTGGTGGTGCTGATGAGTTCTCTGCCGGTAGATACAGGGTATCTGTTTCAGCGTCATCCGCGTGCGTTGTATCCGGTAGATCCTAACCGGAAGCTGGATAATGTCCGGACTATTGTACAACAGATAGCTGTTACGGAACAAGTGTATTTCCTGGATCTGCGGGATATTTTCCAGCGGCGTGGGGAGCCTGTCAGAACGGCCTCTTCTCTGATTGTGAATGCAGCTAATATGGGCAAGGAAGATGGTATTCATCCTACCGCAGAAGGGTACCGGTTTATAGCAGATCAGTTGTACCGCTATCTGAAGGCGCACCGGCTGTTACGCAAACATCATCGTATCCTTTGTTTTGGAGACAGTATTACTTATGGGGCATTTATGGAGGGGGCAGGTACTGATAACGGGAACACCTATCCGGCGTTTCTGAAAAGAATGTTGAATCGTTAGCTATTTATAATATTCATGAGGTGTTGAGGTGCTTTTATACGGCGCCGGTTGTCTTGCTGCCTATAGGATAACTTGCTAAAAACCACTGCCAGCCAATATTTTTTCTTTGTTTTTAAAATAATTAATTAATTATAGGTTTGTTTTTTAAAAGAATTACTATATTGAGGTCTGTAATGGCAATTATGTTATAAAGTATGCTCTTTTGGCCATTTATTTTATAAAAGCAACCAAAATTCTACACACGTTCTGATGAAACTAAAGTTATTAGTCACCAGTGTATGGCTAGTGCTGTTCCTGTCTGTCTATGCTGGAAATGATCATCAACTGATCTTCTGTGGCAGCACACACAATGACCTGTACCACCTGTCGGAAAACCGCTGGGAATACCGGGCCTCCAACGCCGGCATCGGCCGGGGAGCCTGGAATACCCTCGCTGCCCGGACACAAAGCCGGATCGTGGCTGTCCGGGTACCAACGATAAAACCGCAAAGTTTCCGGGATCTCTTCCGGCAGTCTAACGTTAAAGCCTATATGAATACTGTAACCAAAATAATGTTCGAAGCATAAATTAATCATCAACCTGTAATTATCCGGTACAACCATAATGCTGGACTATGTCAACCATTAATTTTTAAGTCAAGTTCATTTTATCAATCAAAATTCGTTTTCTATGGGAAAACTTGCACGCCGCTGGCGAACAGGCAGTATCCTGCTGCTGTTGCTCGCCATCCTCCAACATCCGGAGGCCTTTGGGCAGAAAAGCTTTTTATTTAAAGGAAGAGTAAAAGATGCTGACGGGACACCGCTCATCGGTGTGAACGTAGTCATGAAAGGCACCGTTAAAGGTGGTACTACCAATGCCAATGGCGATTTTCAGTTTTCCGGAACTACGGCAACGGCTACACTTGTTTTCTCATTTGTGGGATATAAGACAACGGAAGTGGAAGCCAGCAGCCAGCAGGAAGTAAACATCTTCCTGGAACCGGCCAATAAACAAATTGGGGAAGTGGTAGTGGTAGGTTATGGTACCCAGAAAAAAGTAAACCTTACAGGCGCCGTATCAGTAGTAGATGGAAAAACGATGAACACCCGTTCTGTGGCTTCGGCCTCCCTGGCCTTACAGGGCGTGGCGCCGGGCGTAACTGTTACACAGCAGTCCGGTGTGCCGGGTGGTGATGCAGGTACTATCCGTATCCGTGGTATCGGCTCCATCAATGCCGGTCAGAACCCGCTGGTACTGGTAGACAATATCGAGATGAGCCTCGATGCGATTGATCCTAACAACATTGCCAGCATCTCCGTATTGAAAGATGCTGCTGCCGCCGCTATCTACGGTTCCCGTGCAGCCAACGGCGTTATCCTCATCACTACCAAAAGAGGGATCAGCGGCGTGAACATCAGTTATAATGGTTATCTCGCCAAACAAACACCTACCAATCTTCCTAAAAAGGTGGATGGTCTGGACCATATGAAACTGTGGGATGTGGCACAGGTAAACAGTGGTTTGCCTCCTGCTTTTACCCAGCAGATCGCTGACTATGAAAAACTGGGACCAGATAATTTCGCCCGCTATAATACCAACTGGAAAGACCTGATCCTGGTCAACAATGGTATCATGCATAATCACAACCTGAGCCTGTCGGCTGGTACAGATAAAATCAAAGTATTTGGCTCCGGTGGTTACCTGGATCAGAACGGCCTCACCGCCAACACTAACTTCAAACGCCTCGACCTACGTTTTAATACAGATATCGCGCTCACCAGCAAACTGTCTGCTTCTGCCGATGTAGTAGTAAACAGGTCTGAACGTTCCTGGCCCGGCCAGTCTACTCCGCAGGGCATTATCCGCGCTATGATAGGTCTGCCGGCTATTGCGCCCGGTCAGTTTAATACCGGTGAATGGGGAGAAGGATGGTCTAACATGAACCCCGCTGCACAGGCTAAAGACGGCGGCTTCGACAAACGCGTCACCGATTCCCGTATCCTCACCGGCACCCTTACTTACAAACCAATCAAAGGCATGGAACTATTGGCCAGCTACAGCTCCAACACTGCCAATGGCCATGCAAGACAGCTGCAGGACCAATACAAAATCTATACAGCAGATGTGGCCAACAACAAACTGCTCTTTGCCCGCAACTGGCCTGCCAACAACGCTTTGTACGACAATACTTCACAAACTACCCGCAACGTATTCCGTTCTCAGGCCAGCTACAACTGGAATATGGGCCAACATGGTTTCGCTGTATTGGGTGGTTTCACCACAGAGTTGTTTAAAACAAGTTATATCAACACACAACGTCAGAATCTGATTTCTCCTTCACTGCCATACCTGGATGCCGCAGACCCGCTGGGGCAAACACTCTCCGGGTCACAAAGTGAATACGCCATGGCTTCTGCCTATTCCAGGATCAATTACAATTACAAAGAAAAATACCTGCTGGAACTCAACGGTCGCTTTGACGCGTCTTCCCGCTTCAGAAAAGACAACTGGTGGAAACTCTTCCCCTCCGTGTCTGCCGGCTGGAGGATTTCAGAAGAAAATTTCTGGAAGTCTATCAGTAATGTCATTAACAGCGCTAAGATCAGAGGCTCCTATGGTGCATTGGGCAACCAGGACCTGGTGGTAGATGGTGTGGCCAACTATTATCCCACTTATGCGATGTATAGCACCGGCAACGCCAACAACTATTACTTCGGTAATGTGGTGAATGCCGGTTATGCACTCAGCACTGCTGCCAACCCTTACATCCGGTGGGAGACTTCCAAAATCATGGACGTAGGTATTGACTTCACCACACTCAACAACCACCTGACTGTTACTGCCGACTACTTCAAACGCAACATCATTGACATGTTGCAGTTGGACGGTGTACCTGCTTATGTAGGACTGGGCGCGCCTTTTGTAAACATCGGATCTATGCGCAACACCGGTTGGGAACTCGGTATCGGCTGGAAAGACCGTGCCGGTGAGTTCACGTATTCTGTACAGGCCAATCTTTCTGATGTGAAGAATGAAGTGGTGAGCCTGGGTGGTAAAGAATACATCAATGGTGCACTGATCATGCGGGAAGGTTATCCCTTGAATTCCTACTACGGCTATCAGGCTGAGGGCCTGTTCCAGTCGCAGGAAGAAATAGATAAAGCACCTTTCCACTTCGCCAATACAAAACCCGGCGATATCCGTTATGCAGACATCAGCGGTCCTAATGGCAAACCGGATGGTAAAATCGATGCCTACGACCGCGTAGTGCTGGGCAACTCCTTCCCCCGTTATGAATACAGCCTTAACCTCAACGGCCAGTATAAAGGATTTGATCTGAATATATTTTTGCAGGGTGTAGGCAAACGTAACAACTATATGTCCGGTACCGGTGCACAGCCTTTCTATTCCGCCAATTTCCAGGGAACGATGTTTGAGCACCAGAAAGATTACTGGACGCCAGATAATCCCAATGCAGCTTATCCAAGACTAACAGCCAACAGCATCGCCAATAACTACGTGACTTCTTCCTACTGGATGCGTTCCGGTGCTTATCTGCGACTCAAAAACGTAGTACTGGGTTATACAGTGCCTAAATCTCTGACCAGCAGAGCAAAGATCAAATCAGTAAGGGTATATGTGAGTGGACAAAACCTGTTCACCTGGGATAAATTCTTCCCTGGTTTTGATGTAGAGCAGACGAATACTGCAGGAGAATTTTACCCGATCATGAGAACTTATACCGTTGGCCTTAACGTAAATTTCTAAGCCATGAAAAAACTTATTTATAAAATAATTGGTTGCACTTTTTTCCTGGCCAGCATGTCGGGTTGCAATAAGTTCCTGGACAGGGCGCCGCTGAGTGCTCCGGCCACCGGTACTTTTCTGAATAATGAAAATGAAATCAATGTTTCCCTGACAGCGGTGTATGCCTCTATCAAATGGGAGTTTGGCCTGGTGCCTTACCAGTCTGGTTCTGATGCATGGACCGATCTGGCTATTCTGCGTGCCAACGATCTGGGAGAAGGAACTTTTGACACCTACAACGCACACCCCAAAGCACTGTGGACATTTGCCTATGCTACCATTCAGCGTGCCAATACCATGCTCGATGGTATGGTGAAAGCCAAAGCCAGTGTGCCGGCGGCCACTTACAACCGTATGGAAGCAGAAGCCAGAGTACTGCGCGCCTGGTCTTATTTTTACCTGGCCTTTATGTTTGGAGATGCGCCACTGATCACCAAACCACTGCAGCCTACTGAATTTTACAACCAGAAACGGGCGCCCAAACAGGATATTGTAAAATTCATTTATGCTGAACTGGATGAAGCCGCCAAATCACTGGACTGGCTGCCATCTGTGAGAGGCAGAGTAAGCAAGTCTGTAGCTATGGGCCTGAAAGCCCGTGCTGCCATAAATAATAAAGACTATCAGATAGCTGCCGATGCGGCCAAACTTGTGATAGACAACGCAGGCATCTCCCTGAATCCAAAGTTCCAGGATCTGTTTACCCGCAGTGGTCAGAAACCTAATGCTGGTAATGAAATCATGCTGGAAGTGCTGTATACCGATGCGCTGGCAAGCTCCATCACCTACCTGCCGCTGGGTAATGCATCCCGCGCTGCTGGCGGACAGTCCGGCCGTTTTCCTACACAGCGCCTCGTGGATATGTTTGAGTGCAACGATGGTAAGAGAATTGATGAATCACCCAAATACGATCCGCAGAACCCTTCCAAAAACAGGGACCTGCGCCTGAAATACACAGTGTCTCTGCCTGGTGATACGCTGACGATGAACAACACCACTTTTGTATATGATATCTACAAGAACACTACTTCGTTCAAAAATGGAGATGGTACCTGGTCGGTAAAAACCAATGCAGACTATGATAACGCCTTTGGTCCTTCCAAAAGCGGCGTCGGTTATCTGTGGACCAAATACACCATGACGGATGAAAATGTGTTTCTGGCTAAAGTGAGTTTTATTCTGATGCGTTATGCAGAGGTATTGCTGACTTATGCCGAAGCAAAAATTGAACTGGGTCAGCTGGATGGTACTGTGATAGCGGCTATCAACAAAGTAAGACAACGTGCCGGTCAGCCGGTAGTATCTACCGCTATCGAAACAGACCAGACAGAGCTGCGTAAACTGATTCGCCGCGAACGTACAGTGGAGCTGGCAGTAGAAGGTTTCCGCTGGTTTGATATCCGCCGCTGGGAGATTGCAGACCTGGTGATGCCCGGCAAAGTAGTGGGGATCGCCAAAAGCCCTGCAGCCATGCCATCCATCCCTAATTTTAAAGCTTCCCCGGTACATGACCTGAACAGTATTCCGGATTACACCGGCCAGCTGGACCTGCGTTACACCAGAGAAACACGTTTCTGGACACCGAAACTGATGTTGTTGCCGGTACCGCAATCAGAGCGGGATATTAATCCGGGGCTGAGTCAGAATAAAGACTGGTAACTGTGATTTTTGTGATGAATCATGATGAATATGATGATCATGATTTGTTGATCATTTAAGACGCTCATCATGTTCATCATGATTCATCACAAAAATCACAGTTTTAATTAGATCATAAAAATCAGTTTAAATCATATTAATCACAGTTCATGAAGAGAAGGAATTTTTTGGGAATGCTGGCACTGAGTGGAGGAGCTGTTGTTGCCAAACCTGTATTGGGACTGGCTGAGCAGAACAAAGGGGCAGTAACGGCAAGGGGTAAACGTAGAGTGGAGAAAATAACAGCCGACCTGGTGATTGCGGGTGGCGGGCTTGGGGGAGTGGCGGCTGCATTGGCAGCACTGCACAACAAACAAACCGTGATCCTGACGGAGGAAACAGACTGGATAGGTGGGCAGCTGACGCAGCAAGGTGTGCCACCGGATGAACATCCGTGGATTGAAACCCATGGTGCGCCGGCACGTTACCGCGAATTGAGAAACCGTATCCGTGAATATTATGTACGCTACTATCCGCTCACAGCTGATGCCCGGCAACGGCCCCAACTCAATCCGGGTGACGGTGCCGTGTCGAAGCTTTGTCATGAGCCCAGAGTGGCATTGGCTGTGATGCAGGATATGTTGGCGCCTTTTATCAGTAATGGCAGTCTGGTGTTGCTCACAGAACACAAGGTGGTACGTGCACAGGTAGAGGGGAATAAGGTGTTGTCGCTGGTAGTGCGGAATCTGCGTACCGGTGAGGAGTTGATTTTAAAAGGCAGTTATTTTTCGGATGCTACCGAAATGGGTGATCTGTTGCCTATGACAGGGACCGAATTCGTGACAGGAACAGAGTCCAGACGGGATACCGGTGAGTTGCATGCACCGGAAAAGGGCAACCCTGAAAATAATCAGGCTTTCACGGTATGCTTTGCGATTGATTATGTACCGGGTGGCAACTTCGTGATCGACAAACCGGCTGAATATGATTTCTGGCGTAATCACGTGCCGGCGCTGACACCCGCCTGGTCGGGCAAGCAGCTGGACCTGCACTATTCCGATCCCCGTACGCTGAAACCCAAGCTGTTGGGCTTCCATCCGGAAGGCGTCAAAACGGGCGATGCGCTTAACTTGTGGAACTACCGCCGTATCATCAATAAAAACAACTTCGAAGAAGGGCTGTATGCCGGTGATGTGACCATCGTCAACTGGCCGCAGAATGATTATATGCTGGGCAACCTGATCGGCGCCAGCCCGGAGAAATTTCATTATCATGTGGGAAGGGCCAAACAGCTCAATCTCTCCCTGTTGTACTGGCTGCAGACAGAGGCTCCGCGTCCGGACGGCGGCAAAGGCTGGCCTGGCATCCGGCTGCGTAAGGATATTATGGGCACCGCCGATGGTATGGCAAAATATCCATATATCCGGGAGGCGCGGCGTATCAAGGCTAAATTCACCATCCTCGAAGAACATGTAGGAGCCGAGCAGCGGACGCAGAAAACGGGTCAGACCCAAGGCGTGAAAGCCGCTACTTTCCACGACAGCGTAGGAGTGGGGTATTATCATATCGACCTGCACCCCAGTTGTGCAGGTGTGAACTATGTAGACTTCGGGTCTTTGCCTTTCCAGATTCCTTTGGGCGCCTTGTTGCCCAAAAGAATGGAGAACCTGCTGCCTGCCAACAAAAACATTGGTACCACACATATTACCAATGGCTGTTTCCGCCTGCATCCGGTAGAATGGAGCATAGGAGAGGCCGTGGGGCTGCTGGTGGCTTTTGCCCGCAGCAAAAATGTGACACCCGGGCAGGTATGGGAACAGGCATCACTGCTGAAGGATTTTCAGGATTATATCCAGGCACAGGGCGTGGAAACGGCCTGGCCGGCACAATCATAGGTCGTTACCATTTTTTCACCTTTATGCGAGCAATGCCGCCTTTTTTCTAAAAGGCGGCTTTTTTTATGGTAGCCCATATGCAAATGCAAAAAATATCCAAGTGACCAGATTATCTGATTTGTTTTATATTAGTCCCGGAATGAAAATTTAGAACGCACTGTGAACATACACGAGGACAGGATACTTTTTTCGCGGATTGCAAGTGGGGATGAAGCAGCTTTTCGTATACTGTATCATCGTTATAATGCAGTGCTGTCTGTTTCTGTACGGAAATTGCTCCGGTCAGAAGAAGCTGCAGCAGAGGTGTTGCAGGAAGTCTTCCTGAAGGTATGGCTGTTGCGACATACCCTTGAAACCATTGAAAACCCCGCCGGATGGATGTATACCATGGCATCCAATTACTCCCTCTCCATACTCAGAAAAGTTGCCCGCGAGAAATACCGGGTGGAAGCGATTACCCATGATGATATAGAAGATAGCCTGGATGTAACAGAAAAGTTCCGGGTGAAGGAACTGCAGGGCCATATTAAAAATGCCATTGAACAACTGCCGCCGTCCCGGCGGGAAGTATTTGTGATGAATACACAGGATGGAAAATCCCGTAAGGAGATTGCCGAAGCGCTCGATATTTCAGAGCATACGGTTAAAAACCAGCTGGTCACCGCCCGGAAGTTTATACGGGAATACCTGGAAAAGCATACGGGAGAAGGCTTGCCGGTATTGCTGATAGGAGTGTTGTTAAGAATTTTTTAATTTTTTTTCAGATGGCATAGTACAGTTGGTTTTTTTATGCGTCTGAATGAGTAAAAGCGGGAAGCGACAGTGGAAGCAAAAGAATATTACAGGTTTTTGTTGCAACGTTATTACGAGGGTTCTGCTACCGCGGCAGAAGAGGAAGAGCTGTATGCAGAGCTGAAGAAACATGCCGATGATGAAGCGTGGGTAGCATTAATGGATGAGCTGCATGCCGGAACTGTAGCAGATCCGCAATATAATCCGGTGGAGTATGAGCCGATGCTGCAGGGTATTTTGCAAGCCGGTGAAGGTCCGAAAGTGCGCCGCATAGCGGGCTGGCGCCGATGGGCAGCTGCAGCTGCGGTGTTGTTGTTTTCCGTTGGCGGTTACTACTGGTGGCAGCATGGGCAGCGCAACGTATTGTCAGATGCGCCCGTAGCGGTGGCGGCAGATGTATTGCCTGGTAAAAACGGGGCGGTCCTCACACTGGCCAACGGCCAGCAGGTGGTACTGGACAACCACGGCGATGGCCTCATCACCAGCACCCAGGGCACACAGGTAGTATTAAAAAATGGACACGTAGAATACAAGTCTTCCGGCACAGGCACCCCTGTTAATAATACCTTGCACACACCACGTGGACGAAAGTTCAGAATGCAGCTGCCGGATGGTACACAAGTATGGCTAAACGCCGCCAGCTCCCTCTCTTTCCCCACGGCCTTCACCGGCAAAGAAAGGAAAGTGGAACTAACCGGGGAAGCCTATTTTGAAGTAGCCAAAGACCAAACGAAACCTTTTGTGGTAAGCCTCAGTAACAATACTTCAGTGAAGGTACTAGGTACCCACTTCGATATCAGCGCCTATACCGATGAACCGGGCATCAGCACTACCTTGCTGGAAGGTGCCGTACAGGTGAATGTTCCTGAACATAGCAGCACGCTCAAACCAGGGCAGCAGCTGCTGTTTAATAAAAATGCCGGCACGGTGGTGTTAAACAAAAACATCGATACCGCTGCGGTGATGGCCTGGAAAAATGGTGTGCTGAGTTTTCAGGATAAAAAACTAACTGCTGTGATAGCCATGATAGCGCGCTGGTACGATATAGAAGTTATCTATGCTACCACGCCGCCGGATATCACTTTCGTAGGAGAAATAGGCAGTGATGTAAATCTTTCCAGTGTCCTTACATTTTTGAGAGAGTCAGGGATACAATTTAATCTGGAAGGAAGAAAACTGATCATAGGAAAACAGTAATCAATAATAAACAATCAACAACAATCAGCCAACAAAGCGTATCTGTCGATACGTTGTGAAAAAACAGTGAACAACCAATTCAAATATCAATTTATTGTCTGCCTGTAATAGAAAACCGAAAGTGCTTCGACCCACTTCCGGCTGGATGGTTACAGCCATGCAAAACAGTTGAGAGTTCTGGTACTCTATCATTTTTTACAAGCCAAACCGCTACAAAGTTATGCAAAAAACTGCTCTTTGTAACCAGGCGAGCTATGTCCCTAAGTCAACCGGGGCGCGTAGCAGAAGCTGGTTACCAACCAAAATGCTGCTAGTCATGAAGCTGACGTTTTTCTTTCTTACTGCTGTTATGTTGAATGTAAGTGCTGCCGGATATGCACAGCTGATCACCTGGTCGGGTAAGAACGTGCCGGTAGAGAAGATTTTCAGTATTATCCGCCAACAGTCAGGCTACACAGTGGTAGCCAGCCGCGAAGTGCTGCTCAAAGCACATCCGGTGACGCTGAACGCGGAGAACATGCCGGTAACAGATTTCCTTGAGCTGGTGCTGAAAGACCAGCCATTGAAATATGTAATTGAAAACAAATCCATCTTTATTTCTCCTAAAACAACATCCCGCAACGTAGCTCCGGCTATTGGTATGGAAGCCGCGCCACAGCTCAATATCAGCGGTAAGGTTACCGACGAAGCCGGTAACCCCCTGCCTGGTGTGTCTGTGCGGGTAAAAGGTACAGCACTGGGTATTTCTACCGGTGCTGATGGTAGCTACTCGCTGCATATCCCGGCGGAAGGCCCGCAGGTATTACAGTTTACTTACCTGGGGATGATACCCCAGGAGGTAACTGTTACCAACAGCACCAGCATTAATATTGTGATGAAATCTTCTGTGGAACAACAGAACGAAGTGGTGGTAGTAGGTTATGGTACCAAAAAAAGAAGTGATGTGACCGGGTCTATCTCTTCTGTTCCTACAGAAAGACTGAAGAACCAACCAGTGAGCAACGTATTGCAGGCGATCCAGGGTTCTGCTGCCGGTATCAATATCGTTAATAACACCAGCAAGCCCGGTAGTTCTCCGGCCTTTTATCTCCGTGGTATTAAATCCATCAATGCCAGCAATGCACCGCTGATCGTGCTGGACGGAGTACCCTTCAGTGGTGATTATAATGATATCAACCCTAATGATATCGCCGCTATTGATGTACTGAAAGATGTTTCCGCTTCCGCTATTTATGGTGCCAGAGGCGCTAATGGCGTTATCATGATCACTACCAAAAGAGGTAAATCAGGAAAACCGGTAATCGCCTATAACGGCTATGCAGGTGCAGAATTTCAATCGAATGTAATGAAGAATATGGACGGTGAGCAATACCGTACCAAAAACCACTGGTACAATATTCAGGCAGGACGTCCTACTGCACCGGACCTGCCTTATCTCACCGAACAGCAGAACTTTGCCAACGGTATGCCGGAAGTAAACTGGCAGAAGGAAATCGGTCAGCAGGGCTTTATTCATAGCCATGAGCTGAGTATCTCCGGTGGAACAGACAATGTAAAATATTATGTGTCTGGTACCTATCTGAAACAGGATGGTACGATCAAAGGCTATCAGTTTAATCGTAGCAGTATCCGCGCCAACATCGACGCTAATGCTACCTCCTGGCTGAAGACCGGCCTCAATCTGTTTTTGGTGAACAACAACAGCGATGGCGGCAGGGCAACCCTGTTTGATGCCAACTCCCTCAGTCCTTATGGCTCACTCTATAATGCCAAAGGAGATTATGAAGTATATCCGATTGCGCCGCAGACATTATATCAAAGCCCGCTCATCAATGTATACAATCCGGGCCTGAACCGTAGCAAAAACGTGACTGCCAGCGGTTATGCAGAAGTAGCGCCCACATTCCTGAAAGGTTTAAAGTATCGTGTGAATGGTTCCTATGCTTTCAGACCTGTAAGGCAAGCCGACTACTGGGGCCGTAAAGCCGGTGATATGCTGGGTACAGCCAAAGTATACAACGAGGAGAAAAGACAATGGATCGTGGAGAATCTGTTGAGCTACGCTACCAGCTTCGGAAAACACGGACTGGACTTCACCGCTTTATATAGTGCGCAAAAGGATGAGAAATTCACCTCACAGCTGGATGCCAACACATTTATCAACGACAACCTCGATTTCAACAATCTGAGCAGCGGCCAGGTACAGAAAACAAAATCGGAATATTCAGGTAGCAGCCTGCTGTCACAGATGTTCCGCGCCAACTACACCTATGACAGCCGTTATCTGCTGACCGCCACCATTCGCCGCGACGGCTTCTCCGGTTTCGGCGCCAGCAACAAATACGGTGTATTCCCATCCATAGCTGCCGGCTGGAATGTACATAATGAAAAGTTTATGGCTGCAGTGCCGGTGATCTCACAACTGAAACTCCGAGCCTCCTATGGTAAATCCGGTAATCAGGCCGTAGGCGCTTATCAGACCCTGACCCGCTTAAACACTGTTCAGTATATCTATGATGGAACGACTGTAATCGGTGTGGTACCCGACAAACTGGGTAATGCAAACCTTAAATGGGAAACAACCAAAGGTCTTAACGTAGGTATTGATTTTGCCTTGTGGAATAATCGTCTGAGCGGCACCGTAGAAACCTATAGCACCAATACCTACGACCTGTTGCTCAGCAGAAGGATTCCTGCTATCACTGGTTATACTTCTGTATTTGATAATATCGGTAAAACTGCCAACAGAGGATTGGAAATTCTGTTGAACAGCCGTAACATCCAGGGTAATGACTTCACCTGGCAAACTTCTTTCAACATCTCTTTCAACAAAAACAAAGTAGTGTCTTTGTATGGAGATAATAAAGATGATATCGGTAATAACCTGTTCATCGGAAAACCGCTGCTGGGTATCTATGACTACACCATGACGGGTGTATGGCAGGAAGGGGAAGATATGAAGCTGGACCCTGGTGTGAAAGCCGGTTATCTGAAATTTGCAGATCTCGATAACAATGGAAAAATAGACGCCAATGACCGCTCTTACCTGGGTACACAACTGCCTAAGTATATTGCCGGCCTGACCAATACTTTTACCTATAAAAATTTCAGCCTCAATATTTTTATTCAGGATGTACACGGTTCCCTGCGTCCTAATTATCTCCTGGACAACCGCGATCAGGGTGGCACAGTAAACCTGCCTGCTGATATTCCTTACTGGACTTCTGAAAACAAGATCAATACCAACCCTTCGCTGATATATACCAATCCGAGGGGATACAAGTATGCACAGGACGCTTCCTTTATCCGTATCAAGGACGTTACCTTCAGCTATACCTTCGATAAAAAATTACTGGAGCGTTATAAAATCGGTAACCTGATGATGTACCTCAGCGGCCGTAATCTGGGCACCTTCACCAAATGGAAAGGCTGGGACCCTGAAACAGCACCCATCGGCGCTGTTAACTCTAACGCAAAAATAGATAATGGGCAGGGTGTTGGTTCGCAGAGTTCCGATTTTTATCCGCTGACCGCTACCATTGTGTTTGGTGTTAATATCAGTCTGTAACTTTTAAATGCTTTTGTAATGAAAAAATCATCTTATATATACGGCATGCTGCTGGCTGGAATGGTAGCCACCGGCACCACTTCCTGCAGCAAACATTTTCTGGATGAAGAGCTGAAATCGAGCTACGCACCAGACAATACACTGGTAGACGAACTGGGGTTTGAAGCCGCCAGTACCGGAATGCTAAGCATCATGCGCAATGATTACGGCAATATTCAGGGATTGCTGGCTACCTTTTATGTAGGCACAGATATGGCTATCACAGGGCAGCCGAATACCACACAGGCGCCTTATGAAGACTACCGCAACCTCAACTCCCAGACCGGTTCTGTTTCTACCATCTGGACATGGAACTATAAAGTGATCAACGCTGCCAATAACATCATTGCCGGCGTTGACAATCCTAAAGCCATCCTCACGCCGCAGCAGCGCGCTTTTTATAAGGCGGAAGCCAGCTTTTTCAGAGCTTATGCCTATAATCAGCTGTCTATCCTCTATGGTGGCGTGCCCCTGATAAAAGCACCAGTGACGGTGCCCCGCACAGATTATGTACGTGCCACTGAAGCAGAAGTAATCCAGCTGATCATCGACGATCTCACCTTTGCGGAAGCCAATCTGCCTGATCCCGCGAACGTAAAGAAACAGGGTCGTATTAATAAATTTGCTGCTTCCCAGTTGCTCGCAGAAGCGCTGCTGCGCGCCAATAAGCCGGCAGATGCAGAAGCTGCAGCCAAAAGAGTAATCGATGGTAAATTTTTCAGCCTTACTACCGCCCGCTATGGTGTAAAAGCATCCCTGCCTGGTGATCCGTTCGCGGATATGTTCACCTACGGCAATATGCGCCGCAGCCAGGGTAATAAGGAAGCGATCTGGGTGATAGAGCAGCAGTATAACATCCCCGGTGGTGGCAGTACTGAATTTGATCAGCGCAGACGGGAATGGGGACCTTTTTATGTAAACGTGTCCGGTATGAAGGTATGTGACTCCCTCGGTGGCCGCGGTATCGGCAGGATCAGACCTACCAACTGGTGGACTTATGAACTGTACGAGAAAAACGATATGCGTAATTCTCCCTACAACATCCGTCGTACCTATTACTACAACGACCCCGCATCTGCTAAATATGGCCAGCAGGTGATAGTAAGCGGATTCGATACCATTCAGAACATCTACGCACATACTACCAAATGGTATGAGTTCCAGCCACAGGATATTCAGGGTGCGCAGTCTTATAAAGACAGGATTCAGATGCGCCTCGGCGAAACGTATCTGCTCCTCGCTGAAGCGCAGCTGCTACAGGGCCGTCCGGCGGATGCTGCTGCCAGCATCAATATGATCCGTGCCCGTGCAAACGCTACACCAGTGCAACCTGCCGAAGTAACCATGGATTACATCCTGGATGAAAGAGCCAGAGAACTCACGGCGGAAGAACTGAGAAGACTAACCCTCATCCGCACCAAAAAACTGGTAGACCGCGTACGCAAATACAATCCTAAGGTAGCACCTACCATCAGCGACTTTAACATTCACCTGCCGATTCCGCAGTCCGAAATCGATGTGAATAAAGATGCGGTGTTATCGCAGAATGATGGATATCAGAAATAATTGTTTATTTGACATTTAAATTTTTCAGACTGATTCTATTTTCATCATGAAGAAATTTTCAGCAGCAAGCATCCTGTGCGCATTCCTGTTTTTACAGGGATACGCACAGGAAAGCAGAAAAGTGGTCCCTTTTAATGACAACTGGTCTTTCAGAAAAGGAGCGCTGACCACCGATAAAAACCAGCCCGACACCGGCTGGGTAAATGTAACGGTGCCGCATACCTGGAATAACAAGGATATGCAGGAAGGTAAAAACTTCTATGCAGGGGAAGCCTGCTACCGTAAAGTGTTTACGGTAGATTCCTCGTTGAAGGGCAAAAGGTTGTTCCTGCGTTTTGAAGGAGTGGGATCTGTTGCGGGTCTGTATGTCAACAATCGTTTGATTGGTGAACATAAAGGCTCTTATTCCGCTTTCTGTTTTGAGATCACACATTCTGTGAAGTATGGTGCTGAAAATACCATTGTGGTGAAAGCCAATAATACCGCAAGGGAAGATGTATTGCCTATCAATCATTTTCTATTCGGCATCTTCGGTGGGATTTACCGGCCGGTAAGCCTGCTGGTTACCAATGATATCAATATCACCACTACAGATTATGCTTCTCCCGGCATTTATATCCGCCAGGGAGAGATCAGTGATAAAAAAGCAGCGATCAGTGTTACAGCCAAAATCGAGAACAAACAGCTGCATCACAAAGACGTAGTGATACAAACCATCATCAAAGACCGTCAGGGCAAACAGGTGGCCATCAACAGCAAAAAGGTGAATGTCAGTCCACAGGGCATCAATATCATTCATCAGGATCTGGTGGTAGGTAATCCGCATTTGTGGAATGGTCTCAAAGATCCCTATCTCTACTCATTGACTACCTCCGTGGTGGCTGATGGTAAAGCACTGGATGCTGTAACACAACCGCTGGGTATCCGCCGCTTTGAAGTAGTGCCAGGCAAAGGATTTTTCCTGAATGGCAAACCCTATATCATGCATGGTGTCACCCGCCACCAGGAATGGCAGGACTGTGGCAATGCGCTGACCAACGCACAACACAAAGCCGATCTGGACATGATCCGGGAAATAGGTGCTACCACCATCCGCTTTGCGCATTATCAGCAGGCCGAATATCTGTACTCCCAGTGCGACAGTATGGGCTTTGTGATATGGGCAGAAATTCCTTTCGTTAACAACGCATCCGGCAAAGAAGGAGATAACGCCAAACAGCAGATGACAGAACTGATCCGCCAGAACTTTAACCATCCTGCTATCTACGTGTGGGGACTGCACAATGAAGTATATTCCAAAACACCGGACGAACATGTGGCAGTGCTCACCCGTCAACTGAATGATGTGGCCAAAACAGAAGACCCTGACCGCTATACCACCGCTGTTACCGGTTATGGAGAGATGGACCGCCCCGCTAATCTGGCTGCAGATATACAAGGTATGAACCGCTACTACGGCTGGTACGAAGGGAAAATCGAAGACCTCGAAGGCTGGGTGAAAGGCCTGGAACAAAAATATCCGGACTATAAACTGATGCTCACCGAATACGGCGCAGATGGCAACATTAACCAGCATACAGATACGCTGTCTACCAACTTTAATCCGGTAAACGGACAGTTTTTCCCGGAAACCTATCAGACGGCGACGCATGTTAAACAATGGGCTATCATAGAAAAACATCCGTATATCGCAGCTTCCTATCTCTGGAATACGTTTGAATTTGCAGTGCCCATGTGGAATAGGGGAGGCGTGAATGCCCGTAATCTCAAAGGGTTGATCACTTACGACCGTAAACAAAAGAAGGACGCGTTTTTCTGGTACAAAGCCAATTGGAACCCGGAACCGATGATTTATATCGCCGAACGTCGTAACAATATCCGTAAGCAGGCGAATGTAAAAGTGGAGGTATTCAGTAACCTGGAGAAAGTCACCCTTAGCGTGAACGGTGGCGCTCCGATGACAGCCAGCGCGGGCGCTAATAACAAGGATTTCCTGTTTGATCCTATCGTCCTGAAACCCGGCAATAATACTATCACTGCTACGGGTATACGAAATGGTAAAGTGTTCACGGATACGATAACCTGGCAATTACAGGCATCGGAATAAAACATAATGATATCATGAAAAAAATGATCTCACATATACTTGCTATAGCCTGTAGCTGTTTGTGTATACAGCCGGCAGCACATGCACAAACAACGGTGCCCGCAAAGGATACAATAGCGCTGCAACATGGAGCTCACCGTATAGGGGTAAGAACAGATGCTGACATGGCCCGTTGGCGCTCGCTCCGCTTCGGACAGTTTATACACTGGGGTGTGTATGCTATCCCCGGCGGCGAATGGAAGGGCAAAACCTACAATGGTGCGGCCGAATGGATCCGTTCCTGGAAAGAGCTGCCACATGAAGAATATGATAATCTGTATCGTCAGTTCAATCCGGTAAACTTCGATGCGCAGCAATGGGCTTCCCAGGCGAAGGAGATGGGGGCTAAATACATGATCATCACCACCAAACACCATGATGGTTTCTGTTTATGGCCCAGCAAATATTCCAAATACACCATCGCTGCTTCCCCTTATAAAAAGGATTTACTGGGGCCGATGGTGGCTGCTTACAACAAAGCGGGTATCGATGTATATCTCTATTTTTCTATCATTGACTGGAGCCATCCTGATTACCGGGCTTCTTTGAAAACAGCCGCGGATTCTGCCGCCAACAAACGTTTTCAGGTATTTGTAAAGAATCAGTTGGCTGAACTGTTGCAACGTTATCCTACTGTAAAAGGTTTCTGGTTTGATGGTACCTGGGATGATTCCTGGAAAAGAGACGGTGCCTTTACAGATGAACTGGAGCAGTATCTGCAGTCCATACATCCTGGTTTAGTGATGGGGAGCCGTTTACGGGCAGATGAAAAAGGTGCCCGTCATTTTGATTCCAACGGTCGCCTGATGGGGGATTATGAACAGGGCTGGGAGCGCAAGCTGCCGGAGAAAATTGAAGACGTGCATGGTAACGACTGGGAGGCGGTGATGACCGTTCCTGAAAACCAGTGGGGATACAATGCCCAATGGGCCGGGCATATCAAAACGGCGAATGAGTTACTGGAGATGCTGGTGAAAAGTGTATCCCTCAACGGTAACTTTGTGCTCAACTTCGGGCCTAAGGCTGATGGTACTTTCCGTACTGAAGAGCAGCAGCTGATGACACAGATTGGTCAGTGGATGAAGATAAACGGAGAGGCAGTTTACAATGGTACCTATGCCGGTTTTGAAAAACAGGATTGGGGTTATTATATCCGTAAAGCGGGTACTGATAGTGTATACATGGTGGTATTTAATATACCCGTTTCCGGTAGTCTGCGGGTAAAAATGCCTGCACATACATCATTGGTGAGCGTGTCGTTGCAGCAGCAAACCCTGACACCTGAATTGATTGGCAGGAATGAATATTTTATTCATCTTTCCGGCAAACAATCAGATACGCCAGTGGTGATTTTGCTGAAAACTACCAGTGGTGAGAATAAAGAGAAAGGAAATTTCGAGAAAGCAAAGACATAACGGTGATAAATACTGATTAAGGCTGATAAAAACTGATGCGCCTGATGTAGTTTGTTTTGGAATTTATATTACTAACGAACTACATCAGGCGCATCAGTTTTAATCAGTATTAATCACCGTTACCGGGGGTGACGGTGATAGTCACGCTATGCCCGCCTCTGAGTACATCTACCAATACTTTCCGGCCGATTTGTTTTTCGGTAAGCAGCAGGTGCATATCATCTACGGTGGCAACGGGTATGTTGTCGAATGCGATGATGATGTCTCCGATATGGAGCTGGCTGTTATCGTAGTTGCCGTCGGGGATGGTTTCAAAAACGTAGACGCCTGTTTGGATGGTGAGTTTGTTGGCTGCTATCATCCGGTTGGTGAGTTTAACGGGTTGGGCGGCAATGCCGAGTTGTGCCCGTTTTACTTTGCCGTGAAGGATGAGCTGGCCGGCGATCTGGGCGGCGAGGTTGGATGAGATGGCGAAACAGAGTCCCTGTGCGGCTGGTATCATGGCGGTGTTGACGCCAATGATCTGACCGAGGGAGTTAACCAGTGGTCCGCCGCTGTTGCCTGGGTTGAGTGCGGCATCTGTTTGTATCACGTTGTCGATGAGCCTGCCGTTGCTGGCGCGGAGTGTGCGGCCTAACGCACTCACCACACCGGCGGTAACGGTATATTGCAGGCCCATGGGATTACCGATGGCAATAGCGATCTGTCCTACCTGCAATGCTGCGGAGTCGGCGAATGATAAAGCTTTGAGGCCGGTTTCATCAATCTTGAGAACGGCGATATCAGTAGAGGGATCGGTACCTTTTATTTCTGCGTTGACTTTTCTGCCGTCAACAAAAGAAACACGGATGCTTTCCGCCTGTTCTATCACGTGATTATTGGTAATGATAAAGCCGTCGGAAGAAATGATGAAGCCCGATCCGGCGCCTGTCTGCGTTTTTCTTTCGGGATTCCGCTTGTCATTGACTTTGCGTTGTACTTCAATGTGCACAACTGATTCGGCGACCGTGCCTACTACACCGGTAACCGTTTTAGAATATGCGTCCAGTAAACCGGCATCGTTTACAGGATGGCTCGTCAGAAATGTTAGTGCGTTTTCCATACCGGAAATCGCTCAAATATGCATCCAGATTCATTTTGTGCCTTTTTGGCAAACTTTTTTTCTTCTTCCTGACATATTGTTCAAATCTATGTAATTCTTGCAGTGTATCACTGGTTGTTATAATATAATAACCAGTTGAAACCATATTTATCCCTGAGGACGCCAATTTTTCCGCCGAAGAAATCATGTACAGGCTGGAGTTGTTCACCACCGGCTGACAGTTCTTCGAAAGCAGTTGCCAGTTCTTCCGGAGTGTTGCAGGTAAGGCTGATGCTCACGCTGTTGGTCATTCCTGCAGGATTAGCGCCCATGTCGGAAGCCAGTAGTAATAATGGCCCATTGGTAAGACTGGAATGCACTATGTAGTCTTGTTTGTGTGCAGGCCACTGATCGGCCATGGGAGACGCTTTTATTGTTTGCAGAAAAAGTTCTCCTCCGAGGCAGTGCTGGTAGAACTTCATAGCTTCCGCGCATTTGCCATCAAAATTGAGGTATACATTGATCTGTGACATGGTATTCCTTTTCAGCAAAGCTATTGTATTACCACTCCTTGGGGGAGGGGTTAGTACGACAATTTGAGGGTAACAATGCGACTTAATTTTCAGGAGGAGTATGTTTATCCACTTTCAGTGGGATGGAAAAACCATTTGTAAAAGAAGATACGCTTTTAGGAAACTTTTGCCGTTATTGCACTGGCTGCCTATGCCAAAGCCTGTGGCAGCGGGAGAAACCTCCTGATAAAAATTACATGATGAATAAACTGAAACTACTGACAGGTCTGCTATTATGCACCAATCTGTTGTTCGCGCAGATGAAAGCAGTACCGGTGTTTACCTCCGGTACCGAAGGATACAAAAGTTTTCGTATACCGGCGATTATCCGTTTGCCCAACGGGCCGCTGCTGGCCTTCGCGGAAGGACGGGTGAATAACAGCGGCGACTTCGGAGATATCAATATTGTCATGAAACGCAGCAATGACAATGGTGCTACCTGGGGGCCGCTGCAAACAGTAGTGGACAATGATTCCTTGCAGGCCGGCAATCCGGCGCCGGTAGTAGATGTTACGGATATGTCTTATCTGCAGGGACGGATTTTCCTCTTTTATAATACCGGTAACAACCATGAAGGCGAAATCCGCAAAGGAAAAGGGCTGCGGGAAGTATGGTATAAAACATCCGCAGATGGTGGTGTTACCTGGTCGGAGCCCGTAAACATCACCACTCAGGTACATCGCCCACTTCAGCCGCAGATCAATCCGGCCTATAACTTTAAAGAAGACTGGAGAAGTTATGCCAATACACCCGGCCACGCTACGCAGTTCCGTAATGGTCAATACCATGGCAGGATATACGTGGCTGCCAACCATTCCGAAGGAAATCCACAGCCACATTTTAAAGACTATTTTGCACACGGTTATTATACCGATGATCATGGTAAAACGTTTCATCTGGCAGCCACCATGCCCATGCCGGGTGGCAATGAAGCTACCGCTGCGGTTTTAGATAACGGCCGGCTGATGCTGAACGCCCGTAACCAGCAGGGTAATGTAAAAGCCCGTATGGTGGCTACCAGTAAAGATGGTGGCGCTACCTGGGACCAATACGCGTTCGACCCGCAGCTACCAGACCCTGTATGTGAAGGTAGTTTGCTGGAGATCGGGTTTAAGAAAAAGAGGACTGTGCTGGCTTTCTGTAATGCAGCTGATACCCTGCAAAGAAACCACCTTACTTTGCGGATTAGTAACGATGGAGGCCGTTCCTGGCCTAAGTCCTATCTGATCGCCGCCAGCGACAACAATAAAAGAGATTATGCCGCGTATTCTGATATCGTAAGAATTGATAAACAGCGTATAGGCGTGCTGTTTGAACGGAATGACTATCGTGAAATTGTATTCACCGTTGTAAAATGTTGATGTGAATAAAGGAAACAGAATTGCCGCGATAATCTTTGGCAGTACAAAAGGAAAGAATATCGCCTTCGATTGATATCATATCAGCTAACACTAAAGTATAAACGATTCGTTATGGATGGACACTGTATACTGATGCAAACCTGTGTGATAATGGAGAATTCCTGGCATATCCCTTTGAAATATCGGTAAGCAGTTCTCATGAGCTTAATTCACTTTTTGATGAATCCTTTTTTGTGTAAAGGTGGTATTTATGTGTCAGAAATATATTTTCTGAGATACAAATCCTATCTTGCAAAAAGAAATAGCCCGAATCCTATTGCCAAATTTAGCACGTAATAAAGTAAAATATAGCCTATATTATGAAATTTTTCTCTTTATGGATAACCCTTGTTATTTGTTTGTTTATCCAGAGTTATAGTCAGAATGCAGTTCCTCAATTGATCCCTCCTTCGCCTCTGACCCAAGAGGTTGAAAAATATATTAATTACAATGTTTCGATGTATAATGGTTTGCCGGAAATTTCCATCCCACTTTATACTATTGAATTAAAAGGAATGAAAATTCCTATTAGCTTGAGTTATCACGCTTCTGGAATCAAATTCCAGCAGAATAGTGGAGAGGTTGGTTTGGGTTGGGTCTTGAACCCTAGTTTTCGTGTAAGCAGAACGATCTATGGACAGCCAGATGATTGGTATGAGATGCCTGGTTATGTGCTGGATAGTATGAACTATTATGACCTTTTGAATGAAGAGAATAAAGTACGGGCACCTAAACGAGATCAGTACTTATCCCGGTTTGTAGATAAGGATTTTACAGGGATACCAACTCCCGCTAATGGACTGAATCGAATAGATGGAGAGTATGACTATTTTAATTATTCACTTCCAACGGAGAGCGGCGCATTCATTATACCAGATCGGAAAAACAAGATCATAAAACCCATGGAGTTAACAAACACCATGTTTAATTATGAGAGTGGTACGAGCCAGAGCGGGATATTGAATGGATTCAAAAAATTTGATATTACAGATGATCAGGGTAACATATATCTTTTTGGAGAACGAGTAGCAGCAGATACCAACGTATTTGAATCAAGTTCTAAACATAACGGACTATTGGCGAATGCATGGGCGATGACCAAAATGGTTACAGCTTTGGGGGATGAACTGAATTTTAAATATATAGGGGTTGATGTTGGTATGTATACTGGTTCTTCGCTAGCATTATTCGAAGCTCCTTTTTGCGCTGCTGGTCGTGTTTTATCCGGCAGTAGTAGAAGTTATGCTACTTTTAAGCATTATAGATCTTTTTTAATACAGGAAATTAAAAGCAACTATGAAAGTGTAAAAATGACTCACAAAGATGGGATGACCCTATCGAAGCTTGAAATATTCGCAGATGATAATTCCTTAATTAAGGCAGTTGATTTTTATTATTCTTTTAATGGGGTGCATAATTTTCTTGATTCTATAAAAATTGCCGATAGTAAGAGAAGTACAGTTGAAGTATATAAATTTGATTACTATGAGAAACAAGTATATCCAGGTGATATCTATATTGCAGATCAATGGGGGTACTACATCACTTCTGTTAATGGGTTAAACGAATTCCATAAAGAATTTAAGAGTGACGATATAGACGTCGTCGATGAGCCGGGGGCTGATAGGTATCCGACGAAGCAAACTGCGGGCTATTTATCAGGTGATTTTTCGGATAGAACTACTTATAATGGTACACGTGATATTTTTTCTTTAAAATCAATTACATATCCTACAGGAGGACGTGTATCATATCGGTATGAATCCAATTTATATCAGGATGGTTTTCGCCAACGTAAAGCTGGAGGGGGGCTTAGAATACAGAGAATCGAAAGTGAGGATCTGATAAATAATTCAACACTCGTCCGAGACTATGTTTATGGAGAAGGTGAAAGTGGTTATGGACAAGCTATATTGGATTTGGATAAAAACTACTTTGTAAATGAAGAGGTGGATTTTATGCAGGATCCGATTTGGCTGCAGCCTGATTATCCCCGTAGAGTTCTTAATTATTCTAAATCAATAGTGGGAGATGTAAGTGCAACTGCTAACCTGTCCAGTTTTGTTGTATATCCTGAAGTGGCGGAATACGAATACTACAGTCTTGGAAAAAATGGTAAAACTGTCTATAAATATGAGCTTGACACATTTTACAGAGCTGGTTCTTTCGATTTTCCTGTATTAAAGGTGGATGAGTGTCTAAAACGAATGCAATATGGAACTGATTATCCAAAGTATACAAACTATTATAAATTTTGGAATAAGCCATTGTTGTCCGAAAAGAGTAGTTATGTGTGGTATAAAGACCAATATGGTCAGGATCAGTATAGAAGAATAAAAGTTGACTCGTTTAGTTATAGGTCGATTTTTTCTAATATTTATAAAGGTCTTAAAGTTATACCGTTTGCAAATAATGGCACTTATCACCCGCTTAAAAATGATTTACACTATTATTATCTACTCTCTTTTTTCAAAAAAGGTGAATATATTATTACAACAGGCAAACGTTATTTGACACAAAAAAAGGAGACTGAATTTGATGAAAATAACCGGTCTTTGAGCAAACTTACTACATATGAATACAATGATAATTATCGAGTAAAATCAGTCAAAACAGACAACGGGTTGGACATTGACCTCGAAGAATACACTTATCCAACCGACTTGTCAGGACTTAATCCGAATAATGAAATAAATAGACCGCTGTTGCTTTTAAAAAGCAAAAACATATTAACTCCTGTAGTTGAACAGCGAAAATATAGGCTGGACAAAAGTGGCAGTAACAAACGCCTACTATCAGCTGTGTATACGACATATAAGCCGTTTCAGCCTGTACCGGATAAAATATTGAGAACAGAAGAGGCAGGAAGAATAACTGATTTTGTGCCTTTAGGAGCAACGAATAACATTTTGACAGCGGATAGTCGGTATAAACCTGTGATTTTGTTTGAATCATATGATGAAAAAGGCAATGTGAAAGAAGTCAGAAAGGAAAATGATTACCCTGTTAGTTATATATGGGATTATAAGAGTAAATATCCTATTGCCAGAGTTTATAATGCGAAGTCGGTGGATGTTGCATTTACTTCCTTTGAAGCTGATGGAGGTGGAGGTTGGGGCTTTCCGGGCAGCGGACAGACAGAGGCATCATCCCCTACTGGTAAGAAGTGCTATGAACTGGGAGCTGGCGCTGGAATGCTGATGTATATGACCAAGGTAGGATTAACACCTTCCACTTCATACATAGTTTCTTATTGGAGTCGGAATGGAAAGTATACTGTAAGCGGGGAAGTTTCACACAAGGAGGGACGAACGCTAAATGGTTGGACTTATCATGAGCATAAAATTCAAAATGTAAACCAGACTGATATAGGTGGCAACGGATTGATTGATGAAGTCCGTTTGTATCCGGAGGGTGCGCAGATGACAACTTTTACCTATCAGCCATTAGTTGGCATGACTTCGGAATGTGATCTTTCCAGTAAAATTACAATTTATGAATATGATACTTATGGTAGACTAAAGATAATCAGGGATATGGACGGAAAAATATTGAAGCAGAATGATTATCAATATCAGAAACCTGTGAATCAATAATTTTTTCCTGTTGATTTTTTATCCAACAAAGAGGACCTATGAGAAAAAAAAATAAATGCTGCTTTAAAAGCTTTTATCCGGCTTTGCTGATAGGCTTATTGTTAACCCCGTGGAAAGAAGCAGAGGCACAACAACCGGGAGGTTCCGGCCTTCCAACTGCATCCCCGAGAGTTTTACCTTATGCTTATACAAATCCGACCATAAATTATATTCGTACCTGGGAGCCTGCTATGCCGACGACAGATTCAGCAGTGGTAGCTGCCAGTAGTCGCACAGTAGCGGAAGTAAAACAAACTACCCGGTATTTTGATGGACTAGGACGACCGTTACAAACTGTTGCAAAAGGAATGAGCGCTTCCGGTAATGATATTGTGGTACCTGTAATATATGATCCTTTTGGTCGTGAGCAGTACCAATACCTTCCGTACATGCATCCAGCCAGTGACGGTAAGTTTAAATTATCCCCTTTCAGCCAACAGCAACAGTTTTATCAGAATGAAGCTTATAATCCCGGCGCTAAAAATGAAACGATATTCTACGGTCAGACTGAATTCGAAGCTTCTCCTCTGAACAGGATATTGAAAACATATAGTCCTGGTAACAGCTGGGCTTTTACAGGAGGTAACCATCCGGTGACTCACCAGTACCTGATCAATACTCTCAGTGATTCGGTACGTATTTGGAGTATTCCGGCCCTTGGCGGTATTCCAGTTAGCAATAGAATTTTTGATGAGGGACAGTTATTGAAGGATGTTGCCACGGATGAAAATGATAATCAAGTGGTAGAATACAAGAATAAGTCTGGCCTTTTGGTATTAAAGAAAGTACGCGTATCATCAGCTTCGAATACAGCGCATATGGGTTGGCTGTGTACTTACTATATTTATGATGACTTTAATAATCTCCGTTTTGTTATCCCTCCATTGGGGGTAGAAAAAATAACATCGACCTGGAACGTAATCCCGGTTGCAAATGGGCTTTGTTTTCAATATACTTATGATGGCCGGAACAGGATGGTGACAAAAAAAATGCCTGGTGCGGGATTGGTGGAGATGGTATATGATCTGCGGGACCGGCAGGTGTTTACACGAGATAGTAGCCAGCGAGCGCAACATCTATGGCATGTTACTTTTTATGATCAGTTGAACCGGCCAGTGGAGACAGCCTTGTACAATAGCAATGCTTCCCGTGAAATATTGCAGCTACAGATGAACGGAGTTGTTAACAATAGTGGAACCAGCAGTTATACTTTCCCCGGTACTGCAGATTTGGTCACAGCTAAGCACGATCGAAGTATTTATGAAGCAACCAAGTCTGTATCACTGGAATCTGGTTTCGATACTGGTTCTGATACTGGAGTAGATATCAGAATCAATCCTTCATTAAACGGTGGTTCAGCGAATATTACTGTCAGCAATGCATTACCAGATATTTTTAATAGTAATACACTGACACCACTGACTTTTACTTTCTACGACGATTACAGCTTCTCCGGAAAACAAGATTATCTCAGCTCAGACTTTGGGAAACTGGATGATGGGGGTAATCCTTATGCTGAGCCGGTGACTGTCGGAAATCAAACGGGAGGGATGGTAACAGGAACCCGCACACGTATATTAGGTACGGATACCTGGTTGACCTCTACTATCTATTATAACAACAAAGGAAGAGTAAGTCAGGTAGTAACAGATAACATAGCTGGTGGTATCGATGTTCTTACGACTCAATATAATTTCAATGGGAAGGTATTAAGTACCTATCACCGGCATAAAAATAATCGTAGTGGCCTCACTCCACAGACAACTATACTGACGTCGATGATTTATGATGCGCAAGGCAGGCTGAGGATGATCAATAAACAGTTAAATGATAACCCGGCACTAAAGCGTACAGTTGTTAATAATACATATAACGAAATGGGGCGACTTGCAGCAAAGGAATTGGGTATTAAGGGGACTGCATCCCCACTGGAAAAACAAACATATGAGTACAATCTGCGTGGCTGGCTGCGAAATATTAGCAAGGAATATCTGAAAGGTGGATCAGGTGGTTCTCACTTTGGTCAGGAATTAAACTATGACAATGGTTTTACCAGCGCGGCCTTTAATGGTAATGTCGCTGGGATACGTTGGAAGGGGTGGAATGATACAACTCAGCGTGCATATGGGTTTATCTATGATTCAACCAATCGTTTAACTGGGGCTGCTTTCTCCCAGAATGCGGGCGGCAATTGGCTAAACAACCAGGTAGATTTTACAGTAAGTAATATTTCATACGATGCTAATGGTAATTTGTTGAGTATGAACCAACGTGGACTTCTCAATAATTCCCCTGATGATGTGGATCGGTTGGTTTATCGATATTACGATAATAGTAATCAACTGAAATCAGTGTACGATGGTGTAAAAGTCAATACTGGTTTGGGCGATTTTACTAATGGACCTGTTGATGGTGATGATTATAGCTATGATGGTGTTGGTAACCTTACTCGGGATGAAAACAAACAAATTACCACCATTAGTTACAACCATCTTAATCTTCCTGAATTAGTTACAACTAGCAAAGGGAATATTCGTTTTGAGTACAGTGCAGGTGGTAACAAAGTAAGGAAGATCGTAACAGATAATTCTGTTACTCCTTCCAGAATAACTACTTTTGATTATCTTGGAGACTTTCTGTATCTGAACGATACACTACAGTCGGTGGCGCATGAAGAGGGTAGGATAAGGCCCGTTTACCAATCTGGGCAAACACCTGAGTTTGTATATGATTATTTTGTGAAAGATCATCTTGGGAGTACCAGACTGGTGCTTACTGAACAAACAAGTCATACACTGTATGCCGCTACTATGGAGACCTCCAGGTCGGCTAGTGAAAACATCCTGTTCAGTAATATCGATAATACTCGGAGTAACAAACCAGTTGGTTATCCAGCTGACGGAAGTGCTGGCAAGAATGAATCAGTATCCAGGTTGACAGCTACAAGCTCCGGTAAAAAGATAGGCCCTTCCATTGTTTTAAGGGTGATGGCTGGTGATACTGTTCAGCTCAGTACCAAAGCATTCTATAAATCCACCGGCCCGGTAAATCAAAATAATCCCGTAGCACCGGTTGAAAATATGGTTGCTGATCTTATCGCGGCTTTTGGAGGAACGGTACCAGCAGAGGCTAATCATGGGAATTCTTCGCCTATCGCTCGTACACCTTTCAATACGAACTTCTATAATGGTGACTATCATCGTTTAAAGGAAAAGGAACCAGGTCCGCAACCTGGTAAACCAAAGGCTTACCTCAACTATGTATTGTTTGATGACCGTTTCAAAATGGTGGAGGATAATAGTGGTGTGAAGCAGGTAAAGGCAGAGCCAGACCAGCTGCAGACTCTTTCCCAGGATAGGATGGTGATAAAAAAGAGTGGATTTTTGTATGTTTATACCAGCAATGAAAGTACACAGGAAGTGTTCTTTGATAATTTGATGGTGGCACATAATGGCGGACCAGTAGTGGAGGAAACGCATTATTATCCGTTTGGGCTCACCATGAGTGGGATATCTTCGAATGCGCTCAAAGGGTCGAATTACTCGGAAAATAGGTTAAAGTATAATGGGAAGGAGTTGCAGAACAGAGAGTTCGCGGATGGTAGTGGGTTGGAGCTTTACGATTATGGAGCGAGGATGTATGACGCGCAGATAGGAAGATGGGGAACGATTGATCCCAAAGCTGATAAACGAGAGTGGTTGTCTCCATATAATTTTGTTCAAAATAATCCTCTTTTAAAAACTGATCCCGATGGTGAGTTGGATGGGGACTATTATGACACGCAACATAATTATTTAGGAAATGATGGAATAGATGATAATCGAGTGTATGTTGTTAATAATAAGCCTACTACTAGTGTAGATCAATCTGTATCCGGAGCGCCTGCACAGACAACTATAACCTATGTAGGTCAAACGGCAGATGTTTTTAAAACCGGAGATAAGGGTACGGATCAAAAAATAGCAAGTCTTCACCCTGCAATTAGATGGAAGGCAACTGATTTTATGAAAGACGCAAATGCTGTTTCTGACGTGAAAATTATAATGGCTCAAGGGCTGAGAACTTTTGAAGAACAGGATGGCTTGTATGCTAAAGGCAGGACAGAGCCAGGAGGAAAGGTTACAAACGCTAAAGGTGGAGAGAGTAATCATAATTATGGATTGGCATTTGATATTGCAGGAGTAGTGGGAGAAGGAAAAGATCAGAAATTAACGTACGACCTTAACTGGTCTCAATTGAAAGATGTAGGCAGTAAAAATGGTCTGGATTGGGGTGGAGATTGGAAAACGTTTAAAGATAAACCCCATTTTGAAAATATGTTTGGTAATACCTTAAAGGAGTTACGAAAGCAGTATAATGCAGGTAATAGAAGTGGTCCTTATATCAATTTAAGTAATTAATAAAAGCGATGTTAAGATTAATAACAATAATTGCAATTTTGGCAATGGGTTGTGGCAATCCATCTGCCAGCAATGGACTTAAACAGGAGACAGCAAATAGAGATACATTATTGTCTGATACTTTTAAGAAGAAAGAAGTTATTGCCAATAACATATCTTCTGAAGTAGATACTGCGTATAGCAATACCATTCTTTCTTATAAAGACAGCATTGATAATCAAAGGAAGACATTAAGGAAAGTCAATAAAAGTCTTGAAGGGTCTTCTGAGGGAGGAGAAGCTATACTTTATCTATCAGGAAAGGATACATTGCAAATGAATATTACGTTTTATGGCGAAACAGGAAAAAGTGTATATGTACTTTACCTTCGAAATGGGCATCCGGTTTTTTATATTGGGACTACAACCTTTTATAGTGAACCAATTAATATATCTAAAGATGTAAAAACAGATAGTACTACCGTCGATAAAATAATTCTTCGTAATAATGCTATTGTTAGCTGGCTTCAAAATGGGGGCAAGGTTAAAGATAAATATGAAGAGAAGGATCAGGAGATAAGAGATCTTTATAGCGAAATCCAAACTCTTATAAAGTAAATAATAGTCTTAGAAACAGAAAATCCGCAGGCATTGTCTGCGGATTTTCTGTTTCTAAGAGTTATGTGCCTTCTTAACTTTAAAATCCCTAAGCGCCATATCAATGAGATTAAGGATAAATTTTTTATTTTCTTCCGGTAGCATGGAAATATCTTCCAGGCGTTTAAGCGCCTGTTTATCCAGTTCCATTTTGGTTTTACCAATCAGGTAATCAATAGACACTTCCAGGGCATCCGATATTTTAGATACAACATCGATAGACGGAGTTATATCACCGCGTTCATACCTGCCGATCACATCACCAGAAGTGCCGATCATGCGCCCCAAATCCGCTTGTGACAACCCTTTCTTCTTGCGTGTAAGCATCATATTCTCCCCTAAAACCATAATGATAAGTATTAAAACTGCTTGAAAAAGTATGATTTTTTCAAAAATAAGTGAATGATGAATCATAAACAACACTGATATTGTTTGTTTATTTAAGATGGATGTTTTGGATTTGTGAATGATAAGTCAGAAAATAAATCTTTAAAGTTTTTTTCTCATGACTATAACCAAGCCACAAATCAATACCAGTAACCCGGAGGCAATCAGTTACCAAACAGAGGAACTGGGGTTTACTATCCTGGGTGGTATCCGGTTGGATGGTTTAGACCGGATGCGGGTCACGTTGAAGGTGGAAGTATTAAACCGTAAGTTCAACCACTATCTTGATCATCCTGATATTGCAAATCTTGCCATCCGCCAGAATCTTGATCTTTATAATCATCATCAGGTGGAAAAGCTATCCAGGTTGATAGCCGACCGGCTGGAAGTCGGTAGCAGCCCAGTAGTACAGGCGCTGGGAGAAATCACAGATCAGTTGGAAGGTTACCGTTTACAACAAATAGAAGCCCGGAAGCAGGAACAGGTAAAGTCACTGAAAGTGCTTACGGAAGCCGAACAGCAGCAGGCTATGGCGTTTTTACAACAGCCAGGCTTACTGGAACGTACCAACGAAATGATCGGCAGCAGTGGTATGGTAGGTGAAGAACTGAACCGGTTAATTATGTACCTGATCTTTACCAGCCGCAAAACTATCCGCCCGCTGCATGTGATCAGCTTCGGCAGCAGTGGCACCGGTAAAAGCCACCTACAGGAAAAGATCGGAGGCCTGATGCCTGATGAAGATAAGATCGAGATCACCGCTTTAACAGAGAACGCTTTTTATTATTTTGATAAAGGAGAGCTGGGTCATAAACTGATATTGATAGAAGATCTGGACGGTATCTGGTCAGCCCTGTATCCCTTGCGGGAGCTGCAAAGTAAACAGCGTATCAGTAAAACCGTTACCATCAAGGACCGTAACGGCAATACTAGAACTATCCACCTGAAAGTACATGGCCCTGTTAGTATTGCTGGTTGTACCACTCATGAGAGCCTGTATGAAGATAATGCTAACCGCTGCTTCCTGTTATACCTGGATGAAAGCATCGAACAGGATGAAAGGATCATGGACTATCAGCGGAAACTAAGTGCAGGTAAGGTAAATAGCGCTGCCGAACAACAGGCCCGCCAGTTGTTACAGAATGTGCAACGTATATTAAAGCCTGTTACTGTCCGTAATCCTTATGCAGAGCTGTTAAAGATACCGAAAGAGGTTTTTAAACAGCGCCGAACCAATGCGCATTACCTGGCCTTTATAGAAGTGATTACCTTTTATAAGCAGTACCAGCGGGATATACAGACAGATGAAGCTACGGGCGAACGCTATATTACCACTAGCATAGATGATATAAGAGAGGCTAATGAGCTGATGAAAGGCATATTGCTGCGTAAAAGTGATGAGTTGAGCGGTGCTACCCGTCATTATTTTGAACAGCTTAAAGTCTGCCTGGAAGCCAATGGTGAAAAGACTTTTACCAATAGCGGCATCCGTACTATGATGCGTATCCCACTAAGTACGGTAAAGCGACACCATGCAGCCCTGCTGCAAGTGGGGTATATACGGCAGGTGGAAAGCCGCTACACAAAGGCATATCATTATGAAGTATTGAGCTATGAAGAATACCAGCAATTACAGCAACATATCATTACCGTACTGGATGAGGTAACGGAAGGGCTCAATGGTTCAGCACCAGCCCATCAGATAAGTGAGCCGGATAAACGCAAGAAAAAGAAGCAGTTAGCCTAACGGCTCACGTTATACGGAGTATACATACCGCACACAAAAACTTATTGTATCATGAAACAGCTTGACTTAAAAAGTGAAGCCTACCGTTATATTGTCCAAAGTTACGGGCAGTGGTTAGGAACGCTGGGCTATAATGAACAAACCGTTTATCAGTTACCTAATCATATACAGGAGCTGCTTTACTATGCGGAGAGTAAAGGCTATGCAGGTTTACATCAGCTGGATATACACCTGTTCAAAGATCATTATTATAAACTGAAAGGCCGATCTAATCAGCGCCGTGGTGGAGGGTTGAGTAATAGCTATCTGAACAAACATTTACAGGCATTACAGAAGTTCAGCGACTATCTACGTCAGAGCGGCAGGCTGCTGCTTCCCAGGCTCGATATACGTACTGAAAGTAGTGAAGGTGTTATCACCGATGTATTAACACAGGAAGAAATCAGGCTGCTTTTTGAAACTACTTACCAGCCCTATGAATCCCGTAAACATGATAAAGGCGCCCAGTTTTATGAAACGATGCAGAAGCGTGACCGGGCAATGCTGGCAGTGTTCTATGGCTGCGGGTTAAGAAGGAACGAGGGTTATCATCTTGATACCGGTGATATCCACTTCCATAGCTCCCTGCTGCATGTTCGTAAGGGAAAAGGCTACCGTGAACGTTTTGTTCCGGTTACAAAGCAGGGTATTAAATACCTGGAACAATACCTGTATGATGCCCGTCCTTACTTTATTACAGGGAAACAGGATGCGCTTTTTGTTACTTATAGCGGCAGGCGGCTAGGTGGCCAGGCATTGTTGGTGCGGCTGAAATTACTGATCGCTTTATCTGGTAACCTGGAGTTACAGTTAAAAGATGTACACCTGCATACGCTGCGGCACAGCATTGCTACGCACTTGCTGCAAAATGGTATGACACTGGAACGTATCAAAGACTTTTTAGGTCATACCAGCCTTGAAAGCACACAGATATACACCCACTTCTTAGAACAGCAAAATCCCCATATACATGCTACCTGATTATAGTAAGTTCCGGGAATACCTGGTTATAAAGCGTTACAGTACTGCTACCATTGAAACGGTTATCCGGGCAGTTAATTACCTACGCCAGTGGGCAGATAAGGAGAATATACCGGAGCTGGAAAATATAAGCTACAGTGATATGCTGGACTTTATGAAGTGGAGCAGTAGAGGTGGCGCATCACAGAGAACTGTATCCGGGTATCTAACGCATGTACGTAAATATTATGAGTGGCTGATCAGTGAAGGCATGATCAAAGAAAATCCTGTCAGTAGTATTAAGGTACAGGGTATTAAGCGCCGTGCTTATTATGATATTTTAAGTATTCCACAGTTGGAAGAACTTTATCAGCATTACACTACAAATATCAGGCATGAACCCGGAAAGATGCTTCCACCGCAGGAAATGAATATTTTATCCAGAAGGCGCAACCGGGTTATATTAAGCCTGCTGGTGTATCAGGGCTTGCGTGTGGAGGAAGTGGCGGCGCTAAAAATATCTGATCTACAGTTGCGGGAAGGCAAGATCATGATACATGCCAAACGAAGAACTGCGGCCAGGAATATGACCTTAGAGAGCTTCCAGGTGTATGAGATAATGGACTACCTGCATGAAGTGAGAAAACAGCTTTTACCGGAAGGAGTAATCACGGATCAGCTTTTTGTACAGTGGGACGGCGGTCATAATTTTTATGGTGTTACTCAAACGCTGTTAAAGCAGCTACGGCAGATCAACGGTAGGATAAAGAACCTTGATCAGATAAGGACCAGTGTTATCACACAGTGGCTGAAACAGCATGATCTTAGAAAGGTGCAGCATCTGGCAGGGCATAAATATGTAAGTTCTACGGAGGCATATAAACAGAATGTGCTGGAAGGGTTACAGGAAGCTGTAAACAGGTTCCATCCGTTGTAAATAAATCTATTTTAAACATAAAAGTTACTAGTAATGAGTAAAACAGACAAGGAGGTAATGTTACCGGACGAATCTATTATGAGCAAAATACTGCTTATCAGAGGCAAAAGGGTGATGGTTGATAAAGATCTTGCGGAGCTGTATAGTGTTCCTACAAAGCGGCTGAATGAGCAGGTAAAACGTAATCTTAAACGCTTCCCGGAGGACTTTATGTTCCAGTTGACCACAGAGGAAAAGGAGGAGGTGGTCGCAAAATGCGACCACCTTAAAAGCCTGAAGTTCTCCGCAAACCTGCCGTATGTCTTTACCGAGCATGGCGCTGTAATGCTGGCCAGTGTGTTGAACAGCGACAGAGCCATCGCCGTAAATATCCAAATCGTTCGCATCTTTACCCGGATGCGGGAAATGATACTAACGCATAAGGATATATTATTAAAACTTGAACAGATGGAAAAGCGTGTATCCGGTCATGATGAGCAGATAGAGCTTGTTTTTGAATATCTGAAACAGTTGTTAAGCTCTCCACAGGAACCACGGGTAAGGATAGGGTTTACACGGCATGATGAGGCTGTAGAATAGGCGGCAGTGGAGGTTCTGGCGGGATAATATAATTATACGCATGAATATAAAGCCCTGGTAGGTAAAAAGGTCTCACTGCGGGCTTAGTCGGCAAAAAGGCGCGCCAGTCCTACGCTTGCCCCTTCCGCTGCGCTCCAGGGGCTGCGCTCCGTCCTGTCACGCTTTTTGCGCTCCCTCGCCCTCCGTTCGGCCAGCTCCCGGTCTGGCTAAGGAGGTGTTTAAATCGAGGTTGCCTTTATGCCCGCCATCCCTTCGCTGTCCATTTTGTCCGCCCCCCGCCGTCCCCCCTGGCCTTCCATTTTTGATTTTGCCGTCCGCTGGCGCTCCCGGCGAGATAAAGGACGAAGGCGCGGCCTGCTGGGGCTCGCCCTCGCTGGGCCCTTCCGCTGCGCTCCAGGGCCTGCGCTCTGGCTACCGCCCCAGCGGCCAGGGGGGAATGGCGGTGCGGGGCGGCAGACCGTCTGTTGGGGCTACAGGATATAGCCATCAGCGTTATACCGCCGTCCAGAGACCGGAGAATAAGCTGCGCGAACACCAGCGCCAGTACCTTGATCAACTGTTGTGCTATCTTGCTGCGTCCGTGAGAACAGATGATGTGGGGGACGACAGAACATAGGCTGGACGATAGTTCTCTGATCAACCTGAGAATATAAGATCAGCGGCAGTAACACATCATCTATTCTCCCGGACGTTCGTTTTATCCCTTGTAGGAGATTGTTTTTTATTCTTCATTTTTAAAATATAGTTTATGGAAAACAAAACACAGCTACAGCGTGGCGAGGAAAGCTACGCCCTGCAAGTACCGGAACAGGTACGTTTATTATGCGAACTGCTGGACGTTGATCTGTCAAGGGTCTTGCAGGTTTTTATCAATGATCTGGGCCATGATCTGTATGGCGGCAACGGAAGCAACGAGCGATGGATGGCGATTGATTATTTTATGAACTGCGGTTATGGACTGCATCTTTTTGAAAACGAAGAACTGCACCAGATGTTCTATGAACTGGAGCAGTTGCGTAACCGTTGGTGCAACGGCAGCCAGGAGGCTGAAAAGAAGTATGCTGCTTACCGCGACAAGTTCCTGTCGTGCTGGTTCAATACCTGGCTTAAAAAACGAAGCCCGGGTACAATGACCCAGGCTCTTGAGATGCTTTAAATAGTGGCTCTAAATAAAGCAGTGGCAAAATAAATAAAATCCGGGCATCACTGTCCGGATTTTATTTATTTTAGGGGCAGATCTTTGAAAAAAATGTGTCGCCAACGGGGAAGTGATCAGGAAAAGTGCATCTGGTCCGTTGCTGGAGGAGACACATTATTATCCGTTTGGGCTCACCATGAGTGGGATATCTTCAAATGCGCTGAAGGGTACAAAATATCCGGAGAATAGATTGAAGTATAATGGAAAAGAGTTACAGAATAAAGAGTTTGGGGATGGAAGCGGGTTGGAGTGGTATGATTATGGGGCGAGGATGTATGACGTACAATTGGGAAGATGGCATGTGCCAGATCCACTTGCTCATGAGTATTATTCATTTTCACCATTTAACTATGTTTTGAACAACCCTTTAAACATGGTTGACCTTGATGGAAGGAAAGGTACATCTACCCATACAGATTCAACTGGAAAAGTACTTGCTGTGTATAATGATGGAGATTTAGGAGTTTATAAACACGATGATGTACGAACCGGAAGCGACATAGATGCCAAAAGGGAAAGGACGAATAGCACTTCAGGTGGAGGAAAGAAAATGGGAGAAACAGAATATTGGGATGAATTTGTTGAACCGAATACCAACGAAATAAAAGGTAAGATTTTGTTCGATGAGTCTTGGGCTCCTATAATCGTTTCCTATCATCAAGACGCACTACAATATGATTTATATACAATCGCTCAGATGTCAAAGCCTCGTAAAGATTATGATATTAAAGTAAAAGAGCATGTAGCGCCATATGGTCCGATGACAGGTAGAAAACTGCTGGGCTATTATGCAACAGCTCGATCTGCTGGTAATTTTTTAGCTGGTTTTAACGGAAGAACAGGAACTTTGTATGGAGCACATATAAGTTATGAAACCTATATGAAATTGGCTGGTGCATTGAATGTGAAGCAATATAATATGAGGAATGCATCAAAAATTTTAATTTTCGGAACAGAATTTGGCCCTGCTCCCTGGTATGGAGAAGATGAATATTCTGGAAGAAGAATTAAACAAGGATGGTGGGGTGGAGTAAATGTATATAGACAAAACCCTGATGAAATATTAAAGGTGCGTTAAGTTGCGTTGGTTTTGGTAATTCTTAAAAATGGACCTATGTGGAAAATAAAAAGAAGTTTATGCTTTGTTACAGTATGTATGATTGTAACAGTATTTTGTTTTAGCTGCAATGATGATAACATTCTAACTACAGTAACAAATCTACCTTCAAAACCAGGATATCCGCCAATTTTCATGAAACAAATGACATGGGGGCTAACAGGGGACAAACAGGTAAGTGTCATTTCAAATAGTGATAGTGCGAATTTCATACCCCAGAGGTCACGTGAGTATGTCTATGAGGGGCTTTCTGATATATATTACAAGCTGCAGCATGATACATTGTTCATTTATACACCAACAATTGCCCCTGTGCCTCAATATTTCCGAACGCCTTACAAAGTAATTCAGATAAAGCTAAGCAATCCAGAAGCGATAGATTTATTTGTAAATCATGAATATAAAAAAAAGGGACTTACTAAAATTGGACCAGAGTAAATATCTAGGTGCCTCAAAAGTAATTTTGAGGCACTTTTTTTCCTTTAAAGGAAGATAGATGTCCAGATAATTAGGTGAAAAAAGATTTTTAATGATTGTTTAGTTGGGTAATTGGTGTAAGTTATGAGGTGAAAATTTAAAATATTATTTAAGGCACATACCATCAGGCAATGTTGTTCCCGCCTAAATTAAATAAGATGGTATCCGGGACTATTCGGTTCTTGTAGTAGACCGGATAATAGATAGTTGAGATATTAGTTTGATACTGGTTCGCTATAAACGGGAGGCGTTTTTGGTCTCCCCGGAACGTTTTTGAAAGTATTGATGTATGCGTATATGGAGTTTACAACAGCCGGAGATATAAGGTGTAGCTAAACGTGATTTTTTGGGGAGCTAGCTTTACTGCTGGCAAGAAAAACTGACTAACCAGGGGGAGCTTCAAAAGATCAATCTCATAGTGGTTATAAGAAAAATTATACTACTCGGTAATGATCTCGAAATAAGCTCATACATACTGAAAATAAAAAGGGGATGTCTCTAAAATAAATGAGACATCCCCTTTTTAGTGTTTATGCTTTCTCCGAGGCATCCACAGAAGCCACAAAAGGAGCTTTCCCCACATACGTATTATCTCCCAGCTGACTAACCAGAAAAACCGCCAGATCGGATGCACTGATCCGCGGCGCCGGGCAATCATGCAGATTAGCCAGATAGGCGCCCGTGCCGGTTGTCTGCTCCAGCAGTGGTATCCTCGCCAGCGTCCAGTCGAGTGTGCTTTGTGTTAGTTGTTCATATTCCCGTTGTTTGTCTGCGATGATATCGGGGTAGCTGTTACGCATATACGTAGAAGCCTGACGGTACCATTCGCTTTTATCATCTCCCGGAACATCTATACTTAAACCGGTAATCACAATATAACGTTGAAGGCCATACGTTTGCATGGTATTGATAATACCCTGGGTGGCGCTGCTGAAAATCGGAGGGAGTCTGCTTCCCAGTGTGCTGATGACAGCGTCGCAGCCTGGTATCAACTGCGATAGTGCTATCGGGTCCAGTACATCGCCCTTGATAAGTTGTATGGCCGGATGACGGAGATGGTATTTGTTCGGGTTTCTGAGTAGTAGTCTGAGATGATATCCCTGAAGGAGTAGTTGTTTGACCAGGTATTGACCTGCTTTTCCGGTGCCGCCGATGACGGCTATGGTTGTCTTCATATGTTGCTGGTATAAAATAATTAACAATAACCTGCTGTGGTAGCGGGTATGCAGTGATGGTAATATTTTATGCAACAAGTTTGATGATTCAAATATAATGAAAAGGGTATAACTTCAGTTTATGGAAGTACGGGTTTATTATGCCTCTTTTGATACACCATTGTCTGCTGGTCGTTTCAGCCGTTTGCTGGAGCAGCTTCCGGAAGACAAACAACAACAGGTGTTAAGATATAAGCGTTGGCAGGATGCGCATGCGTCGCTGCTTGGAAAACATTTACTGCTACAGGCTTGCAGTGAGTCGGGATATCCGGCGGATCTTCGGCTGTTGCAGTATACAGTGGCTGGCCGGCCTTATATGCCGGAGTACCCTGATTTTAACATTTCTCATTCCGGAAATATGGTGGTTTGTGCTTTGGCTGCCAACGGACGGATCGGTGTCGATATAGAGAAAAGAGGCTCCATTGATATCATGGATTTTAAAGATCAGTTTACAATGGAAGAGTGGAAGCTGGTGATGTCTGCAGAAGATCCGGTATGGCAGTTTTATGAATTCTGGACTATTAAGGAAGCGGTAGCCAAAGCCAATGGAGTGGGTATTGTGGATTTGCCGTCTGTTCACATTTTATCAGAAAGTCTGGTAAGACTTCATGGATTTATGTGGACACTAACACCCTTGCTGTTGCATAATGCATATGCAGGTCATATAGCTACAGAATCGATTCCTTCCGTCAGTATCAGGGACGTTGTTTTCGACTAATATAGAAGGGGAATCAGCCATCCCGTAAAACCGGTAAATTTCATGTTTTAGCAATCGCTTTTTTTAAAATCACGGTTTTCCGTGAGCTGCTGTATCGTAGAATCTGCGTACATTTATCAAGTACCAATAATCAAAATAATCCGAAAAAATAATCCGAACGAAAACCATTTTGATCATCCTCAATTTATAATAGTCAATACTCAATAGTCAATACTCCAATACAATATAATTCCAACGTTTTTTATTTATAACCTATAATAATTTGTTTTATGAGAAAAACTTTCGAAAAAAAGCTGGTACTGAACAAAATTAAAGTTGCTAAACTGAATGCAGCTCAGGTTGATAGCGTAGACGTAAAAGCTCCTACCTACACCGGTTGCAGCCTGATGGCAAAATGCCCTCCTCCCAGCACACTGGTTAACTGCTAAACTGTAGTTTTTGTTTATGAAAAAGGAAACATCCAAAAAACTTCGTTTAGGTAAGATTAAAGTATCTGACCTTAGCAGTCATGTACAGTCTGCCGGTGCAGATCAGCGTTCCGGTGCTTGCGGCACCTCCTATGTGGTTGCTTGTATGAGCCAGGGAGCGCCTGTTTGCAGCAAAGACTCTTGTATTATCTAAATTAATTCCCCGGGCTAAAACCCGGGGCTAATAATTGGTTAAAATTTATTCAATCTTCATCAATATTAGCCCCGGGCTTTAGCCCGGGGATATTTTATTTTGAACGATGAACTACAGAAAAGAGATTGAGTTGACGCTGGAGCAGATCAGCAAAGAGCTGGATCTGTTTACAGCCAATGATACAAATGCAGGCCTTTTAGGAGGAAATACCGGCTGTGCTTTGTTCTATGCCTACTATTACCAATTTACTTCCCGTGAGGAGCATCTGGATAAGGTGCTGGATATTGTACAAAAAAGTATTACAGCTTTGTCTGAGCAACCATTGAATGGATCTTTCTGTGGTGGTGTGGCCGGTGTTGCCTGGTGTATACAGCACCTGGTAGGTATGGGTTTTATTGAGGAAGATGATATAACAGATGCTTTTACAGAGATTGATGAAGTGGTAGGCGATTTTATGGAAGAAACCCTGCTGGCTGGTAAAAATGATTTTCTGCATGAAGGGGTCGGCACGGCATTATATTTCCTTGGGCGGCCGCCTGAAATAGGGCAAAGGTATCTGGAAAGGCTGGTGGGACATCTGGCCGGGTCGGCACACCATTTACCTACGGGCATAGCCTGGAAGGACCAGTTTTCTTCCCAGAGCCATCGTAATCAGGAGGAGAACCTGTACAACCTCGGACTGTCGCATGGCGTACCTGCTATCATCGCCATACTGTGCCGGATATACGAAAAAGGAATTGCCCGGGATGTTACCCATGGGCTGATAGAAGATGCTACCCGCTGGGTACTGAATACCCGGAAAACTGATGGTGGAAAAGGACTCTCGTTGTTCCCTACTTTAGTGAATGCCGCCAATGTGATTAGCGGCGATGTAAATAGTCGTTTGGGCTGGTGTTATGGCGATCTTGGTATTGCCACTATGCTGCTGGGCGCCGGAAAGCGTCTGCAGAAGCCGGCTTACAACGAAGCCGCGTTGTCAGTATTGCATGATGTTGCTGCTTACCGTAATCAGAAAAACGGAGCCATACATGATACCTGTTTATGTCATGGGAGCGCAGGCATTGCGCATATATTGCAACAGGCTGCCCTGGCCACTGGTGATCCGGTCCTGGAAAAGGCTGCGTTCAACTGGCTGGAGACAACCCTAAAAATGAATACCTGGACGGATGGGCCTGCCGGGTACAAATTTTATCATCACCCTGATTATGTAGACAATTATAGTGTGCTGGAAGGTATTGCAGGAACAGGACTGTCACTCTTAGGCTTCCTGCAACCAGAAATGAGTACAGGCTGGAATGAATGCCTGTTGATATCATAAACATCTTTCGGAAAGTTTCATTTTGTTTCTTTTTTTTATATATTACAGTTAGTATTTGATCCACGAAAACTGTTCATCCGGAAATCCATGCCAACGCATGCCAACGTTACAGCAAATATGAAATAACCATGATCCGATTATATTGTGTAGATGATCACCCATTGATACTGGAAGGTCTACGCGCATTACTCTGTTTTGAAAGAGACATTGAACTGACGGGAGAAACAAGAACGGGGGAGGCGTGCCTGAGTTTTCTTGTTCACCACAGGGCTGATATTATTCTGCTGGACACCCTCTTGCCCGATATGTCCGGTGCAGCGCTATGCCATGTTATAAAAAGAAACTATCCTGAAACAATGGTGCTCGGACTGAGCTACCACAAAGATGGACCCGGTATCCACGAGATGATGGAAAGCGGTGCCAGTGGATGCCTGATGAAGAATGCCGACAAGGAAGAACTATTGAAAGCCATCCGTGACGTGCATAACGGGCACACCTATCTGTCGGCAGGACTCGAAGATGTTTGGCAAACAGATGACAGAAGAACAAGAGCCAGACAATTGAATATCACCAAAAGGGAAAAGGAAGTATTGTGGCTGATTGCCAACGGCCATACCAACCTCGAAATAGCCGAAAAACTTTTTATCAGCAGTGATACGGTAGACAGTCACCGACGTAACCTGTTGGGCAAATTCAAAGCCCGTAATACAGCCATGCTCATTAAATGTGCCATCGATAACAAACTACTCCTGTCAGGGTACCACTGACAACTTTTTGAAGAAAAGGAATTTATCTGCTACCTTCGCAGCGCAATGGTTTACTCCTCTCCGTTGCGGACGAGGGTAATTAAAAGGGAACACGGGTGTAAATCCCGGACAGTCCCGCTGCTGTAATTCTCTCAAATGCCCGGGCATCTATCCGGCCACTGTTGATAATCAATGGGAAGGCCGCCCGAAGCAGAGATAAGTCAGAATACCTGCCATGCATCTGTTTTAAGCCTTCGTGGAATGAGGCTTTGAAGTAAATCATGTTGCAGGCAGACTGCCTGAAGGAACTTACCTTGATTTTACTCCTGATACGAAGGCCGTTGAAGAAATTATCAAAACGGTGAAGTATGATGCGTATCTACCAACAGGGAAGTGCTCTTGTAAAGATTTTCCTGTGTCTGTTGCCCGGAATGCCTGCTGTGCTGAAAGCACAGCAAACCGACACTACCAGAACCCGCGAACTGCGGGAGGTGGCTGTCAGCGCCCCACGTGGTAATAAAGAAGTCGCACCGGGGCAGCAGCTCAAAGGCAAGGAGCTGCAACGATTAGGTACCCAGTCGGTAGCAGACGCGCTGCGCTACTTTTCGGGCATCCAGGTAAAAGATTACGGTGGCATCGGCGGCCTGAAAACAGTAGATGTACGCAGTATGGGCACCAACCATACCGGCGTGTTTTTCGATGGTATTGAACTCGGAAATGCACAAAACGGCCAGGTTGATCTGGGCAAGTTCTCACTGGAAAACATGGAAGAAATCTCCCTGTACAATGGTCAGAAAAGCAGCATCTTCCAGCCGGCAAAAGACTATGGTTCTGCGGGATCCATCTACCTCACTTCCGTCAAACCCCGCTTCGAAGGCGGTGAACAACGGCACATAAAAGGTACTTTTAAAACCGGCTCTTTCGGCCTCGTCAACCCCTCCATTCTCTGGCAGGAGAAAATAAGCCAGCGCGTGTCGGCATCCTTCAATGCTGAATGGATCAATGCCAATGGCCGCTACAAATTCCGCTATCAAAAAGAAAAAGGATATGATACCACCGCCATCCGCAAAAACAGTGATATCAACGCATTGCGGGTGGAAGGTGGTCTGCACGGTATCCTCAATGGCGGCGAATGGAACAGCAGGATCTATTTCTATAATTCAGAAAGAGGCCTGCCAGGCTTTGTCGTCAACAATGTATTTGGTCATGTTGACCGGCAATGGGACCGCAACTTTTTTGTGCAGTCTTCCTGGCGTAAAGATCTGAGCAAACGCTACAGCCTTATGCTCAACGGGAAATACGCCTACGACTATACGCATTATCTGGCACCAGATACTGTTCGTTATATCGAAAACCGCTACCGCCAGCAGGAAGTGTATGTGTCTGTAGCCAATCAGTACCTGCTCACCAGCTGGTGGAACCTGGGCCTGTCCGGTGATTTTCAATGGAACAAGCTGGATGCCGACCTGACTAATTTCTCCTATCCACAACGTTTTACCACATTGGTAGCCCTGGCCACCTCGGTGAATTTCAACCGCTTCAGTGCACAGGCCAGTTTGCTCAACACCATCATGAATGAAGAAGTGAAGAAAAATGCGGCCTCTCCTTCACATCAGGAACTCACACCCGCTGTATTTGTCTCCTGGCAACCTTTTGCGAAACCCAATATCACCTGGAGGTCGTTTTACAAACGTATCTTCAGAATGCCCACCTTCAACGATCTCTATTACACTGACATCGGTAACTCCAACCTGAAACCGGAGTTTGCCACACAATACAATACCGGTCTTACCTGGAGTCATACTTTCAGTGGAAAAATATTGCAGGAGCTGGGCCTGGAAACAGACGCCTATTACAATGAGGTTACCAACAAAATAGTGGCAGTTCCTGCAGCCAGCCAGTTCCGCTGGACGATGATGAACCTGGGTTTTGTGAAGATCAAAGGCATAGACGTGAAAGCCAAGGCTGTCTGGCAGATACTGAAAGACTGTCAGCTCAGCACCCGTGTCAATTATACCTTTCAGGATGCGAGAGATTTTACCAGCCAGGCAGAGAGTTTTTATGGTCACCAGATACCCTACATCCCCTGGCATAGCGGCTCGCTGGTATTGGGCGGCAGTTACCGGGACTGGGACCTGAACTATAGTTTCCTCTATACCGGTGAGCGCTACGATAGCAAGGAGAATATCAGGGACAACTATATGCAACCCTGGTATACTAGTGATGTCACGTTTACCCGCAGCTGGAAGCTCAATAGAACCGGCTTCCGTTGTACCGCACAGGTCAACAACCTGTTTAATCAGTATTATGATGTGGTGCTCAACTACCCGATGCCAGGCCGGAATTTCAAATTCATTTTGTCTGTAAACATCTAAGCTCATGATAAAATTATTACGTTTTACAGGTATTGTTATGTTGATGGCTGCCGTGGCCATCAGCGGCTGCCGTACCGGTAATGATATTGTGCCACCAGTAGTTACCCAGGTGGATACCCCTGTAAAACACTACCAGTACAAAGGTTTCTATCTGCTGAATGAAGGAAACATGGGCAGTAACAAGTCTACCCTCGACTTTTTTGATTTTACCAGCGGATTGTATAAAAAGAATATCTATGCAGAAGCGAATCCCACAGTGGTGAAGGAACTCGGCGATGTGGGCAATGATGTGCAGATATATGGCAATAAGCTGTTTGCCGTGATTAATGTGTCCAATAAGGTGGAGGTGATGGATGCCAACACTGTGAAGCGTATCGGGCAGATAGGACTGCTGAACTGCCGCTATATCACCTTTGCTAACGGTAAAGCCTATATTAGTTCATATGCCGGCCCTGTTTTAATTGATCCACGGTCGCCGATAGGTATTGTGGCCGAAGTGGATACCGCTACCCTGCAAATCACCCGTAAGGTGGAAGTTGGCTACCAGCCGGAGGAAATGGCCGTCGTGGATGGTAAACTGTACGTGGCTAATTCCGGGGGCTATCGTCCACCCACATACGATAGTACCATATCAGTGATTGATCTCAGCACTTTTAAGGAAATAAAAAAGATAACTGTTGATATTAACCTGCATCGCCTGAAAGCAGACCGTGATGGCGATTTGTATGTGACCAGCAGGGGAGACTACTACAACAGGCCTTCTGCATTGTATCTGGTGGACACTAAGACGGATGCCGTGAAAAAACGCTTCCCCATGGCTGCCAGCAACCTCTGTATCTCCGGCGACACAGCTTATGTATATGGCTCAGAATACAGCTATAATACTGCTTCCTGGAGAATTAATTATGGGATGATTAATGTTAAAACAGAGACCATCATTCCCGGCAGCTTTATTACAGATGGTACGGAGAGGGCTATTAAAATGCCCTATGGCATAATGGTGGATCCTGAAACAAAAGATGTATATGTAACAGATGCCCGGGATTATGTTTCTTCCGGCGTACTGTATTGTTTTAATAGACAAGGCAAAAAGAGATGGTCAGTCACCACTGGTGATATTCCGGGGCATTTTGTCTTTTTACCGGTAACCCAATAAAACCAACAGAAAAATGAAGCAACGACTTTTACCCTTTGTGATGCTGGCAGCACTCTTCGCGGGAAGCTGTTCCAAGAGTGAGGATACAACACCTACCGTTACGCCACCGGTCACCGGGCCGGAGGTGTCGGTTAATGTACCGGCAGGTGGTGTAAATACTGGAAATATGCAGTGGGTACGTTTAGCCGCCACCGTGAAAAATGATAATGGAGCTTCCTATCTGTGGAAGCTGGGCAATGATACCTTATCCACTACAAAAGAGCTGCAGTATCTGTTTACCAAAGAAGGAAATTATACGCTCGCATTGATTGTTAAAAACAGTGAAGGAGAAAAGCGTGTAGACGTCCCAGTTAAAATATCAACCGGAAAATATACCAATGGTGTTACCCGGGTATTTGATTTTCAACCGGCCCCTGGCCAGTTTGTGCATACGCTGCCGGCATGGGAAAACGGAGATGATCAACAGAAAATGAATGCCAAAGCAGAAGAAGCTCTAAAGAACGGTGGCATCATACACCTGGGTGGATTTGGCGGTTATGTGGTGATGGGATTTGATCATACGATCCTGAATGTGCCGGGTGCCTACAGTTTTACCGTACTTGGAAATGCTTTTGAGAGTTGGGCGGAGCCTGGAATTATCGAGGTAGCTTATGATGCCAATGGCAACGGGCTTCCGGATGATGAGTGGTATGAGATCGCCGGTTCTGAGTACAACAGTCCTAAAACAATCCGTAACTATCAGATCACCTACTACAAACCGGATGAGAACAAAGTAAAAACGCCTAATAAAAATTATCCTGCTCTCACTGATACCACCTATATCAAATGGAAAGATAATCAGGGGAAATCAGGATACCTGTCTAAAAATATGTACCATACCCAATCTTATTATCCGCAGTGGAAAGGAGATAGCATCACGTTCTCCGGCTCCAGGCTGACAGATGAATATGTGGTAGACAAATCTGGTGCGGGTACTTATTTTGTTAGTCCAGCTTTCCCTTTTGGTTATGCTGACAACTGGTCTAACGATAATGAAAAAGCTAACATCAAAATCAGCTGGGCCGTCGATAAAAAAGGGAATGCAGTACAACTGAAAGGGGTTGACTTTATCCGTGTATACACCAGCATGCGTGCGGAAGGCGGCTGGCTGGGAGAAATCTCTACAGAAGTAGCCGGCGTAAAAGACCTCAATCTAAAATAATAACAAGCATCATTCAAAACAATAATCTAAAACAACAGCAAAATCATTCAAAACAAAACGCTTAAATAAAATCATTCAAAACAAATTTATCCCAGGACTTTAGTCCTGGGATTTTTTTTGTAGCTTCGCTACGCGATTGGTTGTTTTGTTTTAAGCAAAACATTAAAAGGGAATCCGGTGTAAGACCGGAGCTATCCCCGTAGCTGTGATCCTGCACACCGGCGTTTTTGCCGGTAATATTTTCCCGGAGTTTACTCCATGCCACTGTCTGCTGATGCAGATGGGAAGGCCACCGGGAAAGCAGGGAAGCCAGAAGACCTGCCAGTAGCCATCAGTCATTTGTTGCTTTCGGGTGAAAGGCACCAGAATGTTTAGCCTAACGGCTTTATGTTCACGTATTATTATTTGGTTCACCCGCTGTGCTGTGTGGTTACAGGTTTATAGACCTGTATTGTTTTTTTGTTCCCGGTTGTTGTTGTCACATCAACTGTAGCCTGCTTGTTTTTTTACATCAAAAAAACAAAACGGAATTCCCTTGCCTGTACTGTAGTGCCGGTGTTATGTGTTTATCTACCATCAAAAAATATATTAACAACACATATTAGTACACTATGAATTTTAAAAAGTGTTTTACCCTGCTGTCCTTGTTGGTGGCCTTTTTTACGGCCTGTAAAAAAGAGGAAGCAATACCTGGCGTTGGACTTCAGCAAGAAGGTCGTTCAGATACTTTACATCTGGGAGAGGCGATTACCCTGCGGGCGCGGGTAGCTAACGTTAACGGCACTACGTTCGACTGGAAAATAAACGGAACTGCTGCTGGTACGGATTCCATTCTGAAATTTACAGCGTCTGCAAGTGGAATGTTCCGGGTGGTGGTGACAGCACGTAATACGGTTAGCATTGATTCTGTTGCTTACAACGTCAAAGTATGGGGTAAGTACGAAAACGGCTTTTTCATGTTGCAGGAAGGACAGTACGGCAATGATAACGGTGATCTCTGGTACTATAGCTATGACAGCAATCAGGTAGTGAAGAATGTTTTCAAAACGGAAAACCCCGGTAAGAGCCTGGGGCCTAATACAGCCACGTTGCAGTTTGCCACCGTGTACCGGGATAAAATGTATATGGCCGTAAAAGTAGGCGGGCCGCTGGTGGTAGCCGACGCTCATACGATGAAGGAAACAGGCCGTATTGACCATCTGCCGCAGGATGAAGGCTATGCTTTTGTAGGAGTGGATGATAGCAGAGGGCTACTCAGTGCAATTGATGGCGTGTACCGTGTTAACCTGACAGGCCCTGTACTGGGAGCCAAAGTAGCTGGTATCAACGGCCCTGCCGGCGATATGATACTGGCAGGTGATTATGTATTTGTAATGACGAAGGATGATGGGGTAGTAGCGCTCAAAGCAGCTGACTTCAGCGTGGCGAAAAAATTTGGTATTGGCGACGCTGGTTTTGCCCGTACTAAAGACGGTAGTATATGGGTCACCGGTAAGGACTCTCTCGTAAAAATCAATCCGGTATCACTGGCAGTAGACCGGGTGAAACTGCCGTTTAAAACCACCAACCCATGGGCATTTCTGGCCTGGCGTTCCGGTTCACTGACAGCCAGTGCCTCCGGTGATGCGGTGTATATCGCGGAGCGTGAAGCTGTGGAGGTGATCGGTGAAATTGAAGTGGGTGGCACCCGGCTTTATCGCTATCAACCTGGTAACGCTGCTTCATTGTCTGCTCCGTTCCTGACACTTCCTGCTGGCCAGTACTTCTATGGTTCTGCAGTAAGATATAATGAACGCCGCAAGGAACTGGTAGTGATTGCCCTCACCGATAAATTTGGTGGCAGTAATGATAACCGCTGGCTGATGTATGATGCCGTGACGGCCAATCTGAAGGAAACGGTTCGTTATACCGGTTACTATTTCCCGGCATTGCCTGTATTCTATTGATAGATCCCTCAATTTGTTATTATCCTTTTTTTCACTTAAAAAATATACGTATGAAAAATCCCTGTTGGGCAGCCATGGCTCTGGCTGCGCTCTTTGTCTGGTCTTCCTGCCGTAAAGACGCGCTCAATAATGACCTGTTAACCAACGTAGAAACCCCGCGCACGGGGCTTGTCAGCAATGTGACGCTCAGACCGGCTACCCTTGCCAGCAGTCCGCTTATCAGCAAGGTGTATACCTATATGCCGGCACCCGGACAGTTTATCAATGAATCGGCTTACGGCACTATCGCTGCAGCACAGGCTGTGGTAGGCAGTACCAGCAATCTGGTATCGCTCGGTGGTTACGGTGGATACATTGTATTCGGCTTCGATCACTCTGTAGTCAATGGTGCAGGTAATGACCTGGGTATTTATGGTAATCCCCTGGGACCTCAGTACCAATGGTCCGAGCCGGGTATTGTGATGGTCAGTCAGGATGTAAACGGCAACGGTATTCCTGATGATCCCTGGTATGAACTGGCAGGCAGTGAATACAATGCTTCCGGCACTGTCAAAAATTACCGGATCACGTATTACAATCCGCATGCTGCGGGTACCAATGTCCCCTGGAAAGATAATCTGGGCAATAGTGGTATCGTGCAGGCCAACAGCTTTCACTCGGCTAACAACTACTATCCTGCGATGGCGCCCAACCAGGATTCCATTACCTTCACCGGTACCAAACTGGTCAATACCCTGGTGCCCGGAAGTATTATTACCAACCTGGCTTTTGCATGGGGCTATTCCGATAGTTATTCCAGCGAATATCCTACGTATGGGTATAACACCTTTGATATTTCATGGGCAGTGAATGCCAGCGGCCAGTCGGTAAGTCTGAATGCGATTGATTTTGTAAAGGTATATACCGGCCAGAACTGTAATGCCGGCCCTATGTTGGGGGAAATCTCCACTGAATTAAAAGGTGCGAGGGACCTGCATTTATAATGCTTATTCCGGGGCCTGGCCCCGGAATTTTGACAGCTCTTCAATGAAGGCGGCCTGTTGTGCATTGATGAGTTTTTTGGCCGTGTCGGCATCAAACCAGCCGGCTTTGTCTATTTCAGGGAAAGTTTTTTTCCGGCCGGAGTGTGGAGGCCATTCTATCTCAAAAGTGTTGCTGACAATTTTTTCGGGGTCTGTATCTCCTTCTGTGGCCCAGCATAACACCTGTTTTCCGCCTTTCTGGACAATGGGTTGCAGGGGTATGAAGGTGCCACCTGGCTGATAACCGGTTTCTTCCTCAAATTCGCGTATGGCTGCATGCAACGGTGCTTCTCCCGGTTCAATCTCTCCTTTAGGTATGCTCCACCAGCCGGCATCTTTTTTTTGAAAATAAGGTCCACCGGGATGTACCAGAAAGTACTCCGTGATGTCATTTGTTTTTCGGTAAAGAAGAATGCCTGCACTTTGTTTCATATTGTTGATGACGTTGATTTTCTATATCAAAACCGTTTGCAGCGATGGTTTGTTTAACAGCCGGAAGGAGTGCAGAAACTGGATATCCCAGGAAAGAGCGCAGAAAGTAACCCGCCAGATAAACGTAGCGCAGGCGGTAAGGCTTCCTTATGACCTCATATTGTGTACTTTTTCCTGCATCCGTTGCAGCCTTTCTGCAATGGAGATGTCTCCTGTTATTTCGAGTACCGGTATTTTCAGTTTGCCGATCCATTGCTGGTGCTGGTTATGGCTTCTGCCTCGGAAGTCAGGCTCATCATACCTGGAAGCCCAGGTGATAAAGGCGGCATTTTCTTTTTTGAGCCAGGGGTCGGTTTCCAGCAGGGTGCCGTACCGTTGTTTTTCACGGAGGATAAGCCGCTGCATCCGTATATCAGTAGGGAGCCAGAGGAATACTGCCAGCTGGAACTGATCGGGCATTACAGGAGTCCAGTTAAAAACAGAGCCGGCTACCACTACTTTATCGTAGCTGTTGAGATCGGCCAGGAACTGATGGTTCCGTTCCGTAGGGTCTCGTTTGTTTTCATAAGGATGTTCCGTTTTCAGCCAGTAATAATGGTCTGCTTCCAGATGTTCATATCCGTTTTCTCTGGCAAATGCCTTGGCGAGGGTGCTGGTGCCGGCACCAGCTGCTCCGAAAATAACGATCTTCATCTTTTTAGGGTCTTTTGTTGGGTTAAACAAAGATAGGTATATCTTCTTACCCATCCTCCTGAAGGATCATGATAAAAAAAATGGTGGGAGCGAGTCCCACCAAAATTGCTTCACAAATTGAAACTAATGGGATTAACAACTTGGGTAATTCAACAGTCAAAATTTAATAACAACCTTAACGCAAAATCAAATATGTATCTCGACAATCCCTTTTTAGGACCAGTGCAGCCATGAACGTTAAACTTGCCTGTTCATACACTGCACTGTATCCCCGGGGACATTGCTTCAAAAAGAGGAAGGGTTTTTTCTAACAAACTTTTCCCTCAGCTTTTAACACATTCTTTTAAAATCAACTTTTGGGGGTGTAACCAATTCCTGCTGCAACAGATGGGGTCTCTTGCCTTACTCCAATAGTTGGCGGCTGGTAGATGTAGCTGGATAAAAGGCCCTTTCAGCGCGTTATTCCTACAAACTCCAATTGGATTGTTTACAGGCGCAAAAGTATTAGGTGATTCATAATCAGTCAACTGTGTAATTACGCAGGTTGTTGTATTCTTTATTATTTTTATGTCAAAAACGGATGAAGCATGATAAGTTGGGGATTTATTCCAAAACCTTTATTACAGATGTACCAGCTGACCCGAACAGCCCGGACGTAGCGCACTTCAGAAAAACGATCCGGAGGTTCCCCGATGAGGCCATTTATATTTATTCGTTTAAGGATAACCGTATGTTGTATGCAGACGGTTGGGAAGAATTGCTGGGATACGCTGATAACGAGATTACCATGCTCACGATCGTAAATATTACAGCCCCTGAATATGCCCCTTTTTCAAACGAGCTGAATGACAAAGCCCTGATGTTTTTGCATAACATAACAAAAGATCTGGAGCAATATAGTTTTACGATAGAGCTGAAAAAAATACATAAAAACGGCACACATGTGCCATTAATTTGCAAAGTGGGCGTGTTTTCTGCAGAAGAAGGCCAGGTGACGGCTATTATCGGGCATTCCCAAAAAAATGAAAGTATCAAACTGGGTAACGTGATGCGGTATGCCGCCTATGGTCCTGAAAAATCAGCTTTTGAAGAAGAGCTGAACAAACAACTGTTCCGTCATTATGCTATTTCGGAGAAGGAGAAAGAAGCCCTTGCCATGGTAGCAGAGGGCTTTTCCTTTAAAGAGATTGCGGCCAGGTTCGGCGTTTCCCAGTCAGCGATTGAAAAGAGGATTATCCCTATGTACAAACGTTTTGAGGTGAAAAGCCTGACACACCTGATCAGCTTTGCATATGCAAATCATATTCTCCCCTGATCATCGGGGGAGCATATGGCTGCAGGTTCAGGGAAATCAGTTTTTCCTTCTCTACACCTATGTTCAGCAACATATCTTTCCATCTTTCCGACAAACGGTCATCATCTCCCAGTACCCAGATAACATTGGTTTGTCTTAACACAGTGCGGTTGATATCATTGGTGGAGAAAGTGTCTACAAAGCTCAGGAACTGATCCGGCGTAATCAGATCGTGTTTGATAGGATCGCCGGGATTGATATCATCAATCACGAGGATAGAGGCTTTGCGCCAGGTCCATAATACATCTGCCGATGTGGCATCGTCGTGTTCAAAGAACATGCAGTACAACTTCATGGCTGAGGTGTATACGGCCGTATGATGACGTATAGACAGCTCCGTAGCAATGCCAACGCTGAGACTTGTTTTACCGCTTCTTTTGGGGCCAAACAAAAACAGGTGCATGCCGTGGCCTTTGTTGTCGAGGAAACGGCGTATTTCATCAATATCCTTTTGCGGCAGGCTTTCTGTATTCCACTGGCTGAGCCGGAACTGGAACGGATAGGAAGGTGTCTGCAGGTACATCTTGGTAAGATACCAGTAATAGGCAGGATATAATACCATAGCGGTGAGTATCAGTAGTATGCTGAGTGCTGTCGGCGTATAGCCGCACAGGATAGAGGCCATAAAAGCGCCGGACCAGAAATACAACAGGTCTGTAATGGTATCAAAGGCAATATTGCCCCAGGCAGGCTGGAAAACATAACGTTTTCTGGCTTTGTCTGACAGCAGCGGTCCCAGAAAATTATACGTTTCAAAAACAAGCCAGGCCATGCTGACGCCCAGCGCCGCATTCAGGGCTGCCCTCGATTCGGGTATATGCTTTTTTAAGATAAGAAACACTACAAAAGTGGGAATAAAACCCAGCGAAAAGTGACCGAACTGATTAGCCAGCCATGTATAGGTGAGGGTAACACCACGATAGGAATCCTTTCCGATCAGGTCTGCTTTGAGCTGGCGGAAGATGTCTTTGGGAGTAATAATTTTTTTCATTCGAAGCAAAGGGTATTAGGGGGCAGAATAATAAAACCGCAAATATAATGTGTTCCACTGACAGTGATTTTTCAGAAGAATGTTTAGCTTTGATCTTGTATGGCAAAAAAATATAGTCAGCTGAAGGCTGCCCTTGTGTTAGCCAAAGCGAGCCTCATTGCTACCCTGCGTAGCCCTACTTCCGTTGTTTTCGCCTTGCTGTTCCCTATCATCTTTGTTACGGTATTTGGCGCCATGGTAGATAATACGGCCGTGAAAATCAAGATTGCAGTTTCGCCACGCAGCGATACCAGCAGTCCGGTATACCGTGCTGTAAAGGCAGTAGGCATTTTCAGTCTGGCTAAAGAACAGGATTCCCTCGAACAAATTGCTGCTTTAAAGAAAGGGCGCATAGCCGGCATCATTGATATCCCTGCGCCGGTATTGTCGGCGCCGGTACCGCACTATGGCGTGTCATTACTGAGTTCCGGTGCAGTGGCTGATAAGCGGCCGCTGATACAGGCAGCTCTGCAGGAAGTAGTGGCGGGTATCAACCGCCAGGTGTTGCCTGATCAACCGGTTGCCGCTACACTGAAGGTAGTGACTGTTCCGGGCAGGGTATACCGGCAGATTGACTTTATCCTGCCGGGGCAACTGGGCTTTTCGCTGCTGATGGCCGGCGTATTTGGCTCTGCCTTCCTGCTGTTCAACCTCCGGCATACGCTGGTACTGAAACGTATTTTTGTAACGCCTATCAGCCGCACTGCTTTGCTGGCAGGTGAAATGCTGAGCAGGCTGTTGTTTCAGGTGATCTGTTTTATCATCATTACTGCATTGGGCTACTACGTATTTGATTTCACCCTGATCAATGGTGTGGTCACTTTTATTGAGATGCTGGGCCTGTCTGTTTTCGGACTGATCATCTTCACCGGTATCGGATTTATGATCAGCGGTGTGATCCGCAATGAAAGCTCTATCGCACCGGTCGCCAATACGATTACGGTGCCGCAGATATTGTTATGCGGCCTCTTTTTTCCGGTAGAGAATTATCCCGTATGGCTGCGCACCTTCTGTGATTATCTGCCATTGACCTTTTTTGTAGATGGCCTGCGGAAGATAGCCTTCGAAGGTGCTCATCTCTGGGAAGTACCGGTACAACTGGGCGGCCTCGCTGTATGGGCAGTGATAGTGGGCGTGTTGTCTGTGAAAATGTTTAAGTGGGAATGATATTCAATTACGGATTACGTTGAAATTCGTAATCGTTTTAGTTTACTTCCAGCTCATTCATAGCCGGCAGCCTGGGAAAGGGCGCATGCGGCTCACGCTGATACCAGAACACCACGCTGCTGATATCGGACTGCTGGGGAAGGTAACGTCCGCCGCTTCTCCAGCCCAGGTCCTGAATAGTGATATGCAGCTCTTTTTCGAAACGTATGGGGTCCATGATATGCCAGCGGTACAACCCGAAACGCTGCTGCGATTTATACAGTCCATCGGGCCGTATTACCTGTGGCAGTCCGGAGTAGGGTGTTGAAAACTCCTGGTAACGGCCTTTATGGTCGAAGTTGTAGGAGCCGCAGAAATAATCTTCGGTGCCTGTGCCGCAGATGGTAGGATACTGTGTATCGCCATCCATAAAAAACTTGATTTCTCCCTCGCCCCACCAGCCGTTGTTGTTAACGCCCCAGGCCATGTAGGTGCCCACATACTGGCCTTTTCCCTTTACGCCGTCTATCAGGGTATAACTGGCCTCTTTCACAGGATTGTTACGTCTGAATTGTGCATGGAAATAACCAGCATCATCAGGAACGTTGGTCAGCGTATAGTCGATCTGGTAATACAGCGTCATTTTTTCGGTGTTGATGTTTTCCATGGTGATACGGCATTTTCTGCGGAAGGGCATGGCCCAGTAGCAATTGAAGGCACTCCCCGGATTGACGCATACCGCAAGGGAATTGAGCGGTGCATATTCGCCCCATCCCATGCCAAAGAAGTCACCTACCGGTACTTCTACAGAAGGGGTGGTTTCATCGTCCCAGTAGAAGCGGAGGATGGAGTAGCGCCAGTTGCCGGTGGGTGTCATCCAGATATGCTGAATAGCGCCGGGGCCTTTGATCTCCGCGAGGGTAACGGTTTTGCCGGGCTCTATGAATATGTATGGATTTACTTTCCAGCCCTGGCCCAGTTCCCTGGCTGCGTTACGGGCATTGCCCTGTTCGAGGGTGGCCATGCCGCCTTTGCCGGCTTCACCGCTGGGGTTCTCCGGACTGATAGAGCGGGTTTTGGCATCAGACAGGCGATACAGATTGCCCATGTTCATTTCGAGCCCGTTGAACGGCTGTTGAGCAGCGGAGATCACATACATACAGACGGACGTCAGCAGGAGGATCGTTTTTTTCATACGTGGAATTTTTAGTAGTAAGGAGGATAACGCTCCGGAATCATACAGCTGCAGTGTATTTAAAAATAGGCTTTAACGTTTTAGTATACAAGCAATGTCCGGACTTTTTTTATATTGCGGTGTGTTGCTGTCAAATGAACTAAAAGAAAACTATGTACCGCTTGTCCAGAATCGTTGTCTCCGGAGTATTGTTGTCCTTCATGCTGATGATAAGCGCCTGCGTGCCTAAACTGAACCTTTATCGCCACTATTGGACGATGGATGTTAATACCTATCTTTCCAATCAGCTACATGTTGTCGGTCAGGATTCTTGTATGGGATTACCTTGTAAAGTACTGCAGGCTGTAAATGAGTTCCGCTTTGGGGATGTGCTTTTTATGGGTGATAGCAGTAGTGGAGGCAAAAGTATTTCGTTCCTGTTTGAAGATGAAAAATACACACTTAAAGCCGGTTTGGAAATCATGGAGGTGAATCCGGTGAATAGCCCGCGTAATCAGGAATTGTTATCCGCTATAACCGGTTTGCTGGGTACTAACGTCAATAAATATACGAATGGGAAAGACCTGTTGTATATCTGGAATGATCTGCCTGACAAGGGAAAAGTGGTGGCGTTTTCCCTCGTCCATGGCTATAATAAAGCAGGTGAGTTTATTACCACCCGTGTGCTGATGTTGAAGCGGGACCTGTCTGCATTCGACAGCATCATCGATATGCTGAAAGCAGATAAAAAAACAATATAAGCCTGCGGCATCAGCGATGGGCAATAAATGCAGGCACCTGATGGGCCTTGAGCGTATCAGCGATAAAGCTGTGCCGGAAAAACCTTGAAATCTGCGACCTGCCATAAGCACCACTGACTACAATCGGCTTCCCCACTCCGCCCAGCCAGGTGTTGAAATTTTTTTCCGGTATCATGTTCACTGCCTGTGCGTCGAGGTTGGAGAAATGATGTTGTACCAGTTCCAGTATACTATCGGTGTCGGGTATACTGGATTTATCGCTTTGAGCATATAGTAACATCGTTTTACGGGAGCATAGTTGCGGGAAAAGCATCGCAAAACTTTTAATAGCAAATACAGAGGAAGCACTGCCATCGTATGTGAGGATAATACTTTCGGGGAAAGCCAGGTTTTCGGGAGATACGATCAGCGGGCATTCCGACTGATGCAGAACACTGTCCAGAAAACTGCCTGGGCCGTATACGATGTCTGCATAAAACTTTTCACTACTCAGCAGCAAAAGGTCGGCGAAACGGGTTTCCCTGTGTAGTACTTTCAGGGCGAATTCACTGACATCATGATGTACGAGATGATGGATTTGATGACGTTCGCAGTATTCCTTAAAAGTAACCATGCTTTGCTGAATGGAAGCAGCGCCGTAATTTTCCGTTAACGGAATAAATGCAGAACCATAGCCTATATCCACGGAAAGGTTCATCTCCGGCAGAAATACGCCGCATAAAACAATCGGTTCTATTTCATTCATCTGCCTGGCAAATTCAAAAGCGCCTTCCGGAAAATGTCCGTCATCGATAGCCAGCAATATCTTTTTCATAACAGATCGTTTAATAGTTATTTAGTACAGCATATTGGACAGTTTGTTTTCATCCAGAATAATGACCATTCCATCCCTGATGTCAATCAGCTTTTCCTCACGAAAATCGCTGAGTGTGCGGATCAGTGATTCGGTGGCTGTTCCGGCAATGGTAGCGAGGTTTTCGCGGCTGATATTCACGGTGTAAGGCGTTTCGTTATGAGGGTTGTATTTTCGTAGAAGACTGATCAACGCTTCTGCTACTTTTTTGCGCAGAGAGTTGTAGGCCAGTCCCAGCAGTTGTTGTTCCTTGTCTGTGATGTTTTTGGCCAGCATACGAATCAGCTGTGTAGCCACTTCATGGTTGTTGTTGAGCAGTTCCTTAAAATCATCGGCAGGGATCAGGGCTATTTCAGTATCTTCCATAGCGATGGCCGTTTCTTTGTACACAGTACCTTCCAACAGGGCGGTATATCCCAGAAAGTCGCCGGCGGAGTAAAGGTCAAGCACCAGTTCTTTCCCCTGGTCATTGGTTTTACAGGTTTTTACTTTTCCTTTCTGCACATAATAGAGGCGGGAAGGATGATTCCCTTCGGCATAGATCACCTGTTTTTTACGGTACTTATCAATGTTGCGGCCTTCTGCGAGTGTCTGCAGGGAGGTTTTGCCGGTGACTTCATACATCAGCTGGCTCATACCCTGTATATCAGCAGGAAACTGTTGTTTTTTGATCGCAGCTTTTCTCAGCCTGCTTTCCACGGTGTCCCAGAGTTCGGTACCACTAAAGGGTTTGGTGAGATAATCATCTGCACCCATGCCCATTCCTTTGCGGAAATCGGCCCTGTCTGTTTTAGCGGTCAGAAAGATGAAGGGCGTATCTTTTACAGACTCCTGTTGTTGCATCAGATGTAATACACCAAAGCCATCCAGTATAGGCATCATGATATCACAGATCACCAGGTCGGGCTGGTGTTGAAAGAGCATTTCAATTCCTGCTTTCCCGTTTTCGGCTGTGAGTACGCGATAGCCGGCGATAGCGAGGATATCAGCAGTATTCTCTCTCAGCTCTTCGTTGTCTTCTATCAACAGGATCGTCTTCATGGTGAGCGTACATTTAAGGGATCTGCCGGAAAAGTGATGGTAAAGATGGTGCCTACTCCCAGCTCGCTGGCGCAGGAAATAGCGCCGTTGAGCAGTTCACTGTATTTCTGCACAATATGCAGGCCGAGTCCTGTGCCCTGAATGTTGCTGACGTTGGTACCCCGGTAAAACCGTTCATAAAGGTGCTGCTGGTCTTCCTGCGACATACCGATGCCATTGTCTTTGATCGTCAGGATAAACTGTTTGTCTTCCACAGCGGTGAACATTTCGATGGTGCCGCCGGGATGCGAAAACTTAATGGCGTTGCCCAGCAGGTTCATGGAAATATGCCGCAACAAAGACGGGTCCAGCCAGGCTTCGGTAGCTCCGGTGTGCTGGTAGCGGATGATCTGGTTTTCTTTTATCAGTTCCTGCATTTCCTGTACGATGGTATTGAAGTAGTCTTCTATATCGAAGGTGGTATATCGTGGTTGTAATTTTCCTTCTTCTATTTTTCCTACGGAGAGAAAATCATTCAGTGTGTCGGTGAGAAAGCTGACAGAATTAACAATGCGCTGGATATGTTTGTCGCGGACGGGCTGCTCGCCGTCTGCTGCATAGTGTTTTACCAGAAAGGCAGATGACAGGATGGTACTCAGCGGCGTGCGGAATTCATGCGATGCCATGGAAACAAAGCGGGATCTAAGATCGCCTAGTTCCTTTTCTCTGCTGAGTGCCTGTGTAAGCTCTTCTTTGGATGCTTCGAGATCGGCGAGTGCTTTGCGTAATTGTAAAGTACGTTCTTCTACCATGCCTTCGAGTTCGTTGTTCAGCCTTTCGATTTTGTCTTCTGCTTTTTTTCTGGCGGTGATGTTACTGATGTAAGCGATCACAAAATGGCCTTCTTCATTGGAATAGTGGCTCAGACTGATCTCCACCGGAAATTCGGAACCGTCGCGGCGTACAGCGAAGAGGTCGAGTCCAATGCCCATGGGCCTGCTCTGTGGCGCGGCGTTATACCTTTCGCGATGTCCTATATGTTTTTGCTGCAGTCGCTGAGGAATCAGTTGTTCTATGGGTTTGCCGGTTAGTTCCTCTCTTCTGTAATCAAACTGTTGAAGGGCAAAATCATTGATGAGCATAATTTCGCCATCCTGGTTAGTAACGATAATGCCTATACTGGCATAGTTGAAAAGGGCGCCAAAACGCTGCAGTTCTTTGCTGAGCTGTAGTTTGTAGCGTCTGTCTGACTGACTGTCGGTGATGCGGAAGAAGCAGTAGGACTGGCCCTGATGTTGTATGATCATTTCTTCATACAGGCCGGTGAAGGTTTCACCCTGCAGATTTCTCCATTGTATTTCATGCAGAACGGGGTCCTCAGGGGGGAAGGCATTGCCCGTGATTGTTTTTCCGTCTCCCAGCTGATTTTGTTCCAGCAGCAGTTTCAGGGAAGGGAAATCATTTGTTCCCAGCATCCGGATACCTGTTGCATTGATATACTTCAACCGTCCGCCTGTCATCTCTCTGATAGCGACCAGGCCGGGGACTCTCTCCATTAATGCTGCGAACATACTGAGTTGAAAGTCAATGTCAAGATCTCTGATGGATGTTGTCATTGCTGGTTGTTTTACAACTATGGTAAGTTAAGGATTTTCTCCTTCAGTATCAAGACTGACGAGGTTTTGACAGGCTCGTCAGTTGTTGTCCGGAAATATGATTAGTATCAGGTTTGTACCTGATGAACCTCATAGTATGGCCGGCTGTACGGTTGTATTATTGTATCAGCATTTTAAAGCTATGGTTATGCAGATTTACATTAGTGAAGAAGCCATCATTGCTGATATACAGGATAAGTTTCACGGGTTGTACCCATGTCTGAAACTGGAGTTCTTCCATACACCTTATGTGGATAGAGTCTGTAATGCTAAAAGAAACCGGGTACCACCGGAAATGCCTATTGAAAAGATCCGGATACTGCACAGCTTTGGATGGTTGGATATCAGCCACTACCGTACAGCGCTCGCGGTAGAACATGATTTAAGTTATCTCTTTGGCCTGAGCGCTAAAGTATTACACAGATCCGGTTCGATCTGGTTGCAGACAACAAGGGCCGGGCATCTCTCTCTGGAAGAGCTGAATGCCGGTGATGGACTGAAAGAGCCTGCCGCCCTTCAGCTTCCGGAAGAACCGGAGAAAGAATAAATCCTACAATGTTTTATGGAAAAAATATTATTCGTGACGGATGTGGTGAGTATGAGTAACAGCTGTCTTGATTTCGCCTGTTTTCTCGCCAACCTCACCCAGTCAAAAATCACCGGTGTTTTCCTGGAGAACCAGTCTATGGAACTGCGCTCTGCGGCAGAGATCCATGAAAGGGGTGTCACTGCGCCGATACCAGGTGTCCGGCTGGAAGAGCAGAAAGAGCTGTACCGCGATGAAAATATCCGCCGGTTCCACCAATGTTGTACCGGCAGTGGTATCAACAGTGTAGTGCACCAGCATACCGGTATGCCATTAAAAGCCGTACTGAAGGAAAGCAGGTATGCAGACCTGATCGTGATAGATGCGGCCACTACTTTTTCCTGGCGTCCGGAAACAGCGCCCACCGGCTTTGTCAGGGACATATTGGAAAAAGCGGAATGTCCTGTTATCATCGCTCCGGAAAATTTCAAATCAGTACACGAGATCATACTTACCTATAATGGCAGCGGTGCATCTGTATTTGCAATCAAACAGTTTACCTACCTGCTGCCTCAGCTTCATGACCATAAGGTGACCTTACTCAGTGTAACACCGCCAGGGAAGCCGTTACAGGACGACGTTGAAAAACTGAAAGAATGGTTACATGCACATTACAATGATGTTTCTATCGAGATAGCGGAAGATGATAATGTGGAGGCGAGGTTGATGGAATACCTCTCCGGCAGGGAAAATGTGATGATCGTGATGGGAGCATTTGGCAGAAGTCTGCTTTCCAACCTGTTTGCACCCAATCCTATGAAATCTGTAATTCAACTGATTACCCAGCCTATGTTTATCGCACATCCTTAATATGGCTGTAGTGAACAGGGGAGCCTTTCCGCCTGTTTATGTTACATGCACCATCACGATAACGGAAGCCTGATGGAGCTTCCTTTGGAAGATGTCAAAAAAGCCATTGGTTTTGTACCCGAAGGATTGTCTGATGCGGAGGTTGCACAAAGGCGGGCGCAATACGGGCTGAATGAGGTGAAGGAAGAAAAACCTTTATCCCCCTTGCTTCGTTTGTGGAAAAGCCTGCAAAACCCTCTGGTAATATTGTTGAGTGTGCTGGGCCTGATTAGCCTGTTGACAGGCGATTTGCGTTCCACCATTGTTATTTTCAGCATGGTAGTGCTGGGAGTAGCGATCCGTTATACTCAGGAAATGAGGGCCGATAAGGCTGCTGAAAAACTGAAGGCCCTGGTGAGCACACATGCTACTGTATGTAGAAATGGTGAAGACAAGGAAGTTCCTTTAAAAATGCTGGTGCCGGGAGATATTGTCAAACTGGGGGCCGGTGATATGATACCGGCTGATGTGCGTTTGCTGGCCTCAAAAGATTTGTTCCTTAACCAGGCGGTGTTAACCGGAGAATCGCTGCCAGTCGAAAAAGTGGCGGACCCTCTGTCCGGGCAGGAAGAACCGCTGTATAATAGCAACAACTGTTTTCTGGGAACCAACGTGGAAAGTGGCACCGCCACTGCAGTGGTAGTACATACCGGCGAAAAAACAGACTTCGGGGCATTGGCAGCACATATCAGCCGTCAACAGGTGGTGACCGGTTTTGATAAGGGCATCAACAGTTTTACCTGGCTGATGATCCGCTTTATGCTGGTGATGGTACCCGCTGTATTTCTCATCAATGGTTTCTGCCGGCACAACTGGCTGGAAGCATTCCTGTTTGCGCTTTCAGTAGCAGTAGGGCTTACGCCCGAAATGCTCCCCATGATCGTGACCGTGAACCTTTCCAAAGGCGCCATCGCTATGTCCCGCAAAAAAGTGATCGTCAAAAAACTCAGTGCCATACAAAACTTCGGCGCCATGGACGTGTTGTGCACAGACAAGACCGGAACACTCACAGAAGGCCGCATTGTACTGGAACAGTACCTTAATCCTGAAGGCACACCCGACCAGAAAGTGCTGGATTTCGGTTATCTGAACAGCTATTACCACACCGGCCTGAGAAACCTGATGGACGAAGCTATCCTTCATCATGAAGAAGTGGGAACAGCCCTGCATATAAGGGAGGAGTTCAGCAAGATTGATGAAATACCTTTTGATTTTGTACGCAAACGTATGTCGGTGGTGCTGGAAAACAAAGAGGGGCTTAACATCCTTATTTGTAAAGGAGCGGTGGAAGGTATCATGGAACGCTGTACCCAGGTAGAGATCAATGGGCAAATAACACCACTCTCACATGAACAGCAGGAGCGGTATCATCGTCAGGTGGAAGCATTGAATGCACAGGGTTTCCGGGTGGTGGCCCTGGCCTATAAATGGATGCCGGGTGCTCCTGATGCGCCGGTGTATTCCGTGACGGATGAATCCGAACTGGTGCTGCTGGGATATCTTTCTTTTTTGGACCCGCCTAAAGCTACGGCCAGCGCAGCTTTGCACAGCCTGTCTGCCGCAAAGGTGGATGTATGTATATTAACAGGAGACAATGAAAGTATTACCGCCTATATCTGCAGAAAAGTAGGTGTAAATGTTGACCGTATTTTGTTGGGTCCGGATATAGAGCAGATGACAGATGAGGAGCTGACAGCGGAAGTCGTGCATCACCATGTATTTGCAAGACTGGCGCCGATTCACAAGTTGCGTATCATCAAAGCGATGCAGCAGAACGGGCATGTTACAGGATTTATGGGCGATGGGATTAACGACGCACCCGCTTTAAAAGCAGCAGATGTGGGCATCTCCGTTAACACAGCCGTGGACATCGCTAAGGAAGCATCGGATATTATCCTGCTGGAAAATAATCTGATGATCCTGGAACAGGGCGTGGCAGAGGGCCGTAAGGTATTTGGCAACATCATCAAATACATCCGGATGGCGGCCAGCTCCAACTTTGGTAATATGTTCAGCGTAGTAGGAGCCAGCGCATTTTTACCTTTTCTGCCGATGCTGCCGATACAGGTGCTGATCAATAATCTGCTGTATGATTTTTCGCAGACGGCCATCCCAACGGATAATGTAGATCCGGAATGGCTGGTGAAACCCCGCAAATGGACGGTTGGTGAACTACGGCGTTTTATCCTTGTAATAGGCCCTATCAGCTCTATATTTGACTACATTACCTTCTGGCTGCTGATCACTTATTTCGGAGGATGGAATAATCCCGCGTTGTTTCATACAGGATGGTTTATAGAATCGCTGTTTACACAAACACTCATCATTCATGTGATCCGTACCAATAAAATTCCTTTCATAGAAAGCTGGGCCAGCTGGCAGTTAATGGTCACCTCGGTTTGTATAGTCATAGCCGGTGCCTGGCTGACAGTATCTCCACTGGCTGCCACTTTCGGTTTTACAGTACTGCCCGCGGCTTACTGGGCCTGTTTGTTTTTTATATTGATTGCCTATGTGGCCCTTACGCAGATCGTTAAAAACTGGTTTAACCGAAGGTTTGTAAAATCGGAATCATGAACCTGCCCGGGCTTCTTTTTCTTCCGGAAGGATATACAGAAAAAAACTCACCAGCAACAAAAACAGGATATTAACACCGGTAGCAGTCTGATAAGCGCCCATATACGCGGTAATGGATGTCTGGCTGCCTAGTATGCTGAAAAAGATACCACCCACTACGCCTATGCCTAATGCTATCGATGTTTGCTGGAAGGTGGAAAAAGTACCGGAGGCAGCCCCCGCAAAATGAACAGGGATGCTCTTCAGCGCCATAGTGAGTAAAGAAGGCAATACCGAACCACATCCTGTTCCATAAAAGAAAAGTGTGGCCAGCAGCACCGGCCTGGGGAGCACATCAGAACGGAAAAAGAACACATGCATCATCAGCGAAAGTATCATCATCACTACACCTCCCTGTAAAACACGTTTACCATAACGTTTTACCAGCGGGATAGACACCAATGAAGCCACTACATACCCAACACCCTGGAATACAAACAGGATACCTGTTTCAGAAGAACTAAAGCCCAATCCTGTTTGCATAAAAATAACATTGATGAGAAAATAGGAGTCCTGTACCATAAAATAAAACAGTACAGCACAAAGACCGATATTAAAATCCCGGTAAGAGAACAGGCGGATATTAATCAGGGGGTTCGTTTGTTTGGCCAGCTTGCGCCGCTGGTCATATGCAAAAAACAGCAGCAGCAATACAGAACCTGCCAGGGAACAAATACTCCATAAAGGCCAGCCCAACTCACGGCCACGGATCAACGGAAATACCAGCGCAAAGAGCGCAATGGTAAGCAGCATCACACCGCTGATATCGAATCGTCCGCTTTGCTGCGGTGGCGTATCATGCAGATACCTGGCGGCCAGCAGCGCCGCTGCAAAGCCGATGGGCAGGTTGATCAGGAACAGCAGGCGCCATCCTTCTACCACCCAGTGTATGTCAGGTAGCAGCCCACCCAGGAACTGTCCTATTACAGAGGCCGAACCGGCGATGCTCCCATAGATGCCCAGTGCCTTGATTCTTTCCTTATGCTCCGGAAAGAGGATATGAATATAACTGATACCCTGCGGTATCATAAAGGCAGCACTTACGCCCTGTACAAAACGCGCTGTGTTCAGCTGAAAGGCCGTTTGCGCAAGGCCACATAATAAAGAGCTGACGGTAAACAATAACATGGAAGTGATAAATACTTTCTTCCTGCTATAATGATCACCGAGGCGGCCGCCGGTAATCAGAAAAGACGCATAACCCAGCAGATAGAGCGCGATGATCAGTTGCATATCTGACTCGGTGCCATTCACGCCTTTCCGGATGGAAGGCAGCGCTACATTGACAATAAAAATATCAATCACGGCCAGAAATACAGAGGAAGACACAATCAGCAGAGATAACCATTTCACTTGCAGTCTGTTCATATTAATCCTGTATAATCGTTTTAAATAACCAATTCGTTAACTTTATCGCCGCCAAAGTTGCGGCCAGCAACAGATTATAACAAGTAGTTTAAAGAATAATACCTGGTATGGAAAAAGATACTAATGATGATATACAAGCAGATATGCAAAGGGATAAAAGTCCATTGGTAGTGGAAAATAACTGTACCATGACAAAAGCCCTGAAGGTAATCGGTGGCAAATGGAAGCTGCTGCTGCTCAATGCTATCCGGAAGGGATGCCCTCTGCGCTTTGGTGAACTGCGCAATAAGATGCACGATATTACACATGCCACACTCACGTTGCAATTGCGGGAACTGGAGCGGGATGGTATCATCGAAAGAAAAGTATATGCAGAAACACCACCCAGGGTGGAATATAAGCTGACACCCATCGGTATTAAGTTGGTCCCTGCGATTGAGGCATTGTGTGATTGGGGAGAAGAATATTATTCCCTCTTTGGAGAACCTAAAAGTTGCACCAATGGAGAACAGTTTTGAAACATATAAACCCCGGTTGTTTGCAGTTGCCTACAAAATGACCAAAAACGCGATGGACGCGGAAGATATCCTGCACGATGTATATCTTTCTTTTGTGAAGCAGGATATAACAATGATTGCCAATCCTGAGCATTATCTGGTGAAAGCAGTGATGCACCGCTGTCTGTCGTTGCTGGAGATGCGTAAAAGATTTGTTTATCCCGGAATTGATTTACCCACTCCATTATATCAGGAACGTTTTGTTTATGTGCAGGACCAGGATATTTCCTTTGCCTTATTATTGTTGTTACAGAAACTGAATCCGCAGGAGCGTGCAGTGTTTATCCTTCGTGAAACGCTGGACTATGCCTACGAAGAGATTGCAGAAGTATTGTCGTTGGGGCAGGATAACTGCCGGCAGTTGTTTCATCGTGCCAAGGAGAAGGTGACAGACGGGCGAGTAAAATATATTCCGTCTGAAGAGCAGCGTAGTACGCTTTTTAGCGCATTCGTGAAAGCCTGTACCAGTGGGGATGTTGAGCAACTGATGGCCTGTCTGAAAGAGGATATTGCCATCTACTCCGATGGTGGTGGCCGCGCAACGGCAGCACGCTGGCCTGTTTTGGGCCGCGCAGATGCGATTACCTTCCTCAACGGACTTTATACTAAGAGAGGTGCGGAATTGCTTTTTGAAGTAAAGATGATCAATGGTGAATATGGCATCATCTGCTACGACAAAACCACCGGAGCAGTAGATACCCTGATGATCTGTTCTGTCGGAGCAGATGGCATTGAAACGGTTTACTTTGTACGAAATCCGGATAAACTGCGCTAACGGCCAAACGTCTGTCGGATAAACTGTTCATTGGCTGCAGGCATTTTCCGCCACTGAAAACGATCGGTAAAACCAGTGATGATCAGCAGCGCCACAATAAAACCTATCACGGCAATGCCACGTGACCAGCCACCGGAGCCTGTTTTGATATAGTGAATGGCGGCCACGTGCAGTGATATGGCAGTAACGGCCAGCAGATAATAAGGAATAAAGAAGAAAGTGGACGGATACATGTTCAGGCCGGCAGCCGCAAAATAAAAGTTAGTATCCAACCCTGTAAAACGGCCGTACAACACAGCGCCTACATGAAAGAGCAGAAAAAAGGAGAGATACATGCCGGAATACACCTGAATTTTTTCGGCAGCTGATTTTCGTTTGCTGCTGAAGAGTAGCCGGATACCAGTCACCACCTGCGATGCTACCGCTATCAGTAGGATGGTTTCCACCACCGGATGACGGTAAACTGTCCGGAAGGCTTTCATAACGGCCAGGTGCGCGTTTTCACTATGCAATGACATCAGCTGGTTGAACAGGTGAAAGGCAATAAATACAGAAAGAGTAATGCCGGAATAATAGTGCCATGTTTTAAGAGTGAATACCTTTGTGTGTCTAGTCATAAAAAATCCATTTTACAACAAGGACGGAGGAACAGAATTTTTGTGACAATTTCAGCAGAAAAAATTTTAATCATCCGGAAAAAGGGCCGCAGACAAGGTATTGTTAACATAACGGGCTGGAGCTGCTGCGATCAGAAAAGCTATCTTATCTTTAGGAGGCAAACTACAAACCGGTTGTATCATGATACATACTCCCGATATTTCCAATGAGAAAACAGTGCCCCTGTTGTGGTGGGGCGTTTTGCTGATGGGCACTATGGTATGGTTATGTTATAATGTTTACAAAAAACAGAGAAGGCAGCGGCGCTTCTCTGCCATGAAAGCCGATTTTATCAACAGTATTCCGGCGCCACTATATGTGCCGCCAGCAAATAATAGGGTAACCAATAGCCGTTCCCCTGAAGAAAACGGCCCAAAGGAAAATATTTCTGCGACGATACGACGCGAAGATGCGCAGCTGCAATATCTGATCAACCGGCTGCTCGACCTGAATCCGATAGAAGATCAATGATGAGTAATAAACACAGGATGTGCCGGTGTTATCAATCCTGATAATAAATCTCCCATCACAATCATTGTTTCCTGTTTCTTCTGCAGAAAATCGGACAATGTTGCTGTCGTGTTGTCTTTCAAGGTAGTGATGGTAGAACATGCAAAATGTCTGCTCAGCCAGCCGGCCAGATTTTTCTTTTCTTCTTCGGGGATGCTGGTGGTACCGATATGTACGATGGTCGCCTTTTTTTCTCCCAGTTCCGGCAAAAGGTAAATCAGTTGTTTCATGGCAAAGACCGCTGATGGACTGCCATCATAACAGAATACAATTTCATCAATAGCGGTACAGCTGCGGGGGGCTATAATTACCGGGCATTGAGCGGATGATAGTAGTTTTTGCAGGAATGGAAAAACGTTCCCCTGTGGGGCATCTACAATCATAAGATCTGCAAAACGGCTTTCTGCAAGAATATTATCCAGTGTAGGTTCTTCCATATATTTGACAGCGGCTGGGATGCCTCTTGCGCCACAGGTATCTTCAAAGGTTTGCATGGAGCTGATAGGTATATTTTCAGCGAAAGTTTCAGGTGAATCCCAGTCATCGCCAGCATGGGCCATCTTTCTTTTGGTAACGGCATTGATGGCTGTTTCTTTGTCTTTGTAGAAGCAGCCTACCAGTTTTGAATGAGAAATATCTGAGAGATAACAAGCGAAATCCACTGCACTGTTGGACGGAGCTGCACCACACATGACCAGTAATATCTTTTCCATAGTTTTTTTATTTTAAAATTACTTTACCGGTGTAGGGTGAACTATGACATTCATCAGCTGGAATTATGATTCATTACAGGTTTATTTTTTCAGCAGTTGTTGTTTTGTCGCTTTAAATTTTTCTATCTCATCCCAGCAGCCGGTGTTAAGAATATCTGTTTTATTGCATGCGCCGCGCCTTGCGGTGGATATGCCCATTTTTACGAAATCAAAGTCGGTGAGGTTTCGGGCATCGCTGTTAACCACTATTTTAACGCCTTTGTCTGCAGCCTGGCGTACCAGGGTATCGTTCAGGTCCAGCCGTTTGGGGCGGGCATTGATTTCCATGGCAGTGCCGGTGGCGGCAGCCCTTGTAAATACTTCGTCCCAGTTGACAGGGTAGGGGTTGCGGATACCGATCAGTCTACCGCTGGGATGGCCGATACAGTGGATGTATGGATTTTCACACATCTTTATCAGCCGGGAAGTATTATCACTGGAGAAGTCGCTGTGTATGGAAGCGATCACCCAGTCAAACTGTTGCAGTATTTCATCCGGCAGTGTTGTGTTGTCATCTTTTCCGATATCTATTTCAGCTCCTTTTTTTATGTAGTCATATCCCATGGCGGCGTTGATACGATCTATTTCTGCGGCCTGCCTGAAAATATCTTCTGTATGCAGTATATGATTATCGCGGGAGGCAGACACATGGTCTGTGATCACGATATAGTGGTAGTGTGGGAATGCATGGGACAGGTATTGTGCGATGGATGCGATGCTTTCGGCACCATCGCTCCAGTTGGTATGTATTTGCATATCTCCCTTTAACTGGTTGAAGGTAACCAGTGGGGGGACATGATGGCCTGCAGCCGCGTTAAGGATATCATGGTTTTCTCTGAGTTCCGGTGTGATAAAGTCGATCTGCAGTTTACGATAGATATCTTCTTCCTTTTCTCCTGCTACATATTCGCCGGTATGGCTGTCTACCAGGCCGGTGGGAGTGATTTTTAACCCTTTGGAAGCTGCCAGCTCATCCATGTCTGTATTGTATTTTACAGAGCCGGTATAATACAACAGGCTGGCGCCGAAGTATTTATTGGTGGCCAGGCGGATGTCTACCTGCATCTGGTTGCGTAATACCACACAGAAATGATGTGGGCCTGCAGCGATGATACCTTCTGTTTGCGGCATGCGGGCGATTTTATAGAGTAGTTTCCGCCGGTCAGCCTCACTCAGCTGCACCAGTATATCGATGTCTCCAATGGTATCCTTACCTCTTCGCAAGCTACCGGTCAGTAATACTTTCTCTACCTCCGGAAACCGTCCGATGGCCCTTAACAGCTCTTCACCGATAAGGTGGGCATCCCAACGCAAATAGCGGCTGTTGGCGTTTTTGTATAGTTTAAGTGCCTGCCGGATGTTTTTAACCTGTAAGGGTGTAAGACCTTCTACGGTTTCGAGCCGGCCATTGCTGATAAGCGGGATTAGCTCCCGTGTACTGTTGACTCCCAGCTGCTCCTGTATGGCATTCACTTCCCGGCCTGTGATACCCCGGATATTCCCAAGACCGGCCAGCGGAGTGGGAATGGGAGGACTATTTTTCAAATGTGTTTTCATAATGAGTCCGGATTTTGAGGTTACAGTGCTCCTGTTTTGTCAATGCAATTTACGTTGTTGTATAGGGGGAATGTATGACAGATATTAACCCCAAACCTGATTATAATCAGGAAAACAGAGAACTGATCCCTGTCATGATTTGTTATGAGTAGTGTCATTTGTTCTGTGGAAAGAAGCAGGTAGATTTAGTTTGCTATTTAAAGTACAAGGGATGAAATATTTATGGAAGTTGTTGTTGGTGACGCTGCTTGTATTACTGGTAGTATGGATTGTTTGGAAACCTGGTCGTCATGAAAAACCTTCAAAAGAGGTGGTGCCGGAAAAGGAAAGCGTTGTTGTCAATAAACCTGCGCAGGTAGACAGTATAGCGAAAAGCAATACTGTAGATACGCTGATGTATCAGCAACGGATGCTGCACCTGCTGCATGACTCTCCTTCGCTAACATGGCCGGTTAACACCTATTACCCGCTTCCCGGGGCATTATTGCCGTTCAACCGGATTGTGGCTTATTATGGTAATTTTTATACACCCCGGCTGGGAGTGCTGGGAACTGTCCCGGTAGACAGTATGCTGGCCCGGCTAAAGGAAACGGTTGCATTATGGGAAGCCGCAGACAGTACCACACCGGTTATTCCGGCTTTTCATTATATCGCTGTGACGGCCCAGCGCAGCCCCGGTGCAGATGGTAAATATCGTCAGCGTATGCCTGCCACTGCTATCAACAAAGCGCTGGACCTGGCAACGCAGGAGCATGCCATCGTTTTCCTGGATGTGCAACCCGGACAGAGCAAACTCCGTGATGAGCTGCCGCTCCTGGAAAAATTTATGTCCCGTCCGGAAGTCCATCTGGGCATAGATCCTGAATACTCCATGAAAAATGGCCGTGCTCCCTGCTCTGTAATTGGTACAATGGATGCAGAGGATATTAACTACGCCAGTTCCTGGCTGGCTGGAATTGTCAAACAATATGGCCTGCCTCCCAAAATACTGGTGGTACACCGTTTTACAAAGGGTATGGTCACGAATTACAAAGATATTCACCTTCAACCGGAAGTACAGATTGTGATGGATATGGATGGATTCGGAGGAGTGGCAAAAAAGAAACATACCTACCATAGCTGGATTGCCGATCAACCGGTGCAGTTTACCGGTTTTAAGTTGTTTTATGAGGTAGATGTGGAGACGGGGGGCCATCTCATGGAGCCCGATGAAGTGCTGAAACTGTATCCCCGTCCGATTTATATTCAATATCAATAAGCATATGAAACACCTGATTGTTTTCTTGCTCTGCTGGTTGCCGGTGATTGTCACCGGCCAGCAACAGCTGCCTATCCTCTGTTATCACAACATTACCGTTCCCGGAACCCACAAAAACGACCTGTTGCATGTAGACAGGGCGCAATTTGAACGGCAGCTCAGAACCCTTGCTGACAGTGGTTATCATACCATATCACCGGATGCAGCCATCACGTTGCTGAAAGAAGGGCGGCCTATACCTCCCCGCACCTGTATCATCACCTTTGATGATTCGCATGCAGAACATGCAACGGTAGCTGCGCCGCTATTGCAACACTTTGGTTTGCGGGGCGTTTTTTTTGTGATGACAGTTACATTAAACAAACCCCGGTATCTCTCGAAGGACCAGATCAAAACCATGGCTGATCAGGGACATGTGATTGCTTCTCACACATGGGATCATCCTCATCTTAAACTCACCGGTGTAATGGACTGGCAGAAACAGCTGGTGGAGCCCCGGCAGCAGCTGGAAAAAATAACCGGCCGGCCTGTCTGGTACTTTGCTTATCCGTTTGGAGAATATAACGACAGTATTATTGTTGAACTGAAGAAAGCCGGGTATAAAGCTGCTTTCCAGCTGAATCGCCATCCGACGCCGGGGAATGAACTGTATACGCTCCGGCGTTTGATGGTAGATGGCAACTGGTCTGGCCCCAGGCTTGTAGCTGCGATGGCTGTTTACGGAACACAATAAAACCAAAAATCTGTTTTATGAAACAACAGATCACTATCCCCGGCACCATGCAAGCTATGGTAATGGAAAAAGCCGGCAATCCGCTGTTGCTGCATACCGTGCCGGTGCCGGTTCCTGCGGCAGGGCAGGTATTGATAAAGGTCATCGCCTGCGGTGTATGCCGTACCGACCTGCATATTGTTGACGGAGAGCTGCCCAATCCGTCATTGCCGCTGATTCCGGGGCATGAGATTGTAGGAGTGGTGGTAGCCACCGGAGATGGTGTGACTTCTCCGGGGATAGGAGAAAAGGTAGGAGTGCCGTGGCTGGCTTATACTTGCGGCCATTGTAAATACTGTTTGCAGGAACAGGAAAACCTGTGTGAACATGCACTGTTTACGGGCTATTCTGTCAACGGGGGATATGCGGAGTATACCGTAGCGCTGGCTGCTTATTGTCTGAAGCTGCCGGAAACATATGCGCATCCGGGCGGTGCACCGTTGTTATGTGCGGGGTTGATTGGTTACCGCTCCTGGCGTATGTTACCCGGATATGCCGAAAACATTGGGTTCTACGGTTATGGAGCTGCTGCACATATACTGGTACAGATAGCGAAGTTTCACTATAAACTGGTGTATGCCTTTACCAGACCAGGTGATGGTGATGGGCAGGAGTTTGCTTTAAAAACAGGAGCTGTATGGGCGGGCAGTTCCGAGGATGAGCCTCCGATATTGATGGATGCCGCTATTATCTTTGCGCCCGACGGATCGCTGGTGCCGCGGGCATTGGCGCAACTCGACAAAGGCGGGACAGTGGTATGTGCCGGTATTCATATGAGTGATATTCCTGCTTTCCCCTACAGTATATTGTGGGAGGAAAGAGTGATACGTTCTGTGGCTAATCTTACCCGTAAAGACGGAGAGCTGCTGATGGAGCAGTTGTCTAAAATGCCGGTGATGACAGCCATACAGACTTTTGCGCTTTCACAGGCCAATGAAGCACTTACTGCCCTGCGGGAAGGAAAAATCAAAGGAGCCGCTGTGCTCGTGATGTAAGGGTTGTTTCAGGTCAACAGGGTAGGAGGTTCGGGGACATTGCGCTCTGCTGGCTGCTGGCTATTGTCGGGAATTTGTTTTTTCAGTTTGTCTTTTGCACGTTCTACTCTTTTTTTCAGATCGTTAAATTCCTTTTCTACCGTGGTTTTGAAGGACTCCCATTTTTCATCTGCCACTCTAGTTTCTTCTTTTACTTTTTCCCGCAGGTTAACTTCTTCGCGCTTGATGGCTGCCATTTCTTTTTTGAATTCTGCTTCTTCTGACTTCTTTAGTTTACCCGCATCTTCTTTTAGTCTTTCCTGTTCTTTGTCCAGAGAGTCGAGCGCATTTCTGGTTTTTGCCTTGAGTTGTCTGATGTCAGCAGCTGTTTTAGTCTCTTTCTGCTGGGCCAGGGATGGTCTGCCAACAAATGCCAGCGGCAGTATTAACAGTAGCAGGTATAGTTTCCGGATTGTCATTATGAGGTTTATTTTCGGGGTGAAAGATTAATATTGATATAGCAGCAACAGCTGATACATTAACCACAGCAATTTCAGCAGCAACACTTTTAAAAGCGGCAGTGTGCAGGCAAAGATGACCAGGCTGACGGCCCAGGAAGAAACGGCTGTTCCTGTATGGGTCAGAAAGCTATGTCTGCCGGAGTGAAACAAATGGTATTGCATGGCTTCGTCTGATGCTCCTCTAAATAATATAAACAGCGCTAACCGTGTGAATGTTATAACTGCTGAGCCAGGCTGTATTCTTTGACTATAACGGTATAGCATATACGAAAAAAGATCTTTCACCCGAAAGACCTTTTTTCGTATAATAAGTATGTTATTGATCATCCTTGATCTACATGCTGAAAATAATTGTTGAGATACTGACTTGGGGACTTGCCAGTAACGGACTTGAATACACGATTAAAATTAGTGATGCTGTTAAACCCGGTAGTATAGGCTACTGTAGCAATATTATCGTAATCGCCATCGGTCAGTTTTTTGCAGGCTTCATTAATGCGTACTTCATTGAGAAAGGAAACGAAGGTGCGCCGGGTATGTTTTTTAAAGAAGCGGCAGAAGGCATGAGGAGTCATGTGTACCTGTCCGGCTGCATCTTCCAGCGTAATCGGCTGTTCATAATGATGCATAATATAATTGTAGATATTCCCGATGCGGATACCATCATGATCGCTGACAGTGACCTTTTTGTTGACAGCAGCCAGTGGGGCAATATCCGGGTAGCCCGACAGCAGGCGGAGCAGTTCCACAAAATGCATCAGCTGTTCAGGCCCGCTGGTATTAATGATACGCAGCATGCAGGCTGATATCTCGGTGGTTTGCGGCGTCGGTACTTTAAATCCGGATTGTTGTTGCAGTACAAAATTTTTCAGCGGTTTCATCTCCGGAAGATTAAATAATGCGGAGAGTGCGCCATCGGAATTAAAGAAGAGCGTCTGGGCCATTACTTTTTTCCGGTTCCTTGGTAAAAAGTAGGAAGGATCGCTTTTGAAGATATGAGGTTGATTGGCGCCCAGCCAGAAAATGTCGTTAGGCCGGAAGGCATGCATGTTGTTGTCGGCTACCAGTGTACCTTCACCCTGCTGTACCCAGGTGAGCTGCACTTCCTGGTGCCGGTGGAGATAGGGGTAAAAATATGGCAGTACATCTTTCTGCAGAATAATAGATTTGTCGATAGCCACGGGGACCGTAAACTGTAAAACTTTCATATTGTTGGCGGTTGAATCGAGGATGGGTCAATATTACGAATATTAACCGTATTTGAAGTAGTTATATCCTCAAGTGGTTAAAAAACGGTTAATGGCAATCGATTTCTCTAAAACTGGTCAATATCAGGTTATAATTGATTACTATCGGGAAAGTAAACTGCGGGTTGTCTGGATATTTTTGGAAAAACATTTTTCTTATGTCAATTGAATGGAAAGGCATATTCCCGGCCATCACAACCAAATTTACAGCAGCAGACGAACTGGACCTGCCATTGTTTGAAAAAAATCTGGAAGTACAGCTGTCGGCTGGTGTTGATGGTATTATCCTGGGTGGCTCACTGGGAGAGGCCAGCACCCTGACCACCGCGGAAAAGGAAGTACTGACAAAATTTACTGTTGAGAAAGTAGCGGGCCGCATACCAGTGGTATTAGGCATCGCAGAAGGTGCTACCAGAGAGGCCATTAACCAGGCCGCGCTTGCAAAGAAATGGGGCGCCGCCGGTCTGATGCTGCTGCCTCCTATGCGTTATCGCTCAGACGACCGCGAAACAGCTGCCTGGTATAAAACAGTGGCCGCTTCTACAGATCTGTCAATCATTGTGTACAACAACCCGGTGGACTATAAGATCGAAGTAACCCTCGATGTTTTTGAACAGTTGCAGGAGCTGCCTAATATACAAGCGGTAAAAGAATCTACCCGCGATGTATCCAACGTTACAAGGATGATCAGCCGTTTTGGTGATCGCTTTAAAATTTTATGCGGCCTCGACACGCTGGCACTCGAAGAGATAGTACTGGGTGCTCATGGCTGGGTAGGTGGTCTGGTAGCGGCTTTCCCGGCAGAAACAGTAGCAGTATATCGCCTGGCCAAAGCCGGCAGAATAAAAGAAGCCCTGGATATCTACCGTTGGTTCCTGCCATTACTGGAGCTGGACCTTTCCGCTAAACTGGTGCAATATATCAAGCTGGCGGAAGCCGAAGTGGGCCTGGGTAGCGAACATGTAAGAGCTCCCCGTTTAACGCTGACCGGTGCTGAAAGAGAAAAAGTATTACAGGTAATACGGACCTCCGTTGCCAACAGACCTACACTGCCAGATTATCTTTCTCTGTAAAATAACTGTACCCAATGCAAACAGATCAGATTATGCAACAGGCCGCTGAGGCCTTTGAACAATATCGACGGACAAAGCCCGCACAGCGGGCGGCTTTCCTGGATGCTATCGCCACAGAAATTACCACGCGCCAGGACATCCTGGTGCAGGTAGCCGGAAAAGAAACCAATCTGCCAGAGGCAAGGCTGAAAGGAGAGATCGGCCGTACCGCCCACCAGCTGCGTATGTTTGCAGACCTTATCAAAGAAGGTAGCTGGGTGGAAGCAGTGATTGACACCAAACCCGGTATCAGGCGTATGCTGATGCCGGTAGGACCGGTAATCGTCTTTGGCGCCAGCAACTTCCCGTTTGCCTTCTCTACGGCAGGCGGTGATACCGCCAGTGCCCTGGCAGCCGGCGCCACAGTAGTCATCAAAGGTCATTCGGCGCATATACGCACTTCACTGCTGGTATTTGAAGCGATACAGGCAGCCATCGCACAAAGTGCAATGCCAACGCATACTGTTCAACATGTAACAGGAAGTTACGAAATCGGAAAAGCACTGGTTATGCATCCTAATGCCACAGGAGTCGGTTTCACCGGCTCTCTGCAGGGTGGAAAAGCATTGTGTAATTATGCTGCGGCACGGGAAACCCCCATCCCTGTGTTTGCAGAAATGAGCAGTGTAAACCCGGTAGTCTTTTTACCAGATGCCTTACAAACGCGTGCCGCTGAACTGGCACAGACATTTGCTGCTTCCATCACACTGGGAGCAGGGCAGTTCTGTACCAATCCCGGTTTGCTGGTAGGCCTGGAGAGTGACACATTTACAGCGTTCCAGCATATGCTGGCCTCAGCGCTGCAAAAAACATCACCGCAGAAAATGCTGCACGAAGGTATTCATCGTTCTTTCATCGAAGGACGTAACCGGGTGCTGAAACATGAAGCAACAACTGTACTGGAACAACCTGTCATCGCATCGGATGATACCGTAGCTCCTTCTCTGGCCGCCACCAGCGGTGCGGCATTCCTCGCTCAGCCCGATCTGAAGGAAGAAGTGTTTGGTCCGCACTCGCTGGCAATAGCCTGTAAAGACAAAACAGAACTGCTGGCGGTATTAAAAAGCCTGAAAGGACAGCTGACCACCAGCGTAATGGCCACAGACGCCGACCTGGAAGCATGGCAGGAAGTCATCGACCTGCAGATAACACTGGCAGGAAGGATCATATTGAACGGCGCACCTACCGGTGTGGAAGTATGTGCTGCCATGGTGCATGGCGGCCCTTATCCTGCTACTACAGATGCACGCTACACCTCCGTAGGGACCGCTGCTATCCGGCGCTGGGTAAGACCTGTGTGTTTTCAGCAGTTCCCTGATGCATTATTGCCCGATGAGTTAAAGCAGGATAATCCCGGCGGCATATGGCGCCTGGTAGACAACCAGTATACACGCTAATCCAATCACCGAAAACACACTTCTTTTGAAGCATACATTTTTTTGCATCGATGCACATACCTGCGGTAACCCGGTAAGACTGGTAGCCGGCGGGGGCCCTGCCCTGAAGGGAAACAATATGAGCGAAAAAAGGAACCATTTCCTGCAGGAATACGATTGGATCAGAAAAGGGCTGATGTTCGAACCACGCGGTCATGATATGATGAGTGGCAGTATCCTGTATCCACCACACGACCCGGCCAACGATGTGGCCGTGTTGTTCATCGAAACCAGCGGCTGCCTCCCCATGTGCGGCCATGGTACCATCGGAACGATTACCATCGCCATAGAAGAAGGACTGATAAATCCCAAAGTACCCGGTAAAGTGAGAATGGAAACGCCTGCCGGGCTGGTGGAAGTAAGTTACTACCGCGAAGGTAATAAAGTGAAAAGCGTGAGGCTGACCAACGTACCTGCTTACCTGGCAGCCACCGGTATTCTGGTGGAATGCCCCGAACTGGGCCTGTTGAAAGTAGATGTTGCCTATGGTGGCAATTTTTATGCGATCGTAGATGTACAGGAAAATTTTCCAGGACTGGAACACTTCACTGCTGGCCAACTGACAACCTGGGCCAGGGAACTACGGAAACGGATCAACGAAATATACACATTCGTGCATCCGGAGAATGAACATATCAACGGCTGCTCCCACATTTTATGGACCGGCGCTGTGATGGATGCTTCTTCTACTGCACGTAATGCGGTATTCTACGGCGATAAGGCCATCGACCGTTCTCCCTGCGGCACCGGAACTTCCGCCAGGATGGCGCAATGGTATACACAAGGTAAACTGAGCAAGGGAGATACTTTTGTGCATGAAAGCATTATCGGTTCCCGTTTTACCGGCAGGATAGAAGAGGAAACCAAAGTAGGGGGTAAACCGGCCATCCGTCCCAGCATTGAAGGCTGGGCCAGAATTTATGGTTACAATACAATTTCAATTGATCCGGAAGATGATCCTTACGCTTACGGATTACAGGTAATATGAACGTACTATGAAAGTAATCATTATTGGTGGTGGTATTATAGGGCTGAGCAGCGCCTTTTATCTGCAACAGGCGGGTTACAGCGTAACGGTGGTCGATCGTACCGACATGCTGGAAGGCTGTTCGTATGGCAATGCCGGTTATATCTGCCCCAGCCACTTTGTGCCGCTCGCTACACCGGGCATTGTCCGGCAGGGCCTCCGCTGGATGATGGATGCCGGCAGCCCTTTTTATATAAAACCTTCGCTCAACAAAGACCTGATCAACTGGGGGCTGAAATTTTTGAAAAGCGCCACCGCCGCACATGTGGAGCGCTCCGCCGTACCGCTGCGTGACATCTCGCTGTTGAGCAAACAATTGTATGAAACATGGGCCACTATGCCGGAGCTGAGTTTCGCTTATGCTCCGTTTGGTATGCTCGAACTTTTCAAGACAGAACAAAATGCACATCACGCCGAACAAACGGTGGAGGAAGCGGCAGCACTGGGCATTGAAGCCAAAATACTGGATAAAGCGGGTGTGTCGCAGCTGGAGCCGGATGTAGCCATCGATGCGCTGGGAGCTGTTTATTTCCCGGGTGATGCACAGTTGTATCCCAATCAGCTGATGCTCAGCCTGCTCACCTATCTGGAAGGGAAGGGCGTTCAGTTTATACGTCACCGTGAGGTGACGGGATTTGCGATGACGGGCAACCGGATCATCGGTGTTGATACAACAGGCGGCGGCATTGCAGCGGATCACGTAGTACTGGCTGCCGGTGTGTGGAGTACTGCGCTGGCCCGGCAGTTTGGGCTTAATATTCCCATGGTGGGTGGCAGAGGCTATTCTGTCACTTTCGATGATGCGCCTTACAAAGTACGTCGCTCTATTATTCTCAGCGAAGCGCGGGTGGCCATCTCTCCGATGGATGGTAACAAACTGCGCTTTGGTGGTACCATGGAGATCACACCACTGCATACGCCACCACGTATGCGCAGGGTACAGGGAATCTTTGATTCAGTGAAACGTTATTTCCCTGAATTTAATCTGCCATTGCCTGGTGCAGACAAGGTATGGTATGGTTACCGCCCCTGCAGCGCCGACGGCTTGCCGTATATCGGTAATCTCTCCCGCTATAGTAACGTTACTGTGGCCACAGGGCACTCTATGCTGGGCATCAGCCTGGGAGCGGCTACCGGTAAACTGGTGACGGAACTGGTGGGGAATACACCTACATCCATGGATATCAAACCTTTCCATCCGGAGAGATTTTGTAGATGATTTTTAATTGTTAAAGAAACACTTATTTTTTCGGGCAACCGTTCCCGTTATTTCTTAACAATTATTTTATATGCGATCTTTTCTATGCGAATTACTTTTGGATGGAAATTGATCTCATGGATTTTGATAAGGAAGTGCTTCCGGATGAGTTTTTACTGATAGAGAAATTACGGCAGGGTGATGAAAAAGCCTTCCGTGATATCTATGATCACTATTGGGAAAAACAGTATGATATGGCCTGGTATAAACTAGGCAATAGAGAACAGGCGGAAGAAATTACGCAAGAGACTTTTGTGGCCCTGTGGACACGCAGGGAAGACCTCGATCCGGCAAAGCCGGTAGGGGCCTGGTTATATGGGGTCACAAAGAATCTTATCCTGAACACCTATCGTAAACAATTATCCCATCAGAAATATCTGCAACAGGCTCCCCTGGGGGAGATGACCAACAATACTGCAGAACAGCTTTCCTTTAATGAGCTGAATGAAGTAGTACGACAACAGATTGACCAGCTCCCTGATAAATGCAGGGAAGTGTTTACCCTGAGCCGCATACAAGGCTTTAATACCCGTCAGATCGCTGAAGCGCTGAATATCTCCCCTAAAACTGTTAATAACCACCTGGTGAAAGCCCTTCGTATCATGCGGGGCAATCTGAAAGATTATATTACCCTACTGATACTACTGTCTCTCCGCAAATAAAAATCTGTTCACATTAATTTAATATACGTCGGCATAGGTGTTTGTTTCCCCTCACGGTAAATAGGATTGTGATAATGCTCATTGCAGCTTTTATACAATTTTATTTTCATGCTGGACGAGAATCAATTAAACAGGCTCATAGAAAAATACCTCAGTGGTAATATCACCGCCGAAGAGGAAGCCTTGCTGGACGAATGGTTTGAACAGTGGCATACACCGGCTCCTGAAGCAACAGGAACGTATGACCGTGTCTTTCTGCGGGAAAAGATTTTTTCGGCCGTAGATGCCCGGATCAAAACCAGTGGCAGAGTCATTCCCATCAAACGTAACCGTATCATTAAATGGGGAATGGTGGCATCTGTAGTCACCGCCATCGTGGCCGGTGCAGGATGGTGGTATAAATCAGGAACACAGCCACGTAAGCAGATCAGCCGGCTGATGGAGCTGCATACCAATAATGGCCAGCTGCTGAAAGTAGTGCTGACAGACAGTTCTGTAGTATGGCTGAATGCCAACAGCCAGCTGCAGTATCCTGAGAGGTTTACTGACAACAGAACAGTGTACCTGCAGGGTGAAGCCTATTTTGATATTCATCAGGACCCTTTACATCCTTTTATTATTGAAAGCCGCGGTTTCCGGACAAAGGTGCTGGGAACGGCTTTCAGTATCCGTTCCTATGCTGCTACCGGTACCTACCGGGTTACCGTAGCTTCCGGAAAGGTAGCCGTATTCAAATCTACAGACAGCTCGCATATTGCTTATCTGACAGCAGACCAGGAACTGCGTATCAGCGGTCCTGAAGGAACGCCGCAGATAAGACAGGTGCATGCGCAGATAGCTGCGGCATGGAAAGATGGTAGCCTCAGCTTTGAAAAAGATCCGCTGGCTGAAGTAGTGTTATCGCTGCAAAACCGCTATGGCGTTTCGTTTTTAATCAACAGCTCCCGCCTGAAAAATATCGAAATCAGTGGCCGCTTCGATCACAAAGAATCACTGGATGATATCCTGAAAATATTAAGCAAAGTATATAGCCTGCACTTTAAGAAACAGGCCAACGGTACGTTCCTTATTTCCTGATCTCTAAACCCGCAACTATGGCAGAAAGATTTACATAATACACTGTAAAAAAGAAAAAACCGGAACGCACGCGTACCCGGTTTAAGGTGCGATGCAGATGATACCAGGCCTGAGAAACCGCATCATCCCATCGCTGTCATTAACTAACCCGAAGGATTAACTAATTAACAAGGTAAAAGTATGAATTTTTTCCTGGGGAAACCCTGTGCTTATTTAAAATGGGTTATGCGTATCTCCTTTTATGTAATGGTATTTTCTATTACGATCACCAACCTGATGGCCAGTGTCCGTACTAAAGGACAAGCCGTGGAGCGGATACGTGTGTCGGTGGATATTTCCGGACAACCGCTTCGCACTGCACTGGAACAGCTGTCTGTCCGGTCTGGTGTCAGGATTTATTTTAATGATGAAAAGGTAGACAAACAAAGGCAGGTGAGCATACATGCTGAAGATGCTCTTCTGATGGATGTTTTAGGTAAACTCCTGACACCGGCAGGTATGGTGGCGCAGGTGTATGGTGATAACAAAATTACGGTCATCCCCCTGAAAGCTTTGCCACCACCGATTTCAGGTACTGTCACTGATAAGTCCAATGGTATGCCCCTGCCAGGAGTAGGTATCCGTATCAAAGGTCACAACAATGGCGTGATCACCGATGGCAACGGACACTTCAGCATCAGCATCCCGGAAGAAGGGGCCGTGCTGATCATCTCCTATATTGGTTATCAGCAACAGGAGCTGAAAGTTGGTCCTGGTACCACCAACCTGCAAATAGCCCTCAAACCAGGCCGTACCCAGCTCAACGAAGTACAGGTACAGGCCCGCCGTAAAACCAATACAGAAGCAGCCATCCTCTCCGAACGAAAAGCTTCCGCTATCGTGCAGGACGCTATCTCTGCGGCCAATATCGAAAAAACAGCCAGTATCACCACTACGCAGGCGTTACAACGTGTGTCCGGCGTAACTATCACCGATGATAAATACGTGGCCATCCGCGGTCTGGGAGACAGAAGTGTGATAGGACAGCTGAATGGTATCCGCCTGGCCTCTTCAGACCCCGACCGCAGTGCTATACCGCTGGACTTGGTACCTGCCGGCCTTTTGGACAACATCACCATCTATAAAACATATACCCCCGACAAACCTGCTGACGCGGCCGCCGGTATCATAGAACTGAAAACACGCTCTGTGCCTGATTCGGCCATCTTCAACATCACTGCGCAAGCAGGATTCAACTCCAACATCGGCATCGGTGGAAAATTGAATTCCTTCTACAACAGTGATCCCGGCTTCTTTGGCCAGAAAGTAAAACGTGCCGGCCTGCCGGAAGATTTTGTCGCGCTGGGCAGACAATACCCCGGCGGCTATACGCAGTTACAATCCACAATCGCACATAACGGCAACGATCCGCAGATAAAACAGGAAGCAGACCGCATCAACGGTATCATGCATCAGTTTGATCCGGTGCTCACCACCCGTTATGCGCCCGCCAAAATGAACCAGATCTATTCAGCAACCTATGGTAATAGTTTTAGCGTGTTCCGCAAACATAAGCTGGGCGTGATCGCTGGCGTTAACTATTATCAGCGGGCTACCGATATTCATGGAGGTGACCTCACACAGTGGAGCATCTATCAGGGTGTGCTTACAGGTAACAACCAGGTGGGCAGTTCCCGTGTGATCCCTAACTATATTACACCTAATAACATTAACCTGGGCAAGTATATTTCCTACAAGGAAAATACCGGCACTTCCACACTCAACTATGGATTTCTGGGTGGATTGACTTACCGCTTCAATACACGCAATGAAATCAGTGTGCAGTATATGGGCAGCCGTGGCGCGGAAGTACAGGCCTCTAACCTGTATGGCGCCTACGAATACACCGGTTTACCGGGAGAGGTGTCCAACGTTGTATATTCCCTGAAGCGCAGCTACCGCACCCTGAATACCTTTAACCTGCAGGGTGAACATAAGCTCACCGCCGGGGAATATGCGCCCAGGTTGAGTTATAACATCGCTACTTCCACTTCCAGCCAGGAAGATCCTGACTACCGCTTTGTGAACCTGGCCGCCTATCGTCCTGTGAAGGGTGGTGCTATACCCGTGAATGGCAGTCTGCCAAATGGAAACGGCGGTTTTACCGGAACACCGGTGTATTACTCCCTGGTATCAGGCTATGTCAACGGTTATGGTCCTTACGGCATTATTCAGGCCGATCCTAATGGACGTCGCTACCGCAGCCTGAGTGAAACCAATTACAACTATAAAGCTGATCTCACCGTGCCTTTCCGCCTGCTGGGCCGCCGTCAGGAAGCCAAAGGTGGTGTCAACTATCTGCACCGCGACCGGACCTTCGGTGAAAACGTATTATCACTGCCGGGTTCCAATTTCTCTTCTACCGGCAACCAGGCCCTGTATACCGTACATGGTAACCTCGATCATCTCGTTGGTTATGACCAGATAGGCATCAAAGTCCCTGCCGGCGCTATCGGAGAAGGACAGCCTGCTGTAGGTGGTTTCCTGTATAACGCACAGAAATCGCCCAACAACTACAAAGGCTTCTATGAAACGCGGGCTTTCTACGGTATGCTCGACCTGCATTTGCTCGATAATCTGCGACTCACTGGTGGTGCACGTTTTGAGCTGACCAACATACAGGCTGCTGTAGATACGGCCGGCGTATTCCTGGACCCTTCCCTGACCACGCCCAACAAAGACGGACAGGCCGTAAAAATGATAGTAACAGAACCTAACTCGGTTTATAAAACAGATTACAAACCCTATTACTCCCTGAACCTGACCTACACCCTGCAGCAGAACATGAACTTCCGCCTGGGTTACAGCACTACACTGGCTAGGCCGGAACTGCGTGAGATCACCAACGTGTTTGAGTTTGATCCGTTCCAGTTTGCCCTGGTAGTAGGTAATCCCAAACTGAAGAACCAGTCTGTCACCAACTACGACTTCCGCTGGGAATGGTTCCCTGCTGCTGGTGAGGTGATCGCGGCTTCCGCTTTCTACAAACAGATCGATCATCAGCTCACTAAAGTTTACTCCGTTAACTCGGTAGGTCTGGATGCCCGTTTCCCTGAATTTCCGGCTATCCGCTTCGAAAACGATCCTAACCGCGGCCGGGTATACGGTATTGAACTGGAAGTGGTGAAAAACCTGGGTAAATGGTGGCGCCCGTTGCGTTACTTCTTCCTGGGGTCCAACCTGCTGCTGGCACAGAGTGAAATCAAAAAATCACCCGAACGCCTAAACGATTCCAGAATCATCGACAGGCGCTCACCTTCCAACAGTCCGCTGTTTGAACAGGCTCCTTATTCCGTCAATGTTTATCTCAATTATAGCAACCCGGTTACCCGTACAGACCTGACGCTGACTTTCAACGAAGTGGGCGAGCGCTTGATACAGATCAACCTGACCGGAGAGCCAGACCTCTACAGCAGGCCGGCGCCGGTACTGGACTTCGTATTCAGCCAGTATCTCACCAAAAGATTACAGCTGAAAGGCTATGCCAAAAACCTGTTCAATCCTGCCTGGCAGGAGGTATATGCCAACCCGGGAACAGGTGGTAAATACTACGGCAATACGTATATCCGCCGCAGTTACTACAGAGGCAGCGAGTTTATGCTGGGCCTCAATTACAACATCTTTTAGGCACTGACCGAAAATACATGATAATGCAAGCTGTAAAATATTGTTTAGCCATCCTGTTGCTTTCAGGGCTGTGGTCCTGCCAGAAAAGCAAACCGGACTTTTTGTTCGAAGAACAGCCACAGCTGCCACCACTCACTTCCTCTACCGTGAGGATTATGAACATGGGTCGTAAGGCAACTGAACTGTTAATTAATGATACATTACTCACCAGCCGTATTTCACCCAATATCGAAGGTCTTTACCTGGATGCACAAACCCGTGCCTCCCTTTACTTTCCGAGTGGGCGGATGGGATCTTCCTATACCATCCCGCAACGTTTTATCCGCCAGGATGGAACCGCACATATCAAAATTGCCAGTATGATCTATGGGTCGAAAGACCTCGTATATCCAAAAGATTTTGATATCCGGGAAGATGTTAATAATCCTACCGATTACTATAACGTGTTGTTTGGAGCACATAATTCCAGCGAGGCAGTGTTGGTTGATTCGCTCTTCGCTGTGCCACGTAAGATCTCTCCTCCGGCTAATCCGGAACATTTCCGTATCCGGCTGCTCAACCTGGGCTCCGCCCCTGATATGGCTTCCCTGGAAGGTAATATGAGCCTGGTGCTGGCAGATGGTACAAAAATAAATCCAGTCACTACCAGCGTGGCTCCCGGTAAATACTCCGATTATATTGAACTGCCTTATGGTACCTATCAGTTTAAGGTGATGACAGATGATGGCAGAATCATACCCGGAGTGCCCGTGAATAGTGAAGAACAGCTGAAAACGGTAAACAGCGCTACTGGTACCCTGGTCACCGGAAATAATCCGGTGGTGGACAAAATGATAACGTATGCGCCTATACGTACTTTTCAGCCTGGTGGTGTATATACCATCATGGTATGTGCTAACTACGTTTTTGATTATTATCAGGCTGGTAGTAATATGACTACTCCGCTTGCACTCAACAGCTTCAGAATCATCACTGATGTGAATGAGTCGCAGAATATCACCTATGGCCGTATACAGGCGGTGAATGCCATGCCCAATACAGGCGTTTCCGTTAGTGTGGATAATATGCCGTTAAATGAAGGTACCCTGGCTTTCGGTAAATCATCTTCCTATAAAACACTCATCACCGGTACACATACTGTTACCATAAAAGATGCTACCGGCAACAAGCTGGCAGAACAACAGCTTTCCGTAAGTGGCAGCACCAACTACAGCGCCTGGTTATATCCTGATGCTGGTGGAAAGCCGGTATTAAAACTGATCGCTAATAATCTCAGTGGCAGCTTCTATTTAAATTCCGGCGGTAAAGGAGATGATGGCAGCAACAATCAGTATGCGGTTACGATGCCTTATTGGATACGTTTCCTGAACCTGTCTACCGATGTGCCGGAGGTTACTTTTACAGAAGCCAATGGTGATCTGCTGAAGGGCTACCTTACTTTCAATGCCACCGCCAGCCAGCATCTCCGGCAGGGGCAGGTAGTTATCGAACAACCTTATGTGCTTTTTAGTCCGGTGCTGGGGCTGAACAAACTGATGGCATATGCTTCACAGCCCGGCGTGCTCCCAGGAGACTGGATCAGAGATATACCTGTTCTGAATGGCAGTGATTTTATCGCTAAACCTGATCTGTATAAAGGTATGTTGCCAGGTTATGAAACCGGCTTTTATACCGTAGCACTCACGGGCAGCCTCCATCCCAAAAATCCGGGTGATGCACCGGCCAGACTAATCATCATCAAGCATAACCAATAATCATCATCATGAAGAGAATATATAAGTTATGGGCATGGATGGCAGCAGGATATATGCTGATGGCTGCCTGCCGTAAATCGGATTTTCCGGAAGTCAGTTCACCGGCTTATCTCCGGGTGTTCAACTGTTTGACCTATAATGTTACCATCGAAAATAAAGATGCGCCGCAGCCTTTCCTGACCATGCTGATAGATCCGCAGCTGGATGCTGCCGGCGTACCGGTGAATGCAGCCCTTACTTTTGACTTCCTGGATACCAGAGGCCCTCTTGCCAGGCCTTATCCCGATGCCGGCAACAGTGCTCTGTGGCAGAAGGAGTTTCCGGGAACAGCCAAAATACCGGTGGGGCCTATTGTGAACGGATACGATCTGTCGGGATATGGCATGATTACAGGAGGCCAGCATCGGTTTATGTTTGTCACCCGCCCGCGGAGCACTGATCCGTTTTACTCCCTGCCAGCCAGCGCACGTAACAAGGTGCTGGTAGATACTACCGTATCACTCACAGAAGGGGAGATATACACGATGAACATCCTGGAAAAGTCTGTATACAACAGAAAAGTGGGTGTTTACCTGCGTCAGGAACAGTTCACTAAAATGCCACTTTCCGACTCGCTGGTATACGTTAATTATTACAACCTGAGCTCAGAAGGATATGCCAAAACATTTGTGTTTGATGGAACTGCTATCAACAAATGTGTAAAGGACACCATGAATGTGTTTTATACCCTGTATGGTACAGATAGAATGCAGATGAAAGGTTTTACCAATGTGTTTTCGGCTAAAATGGTCCGTTCACAGGAAACCGGTGTACATCCTTATAGCAGCTTCCCGTTGTTTCCTGATCCGGCTTCCAGCCATATTTATGCAGGAACATCAGGTCAGTTTTTTAATATCGTGCTGCCAGGAAATCCACCTGAATATCAATTTGGTAACGGCGCTGAAAGTTATGGTACTTACACCTCTTTTGCCTTTGGCCCTGAAGCACCGGCTGCTGTCAATAATCTGGTCAGTGATCCCCGCACCGGCATGGTGATATCGGTATATTCCGGAATATACAACCCGCGCTCTTTTGCTACAGTCAATACCGTGGAGTATATCAATGGTAACCTGTACGTCACTACGCTGCAACGCCGCTATGATCCACCTGTTTACAAGTAAATGACCGGTAAAAAAAGAATAATTATGAAACGATATTTTCATTTGTTACTGTTATTCCTGATGGCTGTGGCCTGTAATAAAACAGACCTGGCCGTATCGGAAGAACGTCCTTCAGACATACGCGCTATCGGTGATTTTATCCGGAATAACTACGATCTGAGCCTGCTGTCGGCAGCCCTGCAGCAAACCGGCCTGATTGATAGTCTGAATACCAATGGAACTTTAACGGTATGGGCTCCTGATAATGCCGCTTTTAAAGCATTGGGTGTTCTCAAACCAGGCGACTTCAGCAAAATGAACCAGGACAGTTTGCGGGCATCTCTTAGGAATCTGATACAGACAGAACGTTTATTCATTCCCGATATACCCACCCAGATGGATAACAAGTATATAGCCATGGGTGGCGGCCCGCTTTATATCTCCATCTCAGCATTCGGTAACAATGCCGATAATTACCGGGCTACGGTAAACGGCTGTTATGTGTATGAGGCGCCTAAACGTAATCTCTCTCTGCGGAATGGTGTATTACATCTGCTGAAAGGAGTGCCTAAATATTTCCCGCAAACAGCTCAGGATTTTCTGGCCGCAGATACCAGCCTGTCGATTTTTGTTACGCTGATGAAAAAATCCGGTCAATGGGAAGCATTAAAAAACGAAGGACCTTATACAGTATATGCACCGCAGAATAATGTTTTCCAGCAGTACGGCCTTACAGCCGACAGCATCAATCGGCTGGATGTCAAAAAATATAAACCAGTCGCTTTTTCTGTGTATACGCTGGGCCTGCAGCCACATCACATCTTTGCCGGTGATTTAGATATACTGGGTGCCTACAACAGCCGCATCCTGCTGGATGGATACGGAATCTCTCCCGGCGGCAGCATCAATATATGGGCTCCCAATGGCTACTCCGGCTACCATAGCCCCGGTTTTATCGGATATGCCGGAGGCGTGAAAGGACAGGACAATCTCACCAGCAATGCGGTAGTGTTCCGGTTGAACAATATCATGTTGTATCCTGATTCTCTTTTAATCAAATAAAATAAACAAAATGAAATTTTTCATATATACGATGACGTTATCCATGTTGTTTTTTTCAGCCTGCCGGCTGAAAGACGCACAGGTAACGCCGGTAGGTGAACCTCTGCCGTATAACGGGCCGTCACAGACGGTAAAACAGATACTCGACGGTTCTGGTTTTACCATCTATAAGGCTATCTGGAAAAAGGTGAATATGGATTCGGTCATGGCCGATAACGGGTCACAGGCCTATACGCTGCTGGTACCTGCTGATGATGCATTTACCAAAGCCGGCATGACACTGAACACTGTAAACACTATGCCGGTGGCGGACCTGGACTCTCTGCTGTTTTATCATGTGGTAGATACCTGGCTGTCGGGCGATCAACTGAAAACACTGACTGGCAGCAATGCCATGCGCAGCCTGCTTACCAGAGGTGACCTGCCCAATTACAGCGACCGGTTTCCATACTACTATTATCAATACCTGGGGCTGCATGATGGCAAACTGGTGATCAATGGTAAACCACATCCCCTGAAAACCATGGAAGGTACCAACGGCACACTCTATGTGCTGGATGAAGTGCTGAAAAAACCAGAGAAGGACATGATCGATTACCTGAAAAATAATCCCGACTTCTCTATGCTGATGGAAGCATGCCGTATCAACGACAGCATCTATCGTCTGAACTGGGGTAGTCAGGGTTTTACCCAATTGCTCAGTACTGATGCCCGCAGCAAACAATTCACATTTTTTGCACCTACCAATCAGGCTTTTCAAAAGGCAGGATTTAATACCGTGGATGACCTGCGTAAAAGAGCACTGCGCTGGCCGGTAGGATACCAGCATTATGATGAGAACGGGTATTATGTAACACCCTACACCTCGCTGGATTCCATGTTTTTGGCCAATCATCTGGATTACAGTGGTGCCACACAGGCTGAATATCCTTTGCAGCTGTTTTCCAATGACCTGATGGATAATCCGGCGCTTGCCAACTACCTGATCAAAGCAGGTTCTCTTGCCCATCCGCCTTCGCAGTACATCCGTTTGGTATTTACCAGCTCTGCAGCCGGTATTATGGTAAGACAGCTGAATTCCCCCTCACCGGCAGTGCCACTGGCTACTACAGATCTGCTGTTCCGTAACGGGGTTATACATGTGATCAATGACGGAATGTTAATGCCGTAAGGTTTCACCCAAACATCTAACAACATGAAAAGAAATCTATTGCTGGCATCTCTGCTGTTGTTTTTTTCCTGTAAGAAAGACGATAACCAGCCTGCGGCAACAAACAGGAATAACAGTCTTGCATATGTTATCACCGATAATAAATTTAATTTTTCCTTTTTTAATACAGCCCTTACCGTTACCAACTTCGGCAATACCTTTTTTGAAAAAGGGCCTTATACGGTATTGATCCCTGATAATAATGCCTTCCAGCAATCGGGCTACAGCACCGAGAAAGATGTGGCGGTAGAAAAGGGATCGGTGCTGAACAACATGGTGAAGTATCATACACTGAATGGTATATGGCAACTGGATAAACTGCCTTTCCGCTTTAACCAGCCTATTACCACCGTTTCCGGTGCACAGCTGTTTGTAACCCATTGGGTAAGAAATCAGGATACCATCATCACTATCAACGGTACTCGTGTGACAGCCCTGAATATGCCGGCCAGCAATGGTTTGATACAGGTAATCAATACCGTATTAAATCCGTTGGTGCAGGATAAACTGAGCGATGCGGTAGCGGCAGAGCCAACACTGACCTATTTTAATGTGGCATTGCAGCAGGCAGGCATGAAAGATCTGCTGAGAGGAGTGGGGCCTTATACCATCTTCGCGCCGAACAATAGCGCATTTATCGCTGCTGGTTTCCCTACAACAGATAGTGTGGCCAATACTGATCCGGCTGTACTGAAAGCGTTGCTGCAGTTTCATATCCTGGCCAATCGTCGCTTTGTATATGACTATGCATTAAGTACAGACGCCTCTGGTCAAAGCCAGCAAACCATGCTAAACAACAGTAATACCACCGTTAATCTCATTAACAACGGAGATAATGGTATTACCATTCAGGGCTCCGGTAATACACAGCCATGCCAGCTGGTCAAATCCAATGTGCTGACCAACAATGGAGTGCTGCATATTATTGATAATGTATTGATGGAAAACTTCTAAAAGATCCGATCATGAAGAAATTTTATATACTCTGTTGCCTTTTGTGTGCGCTGTTTGGCATACAACTGAAGGCACAGGAAACCAGCGGCCGTTTGGACGGTCGTGTGGTTGACGGTAAAGGACAGCCGGTACCGGGAGTAACGGTAGTGGCTATACATACACCTACCGGCACCCGTTATGGAACAATAGCGGGTAATGATGGCCGTTATCATCTGGCAGGTTTACGCGTAGGTGGTCCTTATAGTGTACAGGCTTCTATGATGGGCATGGGCACGCAGAAAAAAGAAGGCCTGATGGTGCGTTTGGGAGAACCACTGCAACTGGCGATCGTACTGGAAGATAGTAAACAACAGCTGTCTGAAGTAGTGGTGAAAGGCAACAAGGGAGTACCGGCCAATACCTATGGCGCCGGTCAGAACATCAGCGGGTCACAGCTCCGTAGTATGCCTACTGTCAACAGAAGCATACAGGATATCACCAGGCTGGTGCCCCAGGCTTCGAAGGATAACGCTTTCGGGGGTACGAATTTCCGCTACAACAACGTAACACTGGATGGTGCCATCAACAACGATGCCATTGGCTTTAGCCCTTCCACCGGTGGTATCACCGGTACTTCCGGTATGCCCGGTGCCAGTACCCATACTAACCCGGTGTCTATGGATGCTATTGAAGATATGCAGGTATATCTGGCCCCCTTCGATGTGAAGATCGGTAACTTCACCGGTGGTAGTATCAACGCTGTAACCCGCAGCGGTACCAACACTTTCACCGGCTCCGTTTATGCGTTCGGCAGAAATGCCTCGCTCATCGGAAAAGATAAAGCCGGTTCGCTGGGCCGCATGAACAGCGACTTCTACGACTATCAGTCTGGTATCCGTTTAGGGTTTCCGATCATCAAAGACAAGCTGTTTTTCTTCACCAATGAAGAAGTCACCGGTCGCCGTGATCCTACGCAGCTGGTAGCCGGCCAGGCCGAAACAGCCCAGATCCTGAGTGTAAAAGATGAACAGGATATCCGCAATGCCACCACCGACCGCTATGGCAAAGCTTTTGATCCCGGCACCGGTGGTGTCTTCAACGCCACCAGCCAGTCACAGAAGTTCTTTAACCGCCTCGACTGGAATATCAATGAGAAACATCAGCTGTCTGTGCGTAACAATACCATCCTGTCCAACGCTGTCATTATGGACCGCGACCAGCAGGATTTTCGTTTCACCAGCATGGCTTATAAACAAACCAATAACCAGACCTCTACCGTGGCAGAGCTGAAAACCCGCTTCAACACAAAGCTGGCCAACAGCCTGATCGTAGGTTATACCGTTGTCAATGACAAACGTGATCCACAGTCAGACCCAAACCTGCCACAGGTGCAGATCATGGGCCGTACCCCCGGTACCACCATTTATATGGGCACCGACAGGGAAGCCGCCATCTTTAATCTGCAGCAGCGTACCTGGGAGATCACCGACAACGTTACATTGTACAAAGGAAAACATACTTTCCTTTTTGGTACCCATAATGAACTGTATCATGTCAAATACGGATTTGTAAACAGCTGGAATGGCCGTGTAGACTATCTCAGTATTGATGACTACCTCCATAACAATCCATGGAGAGTACGTGGCAGCTACAACTATACAGATAACAGCCGCGAATACATCCAGTCTCACCCGCAGTCCTTTAATGTAGACATGTTCAGTGTATACGCCCAGGATGAGATACAGCTGACAGACCGCCTGAAAATCACACCAGGTATCCGTGCCGACTATACGCTGTTGCCTGAAAAACCACTGCTCAGTGATAAAACCCGTAACGCCATACAGGACGGCTATTTCGGCAATACCTACTATTACACGCCATTAAACCAGATCCGGAACAACTACCTCAATCAGGTACAACTGTCGCCCCGTCTGGGTTTCCGCTACGACTGGATGGATAACCAACGCCTTATCCTGAGAGGAGGAGTGGGTATGTTTACCGGCCGTATCCCGCTGGCATGGCTGGCCTACGCCTACTACAACAACGGCGATACCTATGGAGCATTCGATCAGAAAGCAGATCAGCAGGCTTTTGTAGCAGGCACCGATCCGCTGAAACCTTCCGGCAACGGTATCGGTGGTTTCATCGGCCAGAATGGCGCTATTATCAATAACCGCAATTCCGGCAAAACACAGGTGGACGTAGTTGATAACAATTTTGTGATGCCTAAGGTGTTACGTACCAGCCTCGCCCTGGACTATACTACTAAAACAGGATATAAGTTCACCCTGGAAGGGATGTACACCAAAAGCCTGAAAGATGTGGTATTCCGTCAGGTAAACATCAAAGATGATCCCCGTTATTATGGTTATGATGAAGGATTGCAACAGCCGGTATACCGCGGCAGTATTGATCCCCGTTTTGCCAACGCCTATGAATTAGGTAATACTACCAAAGGCTACCGCTACAATATCAGCGGAAGTGTGAACCGTCGTTTTGATAATGGCCTGAATGCTGGGGTGTCCTATACTTTCGGAGAATCAAAAGATGTGTCCAACGGTATCCGTAACTCAATGGAAAGTAACTGGCAGCTCAATCAGTCGCTGCAGCCTAATAATCCGGACCTGGCCTACTCCAACTTCGATATTCGTCACCGTTTTGTGGTGCATGTTGACTATCGCAGGGCCTGGAACGAAAAATGGATCAGCAGCGCATCGCTGTTTTTCAGTGCGCAGTCCGGATCTCCTTTTACCTATGGCATTGTTAACAACAGCATCCAAGGCTTGCCACAACAAGTAAGCCTGGTATATATTCCACAGTCAGGTGAAGCGCTGCGTTATTTCCAGGATTATACAGATGCTTCCGGTGCTAATGTTACCGCTGCCGCCCAGGCAGAAGCCTTCAACAGATTTGTGGATGGTAATGCCTATCTGCGCAGCCGCAGAGGTGCTTTCACAGAACGTAATATGGGCCGCACACCCTGGAACAACCAGGCAGATTTTCATTTTGCGCAGGAATATCATTTCTCCGGAAAGCCTGGCAGCAGTTATCTCACATTCACACTCGATATCATGAATATCACCAATCTGCTGAACAAGGAATGGGGACGTTCTTATTTTTCTCCTAACACCTTTAACTCCACAGCGAGTGTAGGATTGACACCTTTTTATCCCGGCCGCCAGAGCAAGGAAAATTACCCGGTATATATGTTTACCGATCCCGGAAAACCTTATGCGGTCGACTTCTTCAACTCCCGCTATCAGATGCAGCTGGGGATGAGATATTCATTTTAAGGTCAATAAGTAAAAAACAACCTGATGAAACGATTTTTATTTTTTGTGATATATGCGTTGGCGTTATCGACAGTTGCCTGCAGAAAAGAAGAGAAGACAGCAATGGTGCCGCTGTCTGTTACAGACTTTCTGCCCAGCAGTGGTAATCCGGGTACTGTAGTAGCAGTACGAGGTACCGGCTTTAGCGGTAACGTGGCAGATAATAACGTATCTTTTAATGGCACAGCAGCCAGAGTGATGAGTGCCAATGATACCATGCTGATTGTACAGGCTCCTGAAAAGGGCAGTACTGGTGCTATTTCCGTTACTATCGGAGATCGTACTGCAAAAGGTGGTACCTATACTTACCAGGCACTCAGCATCCACGGTATCTCACCCGCCAATGGGCCGGAAGGTACCAACGTGTATATTTCCGGTGCAGGTTTCACCGGAACAGACGGCCCTGCAACAGTGAGTATCAACGGTCATCCTGCTATTGTGTCCAACTCAAACGATACTTTATTGATCGCTATTATACCGGCCAATGCTGGTGGTGGCCCTATTGAAGTATCTGTCAACGGAGAACACGCTAAAGGCCCTGCTTTCAATTTTCAGGCTATTTCCGCTATTAAACCTGCCAGGGGTGGTGCTGGTACTAAAGTAACCATCACCGGTACTGGTTTTAGTACAGATGTTGCCGGTAACCTGGTAGCTTTCAACGGACAACAGGCCACCGTAGAAAGCGCCACGGCTACTACAATGGTAGTAACGGTGCCGGATAATGTAAAAACAGGTCCGGTATCTCTCTCTGTCAACGGACAAAAGACTACCGGTCCGGTATTTACACAGGTGCCTCCTCCTGCTATCACCACTATCGCACCGCTAAGCGGCCCTGTGGGCAGTGTTATCACGATCACCGGTGATAACTTCAGTGAACTGATGGAGGAAGATACAGTTACCATTAATGGAAAAGCGGCTACTATCTTAAGTGCCAGCGCAAGGCAGCTGGTACTGAATGTGCCAGCCAGCACCACTTCCGGACCGTTAAAAGTCATCGTGAATGGCCAGCCGGTTAACGGTCCCGCCTATACGGTGCAGGCATTAGGTATCATCAGACTAGTACCAGACAACGGACTGGCGGGCTCTATTATCACCATAAAAGGTACCGGCTTTGATCCTACACCTGCCAATAACAAGGTAACCTTAAACGGTATGAACATTACCGTTAGTGCCGCTACTGATAGTACACTCACGGTAACCATGCCGACAGGGTTCACTACCGGCAACATGAATGTATCCACCGGCAGTCTCGCCGCTACAGGTCCTGTTTTCCGCAGAGCAGGTGTCAGCACTTATTACACCGGACCGGTAGCGAAAGGACAGCCGCATGGCCTGGTAATCGACAGTAAAGGAAACGTCTTCGTTGGAGAAGTCAATAAGATCACTAAAATAGCCCCTGACGGTACGGTTACAGATTTTGCAGGTGCGGCTACTAGTGGTAACCAGGATGGTACGGGAACGGCTGCACGTTTCTTCAATATCTATGGTTTGGTAATGGACGCTCAGGATAATATCTACGTGGCAGATGCCTTTAACAACAGTGTCCGTAAAGTAACACCAGACGGCAAAGTAACCACACTGATGTCTGGATTGAATGATTCTCCCCGTTATATTACCATAGATCCGGCTGGTAATCTCTACATCGGCACTGAATATAATGGTATTCACATGATCTCACAGGGAGGCGCTCAGATCAAACAGGTATCCAGGGCTACCGTTTCTGCTCCTTTTGTTTATCTGAATGGTTATCTGTATTGGTCCAATGGTGATGCAAACGTAGTACAACGTGGCAATGCATCGATGGGCATGTTTTCTGTTGTGGCGGGTGCATTTTTCCAGGATGGTTATGTAGATGGCGGCCTGGGTACAGGCAGGCTGAGCGGACCAGGCAGTATGATCTATGACCCGCATACCGGGCTCATTTACCTGGTAGACGGCGCTAACTATTCCATCAGGGCCGTATCACCGGCAGATGGTACAATCAGCACTATTACAGGAGCTGCCGGCAGCTATCAGTCTTACCGTCGCGGTAACAAAAATGGTACCCTGCAGGAAGCGCTGATCACACCTTCGCAGAACTCAGCCATGGCTTTAGACAAAGATGGAAACATCTACGTACTGGAACAAGACCTGGGCTTAATCAGAAAAATCACATTAAAATAACCATAAACCCAACAATCAACATCCAACATAGCCCAGGACTGAAGTCCTGGGCTATTTTTTGATATAATCATTCATCATTATTGGCAGCAGCCAGTCCCGGAGTTTTATCAGCTCCTCATTTTGCCAGAGATGATTAACAATCTGTTCCACTAAAGGAATCACCATCGCATTAAATCTTCGTATATCCCTGAGCGGTGGTATCGCTATTTGTAAAGCCCTGATTTTATCCTGCGAGAGATTTTCTCTTGCAGAGCCGGAGCGGAGCCCTGTCAGATACGGATACATAGTTTCCAGGGCAAACTTCAGATAGTAGGTATATTCCTGATCATGTGGCAGAATAGCACAAACGGCCTGATTAGTACAGGCTGGAATCCGTAATAGGCTTGTTTTACCGGCAGTAGTGCCATACATGGCCATCAGCAGGGTATTCTCCGGAAACATCCGGGCACTCGAATTGTTAAGACCTGATTCCGTAATGTAGTTGCTGGTAGTGGCAATATAAGGATGATTGAGTTCCCCGCTGTTGATCCAGGGAATATCCCCGTTTTCATAATATGATTTTTGAGAAGACCGTGGAGTGCCTCCGGACCCGGTGTTGGCAATAGTGCCCAGCTGCCGGATATGCCAGCCTTCGGGTAGCTGCTCTTTTAAAGATCCGGGAAAAATATATTGACCGAACCAATAATGGTAACAGGTTTTAGCGAGGGCTTCCAGTTCGGTATTGATCCTGATGTTTAATTCTATTTTATCATCCAGCGCAGATAATGCGGATACAATTTGTTCCTGTTGGGCCATCGTGGGTATGGTCACAGAGAGATTGCCCAGCGTGTCCTGATTGACATTGGAGATGTTGGTTTGCAGCGCGCTGTCAGCCAGCAGTTTCCGGTACCGCGGACTTCTCAGCAGATACAACAGATAATGTGGATGACATTTTTGAGGATGAGGCCTGAAGCGGATAATAAAGCCACTAAACAATGTATCTGCTGTCGGCTGATGCACCATGGCTACCATACCGGCACCGGTTTTGGTAAGTGATGATCGCGTGAATAATAAATCTCCCTGCTCTACCAGGTAGTGGGGGTAATGTGCCGGAAGTGCCCGTGGTAGCAGCTCATCCAGCATGGTGGTGGAAACATACCTGCCTTTGAACAGGTCTTTCACGGTGATGATTTTCAGGCCAGGCCCGTAACTCTCTTTACCGAAACTGATACCATTCCTGAAAGTACCGAGTGTACACAGTTTAACGTTATTCATGTTTAAGTGCTTCCAGTTGTTGATGGATCTGTTTCTCCAGGTGGGAGGCTGCGGCAAACAGCTCTTTCAGCGTTTGGGTATGTTGTTGTAATGTAATATGGAAAAGCTCCGGTGTCATTTTCTGTTGATCTGCCTTCATCTCAAAATACTGGCCTGGGTTGAGGGAATAGTTACCGGTTTCAATATCATCATAAGATACTACCACTGAAAGGCCTTCCACTGGCAGTTGTTGATTAAAGGCGCTGATGATCTGTGTTTCCTCTTCTGTCGATAGTATGGTACGCAGGCTTTTTCCTTCCCTGATGGTGGTACCTGATTTGGAGGCGTCCATCAGTATAACATCCTTCCGATGATGGTTCTTCTCCAGAAAAAGAACAGAAACATGTGTGCCGGTAGTGGCAAACAAATTGCCCGGCATTGATAATACGCCCCGCAGCAGTTTTTCTTTTATCAGCTGTTCCCTGATTTTTTTTTCGAGGCCGCTTTGGCTGGAAGTAAAACCGGTAGGCACAACGATCGCTGCTTTCCCTTGTGGTGCAAGGGAGTGCAGCACATGTTGAATAAACAGCAGGTAGATGGCCATTTTGTCTTTGCTCTTGCCGGGGATTTTGGGAATACCGGCGAAGAAACGTTCCTTGTTTTCGGATGTGTCCAGCTCTTGCCGGTAATCGCTGAAGTCGAGTTTAAAAGGAGGATTGGATACAATGAAGTCGAATTTTTTTTCGCGATGATATGGCTGCGTGATAGTATTACCCTGAATGATATGATGGATAAAGGGTGTGAGGTTGTTGAGTATCAGATTGAGCCGTAGCAGGTTCGATGATTTCTGGGAAATATCCTGAGAGTAGAGCGTGCAGTGGTCAGCTCCGATAGTATGGGACAAGCTTAGCAGCAGAGAGCCGGAACCAGCAGCGGGATCATAGCACGAAACATGTGATACCGGCTCAGGAACGAGGATCGCCGCGATCACCTTGGCCACGGCGGCTGGAGTATAATACTCCGCATATTTACCACCACTGTCGATATTATAATCTTTGATGAGATATTCAAAAATGGTGGCAAAAAAATCGAATGGCTGCGAAAAAAAATCCCCGAATTGATAAGGAGCTATTTTGTTGATGGCAGCTTTACAGAACTGATCTCTCAGGGCGCTATCGGTGATATACAGACTCAGTGCATCAAAGAGAGGAATCCGGCTGCCGGTGAATGTTTTAACGGTAAAAGTCTGGCTGTTGAGATGGTTGATGTCCTGCAGCGTATCATCCAGCAACTGCGCAAAGCCGCTTTCCTGTTGCCTTTCATGGAGTGTGGCAATAAAGTGGTGGGGATACAGGATAGCGGTATGTTTACCGGTTTGTGAAAGCAGGGAAGCATATCCGGTTTCAGACAGGGCGCCAAGTGCTTGTTCACAGCTTGTTTCCCGGGAGATGGCCGGTAACACCTTACGGGCTTCCGACAGAAATTTATCATTGATGAACTTGTAGAGGAACAGCTGTGAAATGATTTTAAATTCATTTCCATCATTGCCCAGGCCATGCTGTGCGCAGAGGCTTTTTAGTTCATCGATCAGGAGTATTGCCTTTGGGGCAAAATCGTGGGCTATCATATGTGCGTTTCATTTGCCTTTATTGATAATGCAGCGGGGTGGGGGATTTTCTCTTTACCGAATATAGGGAAGAAAAAGAGAAAACAGAAATCTGTTAAAGGCAAAAGGTCTGAGCGTTTAGCCCAGACCGTTAAGATATGTTGATGATCAGAGAATTTCCACCTCTTCGGGAACTACGAATAGCAGGGTACAGCCGGTTTGGCTGGTAACGGAATGTTTGAACCCTGGTGGCGTGTACAGATAGTCACCGGTATGCAGGGTGGTTTGTTCTACGATGGCCTCGCCCTGCAGCACAAAGATCTCTTCACCTGCAGGGTGGTTGTGATAAGGATAGTGTGCTCCCGGCTCAAACCGCAGCAGTATGGTTTTGGAACGACCGGCGGCTTCATCATAACGGAGCGATTTAACAAAAATGCCTTTGTAATGAATGCCTTTCTCGATGAGTGGTTGCCATTCGGTATGATTACTTTTAGTAATGTAGTGTTGGATGTCTGTGTTCATGATTTGGATGTTTATTATTTTAAATACTGGTCTATGCTCCACCGGTGTGCAGGCAGGGTAGACAGGAGGAAAGCGCCTGCGCTGAAGGCCAACACGGAATAGTCCAGCGGTTCTTTAATACCGGAAGAATAAGTCATAGCTGCAGCAAACAGTAGGGTAAGTATTGCGGCGCCAAAGGAGGTGATGGCTGTTTGGTATCCCAGTAGTAATAGGAGTCCCAGCAGGGTTTCCAGAATGGTGCTGGTGATGGCTATTGCCGGGATAAGGCTTTTGGGCGCAAATGTATTGACTTGCGCGGTATACTGCAGAAAGTTGCCCCAGCCGGAAGAGTATTTCCCCCATAAGCTTAATCTGCTGGCTACTGCTGATAAAAAGCCTGCGCCCAGTGCCAGCCGTAGTAAGAGCGCTGCTAAGTCCTGATAGGATCTCATGTGCCGATTGTTTTATACAGCACAAAGTTGACATTTCCGGGCGGGGCAAAAAATAGAGAATCCTGCAAAAAGCATGTAATATTTACAGGGTGTACTGTTCTTTAAATTGTTTGGGAGAGAGCTCCGCTTGTTTTTTGAAGAATTTGGAAAAATAGAAAGGATCGTTGAATCCCAGTTTGTAGGCGATTTCCTTTACGGAGAGGTCTCCGTAGGTCAGCAGCCTTTTGGCCTCGGAGGTGACCAGCCCGTAGATGACGTTCTGTGCTGTTTTGCCGGCATGTAACCTGGACTGCTCATTAAGTTTGGCTTCTGTAGTGCCTAACAGGGAAGCAAATTGTTTGAGGGTATAGTTTTGTTCAAAGTTATCACGCACCGCCTCCAGAAACCGGAGAAACAGGGCTTCCGGTTTCCAGATTTCATCACCCCGCTGTACCTTGGCCCTGTTAATGGCCACCAGCATCAGTGTTATCCGGCTATGTATAGAGATGAGATACTGATAGGGCTGTTGTTGTAACTCTTCTCTTATAAGCTCCAGCTGTGTTTCTAGGATGGTTTTGTCTACTGGTATCACTTCATTCATGGCAAAGTGGCAAAAAAGGCCGTTGTGGAAAATCAGCTCTATATCTCTGTCGTCCTTACAAAAGAAATCGAGGGTAAACTCCAGTATAAATCCTTTTGCTTTGGGTGTTTTCCGGATATGATGTATCTGGCCGGAAGTAATGGTGATCACATCGCCTGGCTGGAGGGTAAAGGCAGTATGGTCCACAAATACGTCGAGTTTGCCGGAAGAACAGTATACCAGCACGTATTTCATGATGCGTCGCGGTTGATCGGGAAGTGGTTGGTCCAGGTCTTTTATGTCAATCATGGATATGTTTTAATTGTTGTTATTGAAATGTGTCAGGATCTTTTCCCACCACGTCGGCTATACGAAAAGTAGTCTGTTGGCTGTTTATTTTTAAGACAAAAAACGCCTTATAACAGGGTTATAAGGCGTTAAAATTTTACCATCCATATCGGATCCATATTTTCCCATTAGGCCAAACTTTACGATCGACAAGAAATTTTTTCTTCATCCACTGCTTTTTGTTTTTGGAAACAACTTTCCAGCTGGGATAGTTTCTGAACCTTTCTTTCTCTGGCTTTCCTGATCCGTCATCTACATAACGAAGACAGGGGAAAGGCATTTCGCAGCAGCCTCCATAGAAATTGGAATGCCACTGGCAACGGGAACACCAGGCGTAAATTTCCTTTCTGGCAATGTTATAAGTCCTGCGATGGTCAGTAGTCTCTAAGACTTTAAATTTTTTCACTTGTAAACACATTTGGTGCTACAAGCCGTCGAATTCTTTTTTCATAATTGTCAACTGGTGAACAAATAAAAGTGCTTACAAAGTAGGAAAAACTTAGGATATATAAAGCCGCTGTTTTTTATCTATATCCATCCGAATAGTATAAATATATTATTTATTATTCATGTAAATAATTGTTAATTAAAATTATATGTATTAACTATTTTATGTGGTATATCTATTCAATAAAATTATTGAATAGATGAATGTTTCCTTATCTTTGTCTTGAAGTAAATGCAACGAGGCGGAACATAATACCGTTTTGTAAAAGTCATTTTAATCAAACTATTAAAAAACAAAAACATTGGAAATTAAACTAGGCTTAAAGGAAAACTGGCAGCAATTTTCGCTGCTGGTGCTGGTGAATATGCTGGTGGGGGGCATGGTGGGCCTTGAAAGGACAGTGGTACCATTAGTGGGTACGGAAGAATTTAAAATAGGTTCCGACGTTGTTGTCTTCTCTTTTATCATCGCATTCGGTGTTGTGAAAGCCTTTACCAATCTGATTTCGGGTGTATTAGCCGATAAATACACCCGAAAAAAAGTACTGATATCAGGATGGCTCTTCGGCTTGCCGGTTCCTTTCCTGTTGGCCTGGGGACCTGGCTGGAACTGGATACTGCTGGCCAATGTTCTTCTGGGTATCAGTCAGGGCCTGGCCTGGTCCATGACGGTGAACATGAAGATAGACCTGGTAGGACCGAAGAAACGTGGTTTAGCCATGGGCCTGAACGAGGCCGCAGGATACGGAGCGGTGGGCTTAACAGCCTTACTGACAGGATACCTCGCATCATCGTATGGACTAAGACCGCAACCTTTTTATATCGGTATCGCCTATACGATAATTGGCTTGTTGCTTTCTGTGCTGGTCATCAGAGATACCCGCAAATATGCACAGCTGGAATCAAAACAAATTAATACAACCACGGTCCCCAAACCGGGATTAGCCTGGGTTTTCAAAGAAACTTCATTGAAGAATAAAAACCTTTTTGCGGTTTCTCAGGCAGGGTTGGTCAATAATCTGAATGATGGCATGTCCTGGGGAGTGTTCCCGTTATTGTTCATTTCAGCAGGAGTAGGCCTGGAAGGTGTGGGATGGATAAAAGCCATATACCCGGTGGTATGGGGAGTGGGCCAGGTGGTGACGGGCCCGCTGGCAGACCGCTTGGGACGAAAACCACTGATCGTTTGGGGAATGTTTGTCCAGGTACTGGGTCATGTGGTAATTGGGTTTAAGTTTTTTGAACCGTTAACAGCCGGCCTGGTAGGATCTGTATTACTGGGATTGGGAACGGCCATGGTGTATCCGGCCTTATTGGCAGCTGTCGGTGATACGGCACATCCCGCCTGGAGGGCTTCCTCCCTGGGAGTATACCGGTTCTGGAGAGATATCGGTTATGCGGTGGGTGCATTGATGGCAGGCGTTGTGGCCGGTTTATTCGGACTGATATGGGCCGTACATATTGCCGGGCTCCTGACACTATTGTCCGGCCTGGTTGTTTTACTGCGGATGAAAGAAACCATCCACGCTAAGTCAGAGAACGTAGAACATAACACAACAACAGCTCAAACAATCTTGTCATAGTCTGTTAACTGGACTTTTCCCGGCTAACGGTAGGATAACCTTTGGCCTGCCAGTCGGGAAAACCTTCCAGCATCCTTTGCGCCTTGTAGCCTTGCTGCTGCAGCAGTTTGACTGCTTCATCCGCATAAACACAAAATGGTCCCCTGCAATAAGCTACAATTGTTTTTCCCTTGGGTAATTTTTTTAGATGCTCACCGAGTCGATCCACCGGCATAGACAGCGCTTTATGAATATGCCCGCGGTTGTATTCTTCTTCTGGTCTTACATCCAGTAAGATGACTTTGTTTTTTTCGATAAGGCTCAACAGCTCATCAGCTTCCACAGCTTCCAGATCATCATATCCGGCTCTGAAATCCTTTACGATTTTTTCTACTTCTGCATTATAAGACATCCCCAGTTCCCTTAAATGTACCCAGGCATCATAAACATTGCTGCCTGCAAGGGAATACCGGATAAAATTGCCATCCCTGGCAACGGTTACCAGTTTGGCATGCTTTAACGTTTGCAGATGCTGCGAAGTATTGGCTATGGATAAACCGGTATAATTAGCGATCTGCTCAACCGTAAAAGGCCCCTGGGCCAACAGATCTATGATTTCCATACGATGAGGATTGCCTAAGGCTTTTGTCACTTTCGCCAGTTCGCTGTATACCTTATGTTTAAAGTCTTGTTTATTCATCATCAGGAAAATGATTATCAAACAAAGATACGAAAGTATTCAATAATGTTATTGAATAGGCGGCGGCCCGGCTTTCTGAACAGGGATGGGCATTTTATGGGTATACAAATGTATTTTTGCCTCCATTATTGGCTGACGACAATGCTGAAGTATGATGAACGGATTTGAACTGATTTTACAGAACGTTGAAAAATATATCGCTCTTTCGGAAGCGGAAAAAGTCTTTTTTTGTTCGCTGCTACAGGAGCGCCTGTACCATAAAAAGGAATACCTGCACCGGGAAGGCAGTACCTGCGGTCAGCTGGTTTTCATCACCAGTGGATGTGTCAAGAGTTACCTGCTCGATACAAAAGGCAATGAACATATTTTAACCATCGCGATTACTGACTGGTGGGTGGCAGACTATAAGAGCCTCGTGTTTGATACACCTTCCGAATTGTTTATAGAAGCAGTGGAGCCAACACAAGTCCTGTTACTCTCTAAAAATAAACGGGAAGAACTGTTTAAAGAAATACCCCGTTTTGAACACTATTTCAGAATCCTTACTGAGCGTGCATTTGCAGTTAGTCAGCAGCGTATTACCGATATTTTAAGTCTTCCTGCGGTGCAGCGGTATGAAAAATTCCTCCAGCGTTATTCCCGGATTGCCGATTCGTTTTCCCAGCAACAAATTGCTTCTTTCATTGGTGTAACACCCGCCTTCTTCAGTCGTATGCTCAAATCCCGGCGTAAATAATATTATCTCCAAAAGTTTAACAACCCACTTGATCTAGGTCAAGTGACAGCCATTTTATTGTTCACACCTTTGTTGTGCGGTAGCGCGCTATACCACGCTGTTTTTATTATTCAAACATTAAACTATGAACAAACGTCATGGCTGGTGGCCCATGCTGGCATTATTATCACTACTACTCAGCGGCAGCATATCGGCGAATGCTTCTCACAAAAAAAAGAATATGGAAAAAAAAGCACTCATCATTATTGATGTTCAGAATGATTATTTCAAAGGCGGAAAAATGGAGTTGTACCGCCCCGATGCCGCAGCTGACAATATCAAACGGATATTGGAAAAATGCCGCAAAGAAGGGATTCCGGTAGTTTATATTCAACATGCTGCTGCAGATGGATTCCTGGTTGCCAATACTACCGGTGCCGAAATACATCCGTCAGTACTTCCGCTTCCTGGTGAAAAAATTATCACCAAACATTATCCGAACAGTTTTCGGGAAACAGCACTGCTGGACTATCTGAAACAAATCGGTGTATCCAATCTCATTATTACCGGCATGATGACGCATGTATGTGTGGATGCCACTACCAGGGCTGCCAAAGATCTGGGCTTTCATTGTACGGTGGTTGCTGATGCCTGTGCCACCAGAGAGCTGGAAGTAGACGCTGAAAAGGTACCTGCAGTGGATGTACAACGGGCACTGATTGGTTCACTGGGTTTTTATTATGCGGATATTGTTAATACACAGCAATACCTGAAGCAGTAAAGCGATACCCCAGGTCTTATAACCTGTATAAGGCCTGGGGTTCTCCTGCTACTGCACCCGGTTGTAAACCAGCAGTTGGGCTATGCCTTTGGCAGTTTCAGGACCACTAATCACCACCACATACGGTGCACCATCTATACCTGATGTAATTCCTGCAGTAGTCAGCAGTTTTCCATCCTGAATGTTCCTTACCATTGTCTGGTATATGATTCCCGGTTCACATGTTGAATATGATATTGATTAAAGGTTTTTAAAACATGTTTTTTTCGTGTAGATATGATGGTATTGGAAGCATTCCTTCCTGTTTTGTGTTTTGTTTTCTTTTAAAAAGGACGGGTAAATGAACAAAATGAATAGCTGTTTGTCCTTACTTAGGGCGTATCTTCAGTGATGCGTTAATGATTGGAATGTTTAACCTTTAATATCAGAAAAATATGCACTTATTAAGTCGTGTTTGTAAGCAGTTGTTCGTTTTTTTGTTTGTTAGAAAATCTTTTTATTCCCTTCATTACATCGTTTATAAAATGAGTATGTTAGGATTGGGAATAGGGAACTATGAAAATGAACGGGTGTCTGGAGAAAGGGCTTTTATCCGTCATTTGAAGAGGAAAGGCTTGTTGTCATCAGGTGTGATTTTCGATATTGGTGCTAACGTGGGGAACTATTCCGAAATGTTGCGGAGATATGAGGTGCAGTTACCGATCTTTGCTTTTGAGCCGCATCCGGCCTCTTTCAGGAAGTTGGAAGTAATGGCCACAAAACACGATTTTACGCCGGTATGGATGGCTGCCGGGGACCAGGAAGTCGATACCGTGATGTACGACTATTCCGGCAACGGAGGTTCAGAACATGCCAGCATGTACAAGGAAGTTATTGAAACCCTGCATGATGGCCTGGCCGAGGCTGTCGCTATTACGCAAACCACACTGGACGAATATGTGGCGTCCAGGCAGATTGATGAAATTGCTTTGCTGAAAATTGATACAGAAGGACATGAGTTGCCTGTACTAAAAGGTGCTAGTGGCTGCATCGCCAGTGGTATGGTGAAAGTGATACAGATTGAATTCAATGAGATGAATGTGATTTCCCATACTTTTTTCAAAGATATCGTTGACCTGCTACCAGGATATGATTTTTACCGGTTGTTACCCGATGGACTTCGGGCATTGGGTAAATACAATCCTGCACACTATGAAATTTTTTCCTTCCAGAATATTGTTGCCATCAGGGCAACGGAGCCTGTAGCATCTCCCGTTCGAAACGTTCCATGATATGATCAATGGCCAGTTGCTCCAATGCATATTTACGGGCATTCTCTGAAATATGAGATGTCTGTTCCTTTAATGTTTTCATGATAGTATGACTTAATGCGGCTGCATCATCTGCTTTCACGGCAACACCTATTTGGTGATGGTTGATCAGTTCAAACAACCCCGAACCTTCATTGGCTGTAACAATCGGTACGCCGCCTACTGCCAGGATGGTGGTGAGTTTGGATGGCATCACCAGGTCACTGGCCTGTCCTTTCTGGATAACCAGATGGAGGTCGGCCATGTTCAGAAAGTGATTGAAACTGGAAGCGGGTTGTAGCGGCATAAAACTGAGATTCTGTAATTGCCAGGAGGCAGCAATAGCTTCCAGCTGCTGACGATAAGGTCCGTCACCGCAAATCACAAAGCGGAGAAATGGTTGGTATTGCAGCTGCCTGGCTGCTTCCAGCACTGTTTCCAGCCCCTGTTTTTCTCCAAGTGCCCCCGAATACAATATCACTTTGCTATTAGGCGGAAAGCCAAATTGTTCCTTGAGGGCTGAACGGTCTTTCAATGGAAAAAAGCGGTTGACGTCTACCCAGTTGGGAAACAGCAGAACATCTCTGGATACTTTGGCGGCAATATTACTGACCATCTGAGGCGAAATACTGGAGATAATATCAGCCTGCCGGAGGATAAAGTTTTCCAGCCGGAACAGCTGCTGCAGCAGCCAGGGAGAACGTAGCATTCCCAGGTTACGGGCTGCTTCTATCTGCATGTCCTGGATATGATAAATGAAGCGGGTAGGACGTAGCTTTTTATAACTGGCGGCCAGCAGACCCAGATGAAAAGAAGGGGCAATCGTGATCACAAAATCAAACCGCCGTTGCAGCAACAGCTGCAGCATTTTTCCGGAGGCTGCAAGGCTGAAGGAAAAGTCCTGCAATACCCGCTTCTTCCCTGATGGCTGTGTCGGCACATAATGTGGACAACGGTATACCTTGATTGGTTTATGTCCTGCTGTTACATTTTCTTTTGAAAAAAAATATTGATTACGGCGGTATACCTGACTGATCTTCCATTCGGGGTAATAAGGATAAGTGGTCAGTACCGTACAGTCATATCCCCTGGCTGCGAGCCAGTGGATCAGCTCTCCGTTATACTTACCGATGCCATTGGGTTCCGGTGCGTAGTTGGAGGTGATCATGAGTATACGTTTGGCAGGTGTTTTCATGTCAGTAGGCATTTTTATCTCCTTTCAGCATATTAACGATCGTCTGGAAAACAATCTGACAATCGAGCCAGAAGCTGTAGTTTTCAATGTACCAGTTGTCCATATAGATGCGTTTCTGCCATTGGTCTATACGGTCGCCCTCACCTCTGCAGCCGTTGACCTGCGCCCAACCGGTGATACCTGGTTTTACCAGATGTCGCAGCATATAGTGTTGTATGGTTCTTTTCAGCTCCAGATGATGCGGCGTTACATAGGGCCGTGGGCCTACAAAAGACATGTCCCCTTTCAGTACATTAAAAAACTGCGGCAGCTCGTCAAGGTTTGTACGACGCAGGAATTTGCCGACAACTGTTACCCGCGGATCATTGCGCAGGGTGGGTCTGAATACGCCATTACTATCGTATTCAGTGTTCATCTCCATCGTTCTGAACTTATATAAGGTTAGTTTTTTGTTTTTCAGCCCCCATCTTTCCTGCTTATAGATAACAGGACCCCGGGAGGTGATTTTTATCAGAATGGCGATCAGCAGGAATAGCCAGGAGAAGGTGATAAGCATAAAAACAGTGAAGCAGATGTCAAACAACCGCTTGAATTGCTGATTGCCTGTGTGATCCAGCGGGGAGGAGCGGATGGTGATCACCGGAAAGTGGCCGAACAGGCTCATACTCACCGTGGAAGTACAATGTTTATAACAGTTGGCAATGATCTTCACACGTTTGGCTGCTTTTTCGCTGGTGACGATAATGTTTTCGGTTTCTTCCCGGCTGCTTTCAGGGATGGCCAGTACCACATCATCTATCTCATGATTTTCCAGAATATGCCCCAGTGCGGAAAGAGGGCCCAGGTATTTGCCATTGAGAGCATGATTGGGTTCATTGTCTACAAAGCCGATACATTGATAGCCAAAGTGGTCGTTGGCTGCAATGGTATTATGGAAGTGGATGGCGGTTTCTCCGGCACCTATGATCAGAATATTTTTCACGTTATATCCTTTCATCCTGATCCGAAGGAAGAGTTTTTTGATCAGGATTTTGGAGAACATCATACCGATGAAGATATAACCTGAATATATACCGACGAATAATCTCGGAGAGTAGAACATTTTAAAGAAATAAAACAAGGTAAACGTCAGAATACACACATGCAGCAGCAATGTTTTAATGAGCGCCATAAATTCATAGGAGAATGGACGGGAGCGGAAGTCCTCATACAGGTGAAGATGAACCCCGGTAGCTACCCAGGTGATGATGCTGATACACAGCACGGGTATGTTCAGTGGGTAATGTAGCACCTGTTGGAGGGCACAAACGGTCTGGTGTGTCAATAGATAAGCAATGGTGAGCACCAGGCAATCTATGAGTTGCCTTAGCAATAACGGCACATTAACAATGGTTTTCATAATCACGAATGCATAATCTGTTAAAAAAAAGTATTTCAGCTTATTTACTATCTGTCTCTTCGTTGGTATAATAGGTCCATTTGCAGAATCTGCAAATTGTCTGACTGAAGAAATCCTACGGGGGCTATAAAATCAAAGCCAAGCGATTTTACAAAATGGTGCATTTCATCGAAGAGCGGCTCGCCGCTGTACATAGGAATGAAGGAGGTTTCAAACAGCAGATAGTCTATTTGTTGCAGGGTAGCGGTTGCGCCGCGCAGTACTTCCTGCTCAAAGCCCTGTACGTCCAGCTTCAGCAGGGTGGGGCTTTTCAGTATAAGGTCCTGAAGGTGATCGAGCTGTGTTACCGGCACTGTCATTTTATGAGTACGGGCTGTCTGGGGTTGCAGCTGTATCTGTTCAGGAGATACCTGTAATGCTGAGCTGGCGTGGGAGTATTCGTTGCTGTAAAATTCCAGCGAACCCTCGCTGCTGCCCAGTGCGAAATTGAAGGTCTGGATGGCCGGTACCTTCCTGGTATGTTGCTGCAGCTCTTTGTAAGTGGTCGGTACGGGTTCAAAGGAATAAACATGTGCCTGTGGATAGCGGTGTGCAATGGCCAGGGCAAACTGGCCTATGTTGGCACCCACGTCCAGTACGGTATGCAATGCCGGGATATAGTGACTGCAGTTATAAACGAGCTGTGTGGAGGCCACAGAAGCTCCTCCCTGCAGAAAGGCGCCGGGGCCTCTTCCCGACCGGATCATCACTCTGGCAGCATCTGCCATTTTAAACAGGATATTCATCTTCGGAAAATTTATGGTTCCAGCAATGGTGATAAAAGCGGATCGTTTCCGCGATAGTGGTTTTCCAGGAAAAAAGACTGGCCTGCCGGTATCCTTTTTGAATCAGTTGTTGCCGGAGCGTGCCGGACTCCAGCTGGCGTATGCAGGCTGCAAATGTTTCTGCATGGGGTATTTCAGCCAGCAGACCGGCATCGCCTACTACTTCAGGGACAGAGGTCCGGTTACTGCCTACTACCGGACATCCGGCTTTCATGGCTTCTCCCGGTGGAAAACCAAAACCTTCGTATATAGAAGGGTACAACAAACAGAAAGCCTGATTATACAGATAGTTCAGCTCCTGATTGCTGACAACGGGCAACAGCTGATACCGGCCGGGTATACGTTGCTGTAGAAGCTGTATTTCCGCGCTGCTGGCAGAACCACCGCCCACGACTATCAGCCGGTATTCGCGGGGAAGCAGGGCAATAGTAGCTACCGCGGTCTGAAAGTTTTTGTAGTGGTTACGTCCTCCCACATACAATACAAAAGGTTTCTGTGTCAGTAATGCCGGCAGCCCGGGTGGGGGAGCAGGCGTATGCGGAAAAAAATCATCGCTGATGCCATGATGGATCACCCTGATTTTCCCGGGATCTGTTTGCGGATAAAAATGTAGTAGCTCTTGCCTTGTGCTGTCAGAGATACAGATGATACCATCTGCTTTGCGGATACCATAAGCTTTCTGCCGGATATTGACAAGGCTCCTGGGAAAGGCGCTGGACAATTTCCGTTCATGTGCAAAATCATGTACGGTGAGGATGTTCAGCACATCTTTTTGCGGAGATACCCGTAAATATCCTCCATGGAAAACAGCACGGGCAGGCAGTCGGTACCGGAGCGGCAGATAACGCAGCACACCGGCGGGCAGCATACTTTCCCGAATGCAGGGCCAGCGCTGATAAGCCATCTGTTGTTCAAATACATTACCCGGAGCCATGCCCGCATTCAGTAAATGAACGGAAAGCCCGCTATGGCATACACCTTTCAGCAACTCATACCAGTAGGCCGAAACACCTCCGGCCCGCTGAATCGTAAAAACAATATTGTCCAGGTATACTCTCATTTTTTCTTTAAGTTAATAGTGGCTCATGTACCAGTTCTTCGTCTTCCTCAGGTACGCTCAGGCATAACAGCGCCACGATCAGCAAAAACAAATCTATCTGGCTGAAAAAAAAGCATACGGATATATATACCAGATAATTGCGCTGGAATAGCGGTATCTCTCTTTCAACCCGTGTCAGCAGTAAAAAGAAAAATATCAGGCCGAATATGCCAAATTCTGCCAGAATGTAAAACCAACGCATATTCAGGTTATGTCCACCCACACCTTCCATGGCATTCATATATCGCAGCTGCCCTGAAAAATACTGGGAAGGGATAAAGGAACTGTTACCAGGGCCATACCCCGTCAATAAGAGATAAGGGTGGTCTTTCAGAAAATCCACGATCGGTAGTTCCATGTCCCGCTGAAGCGGAATGCCCAGCACCTGGTTGTCTTCCTGCCAGTATTGGGTATCGTATCTGCTGACCGAGCGTTCCAGTAACATGCGGGCAACAGGCTGATCACGGTTCTCCAGATAATATTTCATTAAAAAGTCTTTAGCGCTGGCAATGAGCAGAAACAAGCCAACGATCAGGCTCAGGCTGGCCAGTATCTTGAAACGCACACGATAAATGGGCTTCAGCAATACAAATACGATGAAGGCAGCGAACAAATTAATCCAGAAGGTTTGCGATGAAGTCTGCGCTGCCATCAGAAAAACCAGGAACGCAGATTTGTATTCGCGGTCACGCAGAAAAACCGGAATAGTCAGTGACAGGAAGGCGCAGAAAACCTTAGGTTCACCAAACAGTGCCTGTACCCTTACTCCGAGGAGGCCGTTGATGTCTTCCAGCATATATCTTTGTTGTAACCCGAGTAGTTCGCTCAGTATGTCGTTTTTTAACACCAGCTGTACAAACAGTTGTACAACACCCAAAGCGCAGGCAAACAATGCAATTTTTTTCATGGTGGCCAGCATCTGTTCAAAAGAGATCGTGTCTCTTTCCCGTAAGATCCTGGCACCGATAGCCAGCAGCGGGATATAGTTTTTGAGATAGAAATAAAGCGGCCGGAGATAATAGCTGGTGGTGCTACCCTGAATGGAGAAGGGATCTTCATACAACTGCGTCACCATCATCACCAGTATCTGGGAGATAAGCGGGAACACCAGTACGAACAGGTATTCCTGCCGGATAGGCTGACGGCCGGACAATACCTGATAACACTGGTCGATGGAGATAAAGAGGGCAATAAAAAAGGATGCATTAAAGGTAGGGCCAATGGTCATCACGGTGTATGCCTCGGTAGCAAAGGCATACAACAGCATCTCAAGGATGTTGATGCGCTTCCGGTAATAGGCAGTCAACAGCACTGTAGCTATCACCAGGGGCATGCTTTCCCTGAAAATTTCCACAAAAAGATAGTGGCTTCGAACGTCCATGTAGATGGGTTCCATGGTCTTATTTTTTCATTTCACTTTTTAAGCATTAACTGCTGGTATAACCTGAATAATGCTGGATTGCCTTTGATCACTTTCCGGACAGTTGTATACAGGCGACTGGGCGAAAACATCACTGATGCAGCGTAGTGGTCTGCTGCTTCATCCAGTATACGTTGTTCCGGATGAGTGATAATGGGTAGTTGGCCGTATACAATTTTTTTAAACCATCCCGGTTCCCGCATGGTATGCGTAGAGGCGGTACCATAACCGGTGTTTCGTACCAGGCTCAGGTTGGGGGTGATGGTCCAGCCTTTGTTGAACCATACGGACAGAAACCACTGTACGTCCCAGGTGTCGAGCTGTTGCCGTAGTATCGCTTTCATATCATGCTTCAGGGTAGTGCTTAAGCCTTCAGTAGAAAGACCCTGATAACGTTCCATGGTAAAGTCGTACTGTTTCCATGCTCTTTTCCAGGAAGCCCATCCCCATATATGCGCAAAGCGGGAGTAATAGTAGGAGGCATGTCCCCGGTGTTTACCAAACTGGAAGTTGCTGCCGTTGATGTGCATCACGGCCGGATCATGGCGGTAACGCTGTAACATCGCAGTACAGAAGGAAAAAAAAGTAGGGTCCGGAAGGCAGTCATCTTCCAGGATGATACCTTCTTCTGTTTGTTCAAAGAACCAGGAGACAGCACTGCTGACAGCTTTTCCGCAGCCAAGATTGTAGTGGCGGAAGAGAGTTTTTACTTCACAGGGCCAGTCGATGGCTGAGAGTACGGCCTGTCGGGTTTCTTCACAGAAGAGGGCTTCGGCTGGCCTGTCGGGCCGTGGTCCGTCTGCCGCCACAAACAGGTGTGCCGGCCTTTGCTGTCGCAGATAGGGCATCAGCGTCCGCACCTTGTCGGGCCGGTTGAATATCAATAGTAAAACCGGTGTGTTCATCATAACCATTCATTGCCTTTTAACCGGTTGTTCCGGAAGAAATAAGTGTAATAGGTTTTGGCAAAAATGCTGTAACCCATTTCCCGCATCAGGCAGAGTAATTCGCTGTCGCCTTCCTTTTCCAGCTCAAATGGCTGTGATTCTACCAGTACATAGGATGGCCGGTATTTATCCCAGTTATTGGAGCGGAGTACTTCCAGGTCCATTCCTTCTGCATCGATGGTAATAAAATCGATGGGAGTGCCGGGGTCCAGGTAGTGGTCCAGTATATCGGCCAGCGGACGGGTTTCCACCTTTTTCCGATCAATGACCTGGTAGCAGGGCTCCTGGGTGTATTCCAGCACTTTTTCTGCAGAAAAGGTATTCAGTGCCGGTTCGTTAAAGATTGCGTAGGTAAGCTCTTGCAGAACACCGGAAACACCCATCTCCAGATTGATGTCTTTAGGCCGGTATTTGTTGAACAATGCCTGTGTGCCGGGAAGCGGATCAATATTGATTCCCCGCCAGTTTCTTTTGTAAAACAGGTAAGTGTTGGAAAAACGGAAGGGGTGATGGGCGCCAATATCTACATAAACACCTTTTTTCTTTTTTTCGAAAATACGTTTGAGGATAAGGTCTTCCCCTTCCGAGCTGTAGGCCATCACACTGTAGCGGATGCGGGGGAAGAGTGCGGAGACGATTTTTCCGGCAATATTTTTCACATTATTCATTGGTGATTGATTTATGTGAATTGGTAAACAAATAGCTGTTCCATGACTTGCGCAGGGCATGGCTGAAATCTATTATGTCAGCGTATATCCTGGCGGGGTGTATCATTTCGCGGGTCAGTAACCATGCCTTTCCGCTGCCGTCCAGTACCGCCATCATGATGTAGACCCCGAAATAGGCCACCACTGTGGCAATGGCAGCACCTTTGCCGCCCATATGAGGTATTAGCAGAAAATTGATGGCGATGTTCAGGGCGAGGCTAACCATATTGCCATACAGATACAATTTGTATTTCCCTTCTATAAAAAAGTATTGTACCATCGCCATCATCAGGAACACCGGAATGGCAGACCAGATATGGATCCGGAGAATAGCGGCTGCGGTGGTGTAGGCGGTACCGTAGAGTAAGGGAATGAGTATTCCGGCCGACAGGCTGATCGCCGCCGCCAGCAGGAGGCTGATAAGACAGGAGGCCCGCAGCCATCTACCCAGTGTTTGCAGATAAGCCTGCTCATCTTCCTGTTTTTTCCTGAACAGCATGGGAAGCATAGCCGTGGACACTACGGTAGGGAGAGCGTTCCATAGTTCAGAAATACGCACAGCCACTACATAGTTACCCAATTCTTCCGGCGTACTCAGTATGTTGAGCAGTATATTATCAACCTTCATAAACAGTACTACGAGGAGGTTGGCCATGATGAGTACCCAGCTTTCCCCCAGCAACCGCCGGGCCATACGGAAGTTCACCTGTTTGAGTGACAACGGCGCAAACTGCAGACTATACCGGCCCAGTATCCAGGCGTAGGTAACGGCCAGCTCCAATAAGGAGAGCCAGAGGAAAGTGAGCAGCGATGCACCATAAAAAATAGCCAGGCATTTGAGGGCACAAAAAAGCAGGAACACAGTTACCTTAGGTACGATCACGGTCTTCAGACTGTTGTTTACCTGATAAAAAGCATCCATCACATCAAATGACTGAAACAGCATCGTAAAGGATGAAAAGATGATGCAGAGCAGATACACCGGATCGGGGTCCAGCAGATGAACGAGGAGGATGCTGAGAAACATGCAGGCCAGGGCGGCTATCAGCCGCATAAGAGCAATAGTGCTTACAATACGGCCCTGCTCTGTTTCACTGGCCATTAGTTCCTTTATTGCCAGTTTGTCCATCCCCAATATCGCGACACTGCCCATAATAGCGCTGAAGGCAATGGTGTAGTTCCATATGCCGAATATGCGGGGACCCAGGTGCCTGGCCAACAGGGCCAGCACCAGTATACCCGGAAAGAGCTTGCTGATTTTATCCATCAGCAGCCAGCTGCTATTTTCAAATACTTTACGCAATTCTTTTCGCTGTTTTTTTGAAAATGGAGGTCCAGTTACCCTTGCGACGCTTCTTCTCGTTGTAGGCATATTTGCCATAGTAGTAGTAAGGGTAGAAGGTATCCTGAACAATACCATTAAAAATGATTCCCTTCTTCTTGAAAATAGTTTCTTTGATATTTTCTTCTACCGCTATCAGCTTCACTTTCTGGGTGAAGTTGTAACGGATGGCAAACAGTGTACAGTCTACGTATTGTGCAATGCTTTTGGCATCTGAAACAATCCCTACCGGTGAAGTATCGATGATGATATAATCGAACCTGTTTTTGAGTTCTGCAAGCAAAGCCATCATACGCGGGCTTTCTATCAGCTCTATCGGGTTGGGTGGAATAGGGCCGGAAGAAACAAGGAAGAGGTTATTGGTGTCCGGTACTACCCGGATGATTTCTTCCATTGATTTGTTGCCCACAATATAATTGGTGATGCCGGTTTCATGGTCCAGTCCCAGGAAGGTGGACAGTTTGGGTTTACGCAGGTCCATTTCCAGGATGACGACCTTTTTATTATTCACCGTCAGTGAATTGGCCAGATGGGCCGAAATAAATGTTTTGCCTTCTCCGGAAATACTGGAAGTGATCATCACAGTGGCAGGTCCTTTGTGGTCTGCCAGCAGGAAGCGCAGGTTGGTGCGGAGGTTAAAAACCTGTTCTGTGAGTACAGAGTGGCTGCTGAGGGAGAAGTCGCGTATGCCTTCTGTTTGCTGGAAGATTTCAGCACTGACAGGCAGGTTGAATATCTGCTCGATTTCTTTCCGGCTGATTATCCGTGGATTGAGGAAATATTTGATGTATACATAAGTACTCACGGCTATCAGTGTTAGTACCACAACAACGATATACACCGTTGACCTTTTGGGGAAAACCGGTTTCTCCGGTACAAAAGCCGGTGAGATGACTTTGTTGTCGATCACGTTGCTGGCGTTGGTGACGGCAGTTTCCTCCTTTTTCTTCAGTAGATAGAGGTAAAGGTTTTCCTTCACGCTTTGTTGTCTTTTGATATTGATATATTCCCGGGCGTAGGAGGGGATATTGGCGATCTGGCCCTGTATGCTGTTTACTTTTTCCTGGGTGGCTTGCTGTGCTACGTCGGCATTGCGGCGGTACCCGCTGATATAGCTGCGGATAGTGTTTCTGGCAGCTTTCACCTGAGCATCCAGGTTTTCCATCAGGAAGCTGGATGGTTGCAGGGAGAGTGTCAGTTTGCGCTGTGCCTGAAGAGCTTCTTCATAGCGGTTGATCATACCGGTAAGGGTTTGGTCTACCGTGCCGGTCACCGGGGCAAAGGGGGCTTGATTTTCGGGGTTGTTGATATATCGTTCCACTTCGTCCATCACCGACAATTGCAGATTGGCTTCACTGAGTTTGATATCCGCTTCTTTTACCTGTTCCAGGGCCAGTTTGGAGCTGGCATCGATATCGGTGATACCGCGTTCTACCTTAAACCGTTCTTCCTCTTGTTCCAGCAGGCTGAGTTCATCTTTCAGGGAGTCCAGCCGGGCATTCAGGAAGTTGATGGTTTTAACGCCGGCTTTGTTTTTATCGCTGAGGGTATAATCGTTGTATTCTTCCAGCAAGGCGTTGAGAAAATCCGCGCTTCGCCGGGCTACAGGGTCCTTGTAGGTGATCATAATCACGGTGGCGTCGCGGTTTACCAGGGCGGTGGTGATATCGGCTACCGACTTGTAGGACATTTCTATCGCGGAGTCTACCCGGATGTGGTAGGGGGCTGATGTAGCAAGCGGAATACGTTTGTTGGGAACCAGGGCGAAGGTGTCTTTTCCTGCTTTAAAGGGCCTGTTGGGCGCGACAAGGAAATGTACTGCTTGTTTGGTTTTGCCGATATATGCAGTCACGTAGTAGTGTTGCTGATAGGGGGTGATATCAAAGGTATAATTACCGGTGCGTGAACTGTCACTCAGTACTTTGATCATGATGGGGGCCTGGGGATACCATTCCTTGCTCTGCAGATGCTGTTTGGTGAAATACCGGATATTAAAATGATTGCTGCTGATGACCCTTTGTAGTAGGATGGGAGAATGCAGCAGCTCCATTTCGTTTTCCATGTTTTTACCGCTGCCGAGCAGGGAGAGTGACTTCAGGATATCAGCTTCCTCTCCGCCGCCATTTTTCTTTTCATCCTTCAGGTACAGGCGTGCCGAGGACATATAGGAGGCGGGTATATACCGGATAAAAGTATATCCGGCACCCATAGCCAACAGGATGGCCAGCAGGTATAAAGGCCAGTGAAAAAGCATTTTCCTGAACAGGTCGCTCATGTCGAGAGCGGCCGGTTTGTTGTGTATTACTTTGAGCTTTGCCATGGTGTTTTCATTTACTGAGTAATACAATGGTGGTGGCCAGTGAAATAACGCTGAGTATAACCGGTAGTAAAGGAAGAATGCGCGAGTTGCCAAGCTCCTTACCCGGGCCGGGTTTGATATATATCACATCATTATTGGCCAGATAATAATAAGGTGATCTCAATGTTTTGCTGCTGTTGAGGTCCAGTGTGGTGTAATACTTCACGCCATCTGTTTCACGGATGACCATTACATCTTTCCGGATGGCGGAGGGGTTCATGTCTCCGGCCATGCTGAGGGCATCGAGGATGGAGGCTCTTTCAGCGCCGATCCTGAAGGTGCCGGGGTGGGCTACATCTCCCAGTACCGAGACTTTGAAGTTGACCATACGGGTAGAGACATACACATTTCTGAGTGTTTTGGACAGTTCAGCGGTTACTTCTTCATTAATGACCTTGGTGGTTTTGTCCCTGACATACAGTTTTCCGATGATGGGAAGACTGATATAGCCGGTGCTGTCTACCAGATATCCCTGATCTATGCCAGTTCCCGATGGATTCGGAGGGCTGACCAGATTAGGGTTAAAGAGTTGGCTGACGTCCTTGTCCGGCGTACTGACGTTGATCTGTAATACGTCTCCTGGCTGTATCCTCAGCTGAGGGCATTTTTCAAGAGAGTCAGTGCCGGTTTTGGCAGCAATGTCGTTGAAATAAGTAATTTTCCTGCTGCCGGTGCATCCCGCCAGATAAACGGACAGGACCAGCAGGATAATTCGGAATGACTGCATACACCTGATACTTTTAGATGATAACAACAAATTCAATTGTGTCTTATATAGCAGCGCCGGCCGGTGCTTTTCACAGTGGCGCAAATGTTTTTTTCAGGATGCCAGGACGCTTTTCCGGGAAAGGGTGGCTTGTCTGATTTTGTCCTGGGCGGGTTGTTCAAAATAATAGAAAACGGCCATGCTCAACAGGAACACCATGCTCACAAACAGGATCATAGCCCAGGGTGAGAGCAGCAGGTGTCGGTCAAGATGAAACTGCTGCATGAGCAGCACTGTGACGATCTGCAAAGGGAAATGCAACAGATAGATCGCATAGCTGCAGTTGCCCAATAAAGCCCAGCGGCGGTGTAGCTGTCCCCTGACGGTTTCCAGTAATACCAATGACAGGATAGTACAAGGGGCTACGGTAACCCTGAACAGAAGATTTCTGATCACTCCATATATGTCGGCAGCTTTATCCGGGCTAATATTCGGGTTGAGCCGGATGATGCCGTAGTTACATATTTGCTCAAAGAAAGGGTAATAATAGAATATGACTGTGAGTGTCCAAAGAATAATGGTAAGGATTCCTATTATTTTAAAATATTGTCTGGCCTTATTTTGTTGCAGGATATAAGAGTAGGTATAGTACAAAAGAGATCCCAGGAAAAAGGAGAAGACCCCTTTTCCGATCAGGATGTCATAGTGTTGCATCACCGCGCCTGCAGGTATCAGCAGTAGCAGGAGCATTTTGTTGGTGTGCCATTTCAGTTTACAGATAAGGAAGAAGAGCAGGTACAGGAATATTTCCACGGATACGGACCAGGAAGGTGCATTGAAAGAGGGGCCTACTTCCACGCCCCAGTTTTGCATAAAGAGCAGGTTGAGACAGAAGTGATAGATGTCGTTGTATTGTATGAAAAAGTAGTGTCCCATCCGTCTGTACATGATTGCCTGTAATATAGCCACGGCTATCAGTGTTACCAGATGGAGCGGGTACAGCCTTGATATGCGGTAGATGGAAAATTTTTTAAAATTGATTTTCCCGCTGGCGATAGCATTGGAGTATAACCAGAAGAAGATAAAACCCGATAGTTGGAAGAAGATATCTACTGAAAGCATACCATGTGTATAAAACAGCGATAGATATGGGTAGAGTGGAAGTTGAGGATTCAGGTCGCCTTCCGGTACGAATACGTCACCGGGGTAGAAGAATACCTGCCAGTGAAACAATATCACAATGATAGCCGCAATGCCCCTGAAAGCATCCAGACTGTGAAAATAGGCTGGTGTAACTTGGTTACGGGTTTCCATCATAAAATATGATTAAAGGGGGGTTACCAATGTGCGTTTCCGATAGCTGGAAGTTAACAAGAATTTGGACTTGAAGATGAGTCTGAATTTGAATGAACAGAATAACCCATATTTTGAATGATGAACAAAATGAATAAGCAATGTGTGCCATAAATAAAAAGATGCAGGTACCATTGTATTGATACCTGCATCCTTTTATTTACACTTTTTATAGATCAAATATTGGTCAGGATGTCGTTACGCTTTTTTCGGGAACGGCAGTTTGCCTGATTTTGTCCTGGGCCGGCCGTTCAAAATAATAGTAGGCAGCCAGGCTTAGTACACTCAGTACACTCAGAAAAAGAAGCATCGCCCATGGAGAAAGGAGCAGATTCCGGTCGAGTTCGAATTGTTGCAGGATCAATACTGCGGCAATTTGTAAGGGGAAATGTAATAGATAAAAAGCATAACTGCAGTTGCCAACTACAGCCCACCAGTGGTGAAACTGCCCTCTGACGGTTTCCAGTAATAAAACAAAAAGAATAGTGCAGGGGACTACCGTAATCCTGAAGAGAAGATTTCTGACTATTTCGTATTGGGCAGCAGATTGTTTGGGGCTGATATTGGGACGGAACAATCCGTTAGCATAGTCCCATGTCTGTTCCTGGATGGGGTAATGATAGGATGTGATTACCGGTATCCATAATATTATAGTTAGTGATCCTATTATTTTAAGGTATTTTTTTGTTTTGTTTTTTTGAAGGATATAAATAAATATATAGTATAGGATGCCACCGAAGAAAAATGAAAAGATTCCTTTCCCGATCAGCAGTCCGAGGTGCTGTAAAGCGGCACCTGCCAGTATTAGAAGTAACAGGATGGCTTTATTGGTGTGCCATTTCAGTCTGCAGATGAGGAAAAAGAGCAGGTACATGAGGATTTCCACTGATGTAGACCAGGAAGGCGCATTGTGGGAGGTGCCTGCTTCGAAGCCCCAGTTCTGTACGAAGAACAGATGGAGAAAAAAATGGTAGGCGTCGTTGTGCTGAATGACAAAATAGTGTCCCATAAATTGCAGCATCAGTAGTTGTAAAATTACTACTGCAATCAGTGCAACCAGATGAAGAGGGTAGAGCCTTGATAAGCGATAGACAGCGAATTTTTTAAAATCAGTTTCTCCGTCTGCTATTTTGGTTGAATATAACCAGAAGAAAATAAAGCCGGAAAGCTGGAAGAAAATATCTATAGATAACGAACTATAGGTATAAAAAAAAGAAAGGTAGGAATATAAGGGCAATGCGGTGTCTTTCTCTCCGCCGGGGACAAATACGTCATCGGGGTAGAAAAACTTTTGCCAATGAAACAATACAACAGCAATAGCCGCAATACACCGGAGGATGTTGAGGCTGTGGAAATAGTGTGGGACAGCAATGGGACGGGCTTCCATCTTGAAATGGGGTTTAGAGGTGTGTCTTATAGGTTGAGGCCGTAAGTTAGCAAGAATTCGGATGTGATGAAGAACGGATATCAATTGAATGAAATAGTCAGATTTTTAAAAAGTGAATAAAATGAACAGGCTGTGTGTGCCATAAAGAAAAGAATGCTTATATTAGAATAATGATCCCTGCGGAGATATTGTACATTTTTTGAATTCCCAATATGCGAACATGAAATACAGAATTGACTTCAGAGGCCCCCAGGAGGCCCTGCTCTATACCGCTGTTTGCAGCTCCATACCGGAAGTTGAAATATTACTTCAACAAGTATTGCGATACGACTGGGCCGATGAACACGGTGCCTATACAATGACCTTATACGATCTGTCATCGGAGCATGAGCAGGTTGTTCATGTATATCGTTTTAAAATGGAACCTCCCTATACACAGGAAGCTTTTGCGGCCCACCATGCAGCGCAGGGCGGCACCTCCCTGTAAAAGCCCCGGCTGTTATTGTTACCAAATCATTAATTCACATCCCCGGATAGCTAAAATCCGGGACGATTTGTTCACCTTAGACAAACTATTACTATGAAGAAAAAGACCCTTTTCCTGGCACTTGCCACCTGTGCTATCTTTGGCTGTAAGAAAGAAATGCTTGACAGCACTAATCCCTCTATTCACGCTCTGTCCACCAGCAATGCAGGTATCGGTACCCTTGCTGTTGCGCTGAATGGCTGGATGAGCAACCTCCCCGACAACACCAATCTGACAGCTCTCTCTATTCCCGGAACACACGACAGCGGTGCGCGTTTTGAGCCTATTGGCGGTACCGCCAAATGCCAGGACCTTACCATTGCCCAGCAACTGGATGCCGGCACAAGATTTCTGGATATCAGATGCCGTCATATTGATAATGCATTTGCCATCCATCATGGAAGTATCTATCAAAACATGAACTTCACAGATGTGCTGAACGCCTGCTACGCCTTCCTGGCCAACAATCCCGGCGAAACCATCGTAATGAGCGTGAAGGAAGAATACGATCCCAGCAACAATACCAGATCATTCGAGCAAACATTTGACAGCTATACACAATTGCAACCATCAAAATGGTATCTGGCCGCCAGTGTTCCCAACCTCGGACAGGTAAGAGGTAAAATTGTGCTCCTCAGAAGATTTGGTGCTTCTGGCACACCTAAAGGCATTGATGCTACGAACTGGGCCGATAATACCACTTTCTCCATCAACAACGCGAACGCCAATCTCCGGGTGCAGGATCAGTACCAGGTGCCGGATAACAATGTTAAATGGACCAACATCAGCAATCTGTTTACAGAAGCCAGGTCAAGTAACCCATCTACCTTGTACATCAATTTCACCAGCGGTTACAAACCACTGATATTTGGTATTCCAAGTATCACCAGTGTTTCCAACACCATCAACCCGCAGGTGAACAGCTACTTCACCAGCAATACCCATGGCAGGGTAGGAATTCTTCCCATGGATTTTGCCACCGCGGATAGAAATACACTTATCATCAATACTAATTTCTAATTACAAGAAAACATTTAAAAAAACCTTCATCTTCCCGGCGGAAGGTGGAGGTTTTTTTATGCGTTAATGAGATTTTATTGCAGTTTTTTTTCTTGTACTGATAGTTTTTAACGTGACTGCAAATCTGCTGCATAATGACATTGTAGTTTTACTGCGATATGGAAACCTTAGATACAAGTGCGTGTATCTGATAGCTATTTAAAGTCACACTCAATCATGGTAATACACTATGCCGTTGTAATTGGGAAACCAGTTTAATTAAAGAAACGAAAGGAATAAGAAATGAAAAAACCATTAGTTATTTTATCGATTGGCATCTGGAAGCATTTTTTAGTTAATAAGCACTATTGTTCTCCTTCTTAAAGTGTCTCTGACACTCATTTGCCTCTTTTTATGTTTGGCTGATTGCATAAGTTCCCTGTCTGACAGGCAGCGGTCTTATGACAGGTAATGAATGTTTGTTGCTGAGCAGCAACATTGTAACCGTGCATACCACCCCCTCTTAAAACTAACTCGTGACAGGTTAATAAACCTGAATGCCCATTCATTGTGTAAACCGTTTTTTAAACGTGTGACAGATCAGCATGTCACTCATCGAATACTTTTAATTAAATACTATCTATGAGCTATTTACAATTTCCCCGACTTCATTTTTCAGGAAAATTCCAGTCCGACATCCCGACAGTTAATAACCCCCGAAACTATTATGATAATGATGATTTCCAGACGAGTTATCAGCTGCCTGCCTATCCGATAGGTAACGGTGGCCCCAGTCCCAACGGAACCGGCAGCTGGCGGCTTTATAACTGTACTGTTCAACGTGTTACTTACCTGGATGGCACCACTTGTGATGATGCTACGCTGGACCCCATTATCGGCATGCCTTTGAGCGGAGTAGACAGCCGGGTGGATGGTAAAATGGTGGACCTTGATACCGATGAAAAAACAACTGAACTGTGGGGATTTCAGGTGATAGTGGGCAATGGTGATAATGCTGTTTTTCAAGGCGAGTATGAAGTGTCTGCTTTTAGTGACTATTGGTTTCGTGCACAGGACGCCATTTTCGGCGATCTTGGAGGCAGTGCGTTTTATCAGAGTGTGCTGAATATTGGCAAATGGAACAATGCCATAAAATCCCGTTACCTGAATGAACTGGCGGCAGGTTTGCCGTCCGGACAGGCCCCGGAGAAACTGAGCATTAAATTCAATCTGGATGCTTTCGATTTTAATCCCAGTTCTACTACCTTTCTTTTTGGCCGTATTACAGGAACCATTGGCAGATATCTTCCTGCGGAACCACTACATTTTGTAAATAACCGCACGCTGTTTCCCAACCCTGCTGCGCGTATTGGCCTTAACACTGCTTACTGCAAAGTAGACAATGGCGTGGTGCATGTTGATCTGGGAAATAGTCTGCCTATGGAGAAAGGTGTCACTGCCAATGTTGATCAGATTTACCTGGCTGTGTTACCAGCTACCGGAGCACCGGTATTACTGGGTGAGATCAACTATGCAGAAACCAACTGGTATGCTGCTACGGCAGGTGTGGTATCTATACCTTTTACGCCGGATAAAGCTGCATTAATTGAGAATAACCCACTCGCCATTTTTCATACTGCATCCGGCAGAACATTACTGCAGGAAAACGAGGGAGGTATATTCGTGAATGCAGATGCATTTACATTCCGCTTTAACCCCGGAGAAAAACAAACGGTCAGGTTATATGCAAGTGCTTTGGGAAAACCGTTATCCAACCAGGTTATCCGGCTGTTTAATGTTCCGGGGCGGAGGACTAAGCCAGGTGCTCCGTCTGCAATAAGTTTCCCGGATACTGTTACTACCAATGCAGCCGGTGTAGCAGAAATACCTGTCACAGCCAGTGATCCGGGAACACCCAGAGGATTTATTGATGGGCAGGTGTATTATATCGGCTACTCATTAGGGAATATACGTAGTAACAATATGGTTATGATAAAAGTATATTCCGGGTATAAGGTACCTGACCAGCCTACCTGGATGGAGCATGTACAGCCTATTTTCCAGCAGTATGCCAATCTGTATCCGGTGATGAAATCTATTGTAGACCTGTCTAACTATGCCAGTGTTATGCAGCGGCTGCATGCGTTGAAAAATGTTTTCAGACTACCTATCTCCAGTCCTAATTATATGCCTGTTACCCGGGATCTTTCCGCTGCGAAGCTGGAAATGCTCCGTAAGTGGCTGGATAATCCGGTGTATATGAAACTGGACAGTATTGAGCATCTGAAGCAGGCATTACAAACAGCCCTGGAACTGGAGCATGCTACCATTCCTCCATATCTGTGCGCTTTATATAGTATAAAACAGGGGCATAATATTGAAGTGGCTGAATTGATCAGAGGCGTTGTAATGGAAGAGATGCTGCATATGGCGCTGGTATCGAATCTGTTGATTGCTATCGGTGGTAGCCCTGATATGGTGCATCCCGCGTTTGTACCGCGTTATCCTGCTTCGTTGCCAGGTGGTCTGCGTGCAGGCCTTACCGTTCACTTGCGTCGCTGCTCCATAGAGCACATCCGTGATACCTTTATGACGATTGAAGAACCGGAAGAAGTGATTCAGACAAAAATGAAGGCGCTTAATCAGCAATGGCCGGAAGGTTCCAATCCATATACCATTGGCTGGTTTTATGATGAGATCAAGCGTGGACTGACCGATTTGAGTAAGGCTGGAAAAATTACTTTCGGTAATGAAGATAAACAGGTTAAGGAATGGAACGGACAAGGAAAGTTGTTCGCTATTAAAAATTTGCAGGATGCGCTGAACGCACTGGAACAGATCAAAGATCAGGGAGAAGGTATGTCTGCCAACGATCCACAGGATGGAGATGGTGAGCTGGCGCATTATTACAAGTTCGCTGAAATAGTAAACGGACATCATCTGGAACGTAAAAAAGACGGCACCTTTGCATATACAGGAGCTAAAATACCTTTTGATCCCAAAGGTGTATGGCCGATAGAAGATGATCCGCAACCAGTGAACTATCCTGAGAACTCCCGTGCTCAGATATTGTCTGTACAGTTTGCACAGTCTTATCAGGCTATGTTAAAGGGACTGCATCGTACGTTCAATGGTGAGCCAGCGTATTTGCAGGAAGCTGTAGGTACTATGTTTGCACTGTCTCTGATGGCCCGTAAGCTGGTGGAAACACCTACTGGTATTGGTAATGGTACTACCATGGCACCTGCTTTTCTGTTGCCGTAAACAATGAATGTCCAAACGTAGTTGCCTGATATTGTTGTGCTGTTTGAAGTGTATCATTTTGAACAGCACAACAATTTATATAGCATGAATGTGTTGTTGCCAACCAGAATTTAAAAAAAAGTTTTCAATTTTAGTTTTTATTCATAAATTTATTTTCTCATTTTGCCATATAGAAAAAAACCACAAACACCAACTCAATAACCAGGAAACCTAAAAAAGTAACAGATTACCCAGTAAACATTTTATTATCAAACCCGACATTTTAATACTGAATTTTTTATGCAGTATAGCCAGCGCAATTCCTTTATAGCTGCCATACCATTAAAAGGGAAGCAATATTGATTAACTACACCAGCAGGAGGTTGAAATATTAAAAGAGTAAATGATCGCTCGTTGTTCATCTGTCAGCTCTTCTTTTTCAGATATGCATTTGGTCGCGGAAAGATCCGTTGACGCTTATGAATTGAATACTACTTTTCGTACTGGCCAGGCATAACCTGGTTCAAGCTCGTGTATATGTTTGCAAAACATCACGCACTTGCTTTTACATATTTATTAGCATCACAGGGAACCCTGATAGTGTGAAACAAAAATGTTCTCACACAAGCGACAGCTATATCCCTGATATTTTATAATATCCCAAGAGCGCTAACAACTCAGGCAATCGTGTGCGGATTGCCGGGAATCTGCCGCCCAACGGGCACGGAGCCCTGTTTGTTCCTTACTTACTATTTCTGGATACAATACTATACTCAAAATATAAAACAATATGTTCCAAAAGGCGATTTCGCTGCACCCAGCGCAGCATGATATTTTCATGGATCAATTGATATATCCTGATAGCTCTCATTATAACACAGGCGGATACCTGAAAATAACAGGCTCTCTTGATAAAGAAAAATTTGCAGCTGCGGTTTATTCATTGCCAGCTGTATTTGATGCACTCAGAATGAGGTTTGGTGTCACAGATGATATACCACATATGTATTTTGATGACAGCTACCTGTCATATCCTATGGAGGAAGTGGATGCCAGTGATATACCGGACAATAGTGCTGTAATGGAGCAATGGATAAAAGACAGACTGAATATCCCTTTCAGACTGGGAAAAGATCCATTGTTGTATGAATATTATCTCATCAACATAAATGAAGGAGAGTATTGGTGGTATTTTAAACATCATCATCTGTTAATAGATGGTATAGGCCTTGCCGCTGTTTTCCAATACGTTGCCAAAAAGTATAATGCACTGGTAAAAGGAGAGGAGGTAACATTCAGCTTCCCTTCCTATCGGGATGAAGCTATCAAGGCCCATGCCTATTATCAATCTGAAGACTATGCCAGAGAGGGTGCTTACTGGAAAACAAGAATCGGTGAGAAACCGGATAGCGTGCTGAAGAAAAGACAAGGTACTGCGCATCAGAAAGAGGGAGGTACTTATCTGCTGGATATCGCAAATGAAGACAGAGCTTGGATGGACGAATTGGAAAAGCGGTCAGGCGTGAGTTTGCAGCAATTGACAATAGCTGCATTATTGATCTATTTTGCTAAATCGACATTGCAGACTTCTATCATATTTGGTGTTCCGTTACATAAAAGAAGAACGAAACAATTACGGACCATCCCCGGTATTTTTATGGGTGTTATTCCTTTTAAAGGGATTTATCAGCCGGATATTACTTTGATAGAGCTGTTGAAACAGATCGCTTCTTCTCAAAGGGAAGATTATCGTTATCAGAACTATCTTGTCAGCGATCTGAAAAAAATGATGCAGATCGGCCATATCAACGATTACCTGATTGAAGTGATCGTAAACTATGCGCTGCTTGATTTTGAGATACAAATGGAAGGAGGTGTAAAAGCGACTACCTCCACGCTATCTAATCCGGACCTTTCATTCCCGCTGGAGCTGATGTGGAAGGATTATGGTAAACAACAGCCGATACAGCTGAGGATGGATTATCAGGCACAGTTCTTTTCTGCAGAAGAGATGCCTTTAATCGCGCAGCGTCTTATGCATATTCTGCATCAGTTTAAAGATAGTCTGGATGCACCTGTGGGGCAGATCAGCATTCTGCCGGATGAAGAAGAACACGAATTGTTGTCTGCATTCAATGCTACTGCGGTAGCATATCCTCCGGACCAAACATGGCTGGACCTGTTTGTTTCCCAGGTATCGCGTACACCTGAGGCCACCGCGGTGGTATTTAAAGATATTGCTATCAGCTACCAGCAATTGGAAGAGCGCTCCAATCAGCTGGCGCATTATCTGCAAAGCCTGGGTGTAAAAGAGGAAACATTAGTGCCGATTTGTCTGGAACGTTCTGTGGAAATGATAATAGGCATATTGGGAATCTTAAAGGCAGGAGCTGCATATGTACCTATCGATCCGGATTATCCGGAAGACAGGATCCGTTTTATGCTTTCAGATACCGGTGCTGGCTGGCTGCTCTCTGATAGAGCCACAGCTTCACGTTTGCACGCAACAGGCAACATACAGGTGATCACTTTGGATGATGATCGCAGCAGTATAGATGATTATCCCAATACAGCACCATCTACTTCCCTTACTCCGGCCAGCCTGGCATATGTAATCTATACTTCCGGTACTACCGGTCAGCCCAAAGGTGTAATGAATGAGCATGGAGGGCTGTTAAACAGATTGCTGTGGACACAGGATTATTTTAAGCTGGATAGCACTGATGCGGTACTACAGAAAACTACTTTCTGTTTCGATGTATCTGTATGGGAGTTGTTATGGCCGCTGATCACCGGTGCCAAGCTGGTGTTTGCCCTACCGGAAGAACACAGGAATGCTGATTATCTGAAGGCAGTTATTGCACAACAGGGTATCACCACTATTCACTTTGTGCCTTCCATGTTACATGCTTTTCTGGAGAATATTAAAACAGGTGATTGTCCTGGTTTGCGACGTGTGCTTTGTAGTGGTGAAGCCTTGTTGCCGCAGCAGGTACAGGCATTCAAACAGAAAAAAATCCGCGCCGGCTTGTATAACCTGTACGGCCCTACGGAGGCTGCCATTGATGTAACCTGCTGGCCAGTGCCGGAAGATGATGTCAGCCCTGAAATGGTTCCTATCGGGAAACCCGTTGCCAACACATCTCTGTACATACTGGATGCATCTGGCCACATAGCGCCAATAGGAGTGCCAGGAGAACTACACATCGGCGGAGTACAGGTGGCACGCGGATATCTTAACCGCCCTGAGTTAACGGCTCAGAAATTTATCAATGATCCGTTTGCGCATACTGCACATGCAAGAATGTACCGTACCGGCGACCAGGCAAGATGGCTGCCGGACGGGAATATCGAATATCTGGGCAGAAAAGATGACCAGGTGAAGATCCGTGGCTACCGTATCGAAACAGGTGAGATTGAAAGTGTAATGATGCAATGCGAACTGGTAAGTCAGGCTGTGGTAGTGCCCAGGGCTGATAACCAGGGATTGATAGGTTATGTAGTGCCCCGGGGAGATTTCGACAAAAATATTATCCTGGCCTATCTGCAGTCGAGACTGCCGGGATATATGGTGCCGGCCTTTTTGATACCCCTCGATAAATTGCCGCTCAGTACAAACGGTAAGGTGGACAAAAAAGCTTTGCCCGCTGTTGATGTACATGAACTACTGACGGAGGACTATGTAGCTCCCCGCAATGAACGGGAACAAATACTGGCGGATATCTGGCAGGAATTGCTGCTTGTGTCACGGGTAGGGATATACGATAACTTTTTTGAGCTGGGTGGTGACTCTATCATTACAATTCAGGTTGTAAGCCGTGCAAGGCGTTCCGGCTACGAATTACAACCCCGCGATTTATTTGCTTGTCAAACAATTGCTGCGCTTTCAGCTTTTCTGTTGAAACAGGAAAATACCAGGACTGTCGGCGAACAGGGAATACTGACCGGCAACAGCGGATTATTGCCTGTACAGCAGTTTTATTTTGAAACAACAAACAACACCGGAACTCATTTCAACCAGAGCCTGTTACTGAAAGTAAGCAAGACTGCCAGCGCGGATAAACTATCCAGGGTTATCACTCAACTGGTGCGTCATCACGATGCCTTGCGTTTCGGCTATCAATACCAAAGAGGTACCTGGGAACAGACATACGGAAGTGAGGAGCCTGCATTGGAAATACTGGATCTGCGGGGTACCGACCCGGCTTTCTTGTCTGCCAGCATTGCAGTTGAGGGAGAAAAGTTCCAGCGCAGTACGGATATCGGAAATGGTATTCTCTTTAAGGCTGTACTGGTGTTCACCCCCGATGAGGAAGAAGAGAACCGTTTGCTGCTGATTGTGCACCATCTTGCTGTAGATGGTGTATCCTGGAGGATTTTACTGGAAGATGCTGTATTACTGCTGAATGCTGATGATGCTGAAATGACCAGTGTATTGGGACATAAAGGTAGTTCCTATCGCCAGTGGTATCATGCATTGGATGACTACAGTAAATTGCCCCGTTTATTAAACCAACAATCCTACTGGGAAAAAATCACGGAAAGGTTTACTCCCTCAATCGTAGAAAATGTTTATGAGGGTCCGGTTACCATGGCTGATACAGCAAGTCTGGTAATAAAGCTGGATGCGGCACAAACGCAAAGCCTGCTCCAGGAGGCACCTAAAGCTTATCATACAGAGATCAATGATATTTTATTAAGCGCACTTGCTTTAACACTCACAGCATGGAATGACAACCATAGTGTAGTGGTGGGGCTGGAAGGACATGGCAGGGAAGACATTACTACCGGCATTGATATCAACCGTACCGTTGGCTGGTTTACCAGTATGTACCCGGTATTGCTGGAGGTGAAGACCAGGAATAACAATGCGTCGCTGATAAAAGAGGTAAAGGAGCAGTTACGTAAAATAACCGACAAGGGCATAGGATATGGCGTATTGAAATATATCAACCAGGTGGCCTCCCTGCGGGGAAATACTCCCTGGGATATCCTGTTTAACTACCTCGGGCAACTGGATAGCCTGGTGGCCCGGAATGCCTGGCTGAGTGCTCCTATGGAATCGCTGAGTCTTTTTGCCAGTGAGGAACACCGGGTTCATGAAAAAATAGCAATCGACAGCTATATCCAGGAAGGTGTGCTGGTAGTGAACTGGCGTTATAGCACGAGGCATTATAGCCTCGCCGGTATTGAAAAGCTGGCATCGGATTATTTATCCAATTTGCAGATGCTGATCGATCACTGTGCTTCTCAACGGGCGGTTTCATTTACTCCTGCGGACTATGGGCTGGGAGCGTATATCGATCATGAAGCATTGGATAAATTTTTGGATGCTCCTTACGGTGGTATGTCACGCCGCCAGCAGTTGACTGGTTTGTATCGCCTGACTGGTTTGCAGGAAGGTATTCTGTTTCATTCATTGTACAATCAGCAATCAGATGTCTATCTTGAGCAATTGACCTGTGATCTGGGAGCGTTCAACGAAACGATACTCTTACAGGGTCTGCAGCATCTGGTACAACAGCACACCATCCTGCGCAGCGTTTTCTATTACGATGAATTCAGCGTTCCGGTACAGTGTGTGCTCAGGGATGTACAATTGCCAGTAACAGTACTGGATTACCGGCATCTGAACGAAAGCGAGCAACAGAAAGCGATAGCCCAATATGAAGAAGCCGATCGCCGGCTGGGCTTTGATTTTAACCAGGCTCCATTGACGCGTTTCTGTCTGATCCGGCTTGAAGATGATCACTACCGCTTAATATGGACATTCCATCATATTCTGTTGGATGGATGGTCTTTGCCGATATTGCTTGCTGAGCTGCTGCAGTATTATGAGACGGCTATTACGGGCGAAAAGCCAGCCGCCACGGTAGAAGACAGGTTCGGAGATTTTATCCGGTACCTCGACTATCAGGATAAGGACCAGTCATTGCAGTATTGGAGTGATTACCTGCGTACGATGAGTGAGGGGTGCCTGTTGCCTTTCATTGGAGCGGTAGCCGGCCGTACAAAGGGAGTGGGCGTCTATAAAGAACATCTGTTACAGCTGGATACGTTGGTGTCTGACAGGATTGCGTTATATGCCCGTCGTCATCATATTACACAAAATACGTTGATGCAGGGCGTTTGGAGTTACCTGTTGTACCGTTATACAGGCCGTAAGGATATCGCATTTGGCATCACCGTTGCCGGCAGGCCGGAAGAGTTGCAGGGAGTGGAACAGCGGGTTGGTATGTTTATCAATACACTACCCCTATATACGACGGTAGAGCGGGAGAATGGTATCGTTGCATGGTTGCAGCAACTGCAGGAAAGTCAGCAGGAAAGCCGCAAATATCAATATACAGGATTAAAGGATATTCAACAGCGTACCGGCATTACAGGAGATCTGTTCGATACTTCCATCACGTTTCAGAATTATCCCCTGAACAGTGTATTGGCATTGAAAGACTGGCAGCTGAAAATAACCAACCTGGCCGCCCATCCGCATACCAACTATCCTTTGACCATCATCATTCATACAGGAACAACCACCCGACTGCTATTTAGTTATAACAATGATCTGTTGGACACGTTTTATGTGCAACAGATCGCTGCACAGTTCAATCATGTGCTTTTGCAGATAGTAGATGATCAGGTGGAGCATATTAACAATATTGAGCTGTTAACCTCTACAGAACGGGAGCTGCTATTATCTGCCAATAATCAGTTAACATTAACAGGGACAGATCAAACTATCCTGGATAACTTTGCAGCTGTGGTAGCCCGTACGCCACAAGCCACTGCGCTGGTGTTTGAAGGAAAAACACTGAGTTATCAGGAACTGAACCAACGCTCTGACCGGTTAGCTGCTTATCTGCATCACCACGGCGTAGGTGCCAATACGTTAGTGCCGCTGTTCATAGAGCGCTCCGCCGATATGATAGTAGGCATCCTGGGTATCCTGAAGGCCGGCGGCGCTTATGTTCCTATTGAACAGGATTATCCGCAGGAACGGATTAGTTATATTTTGAAGGATACCGCCGCTACGCTGATAGTCAGCAGTAGTACCTGTCGCGGCCTGTTGCCCTCTACCATGGCGCAGGTGGTTTCACTGGATGAAGAACTGTCTGTGGAAACAATCCTTTCTCTTCCCCGTCCATCAGCTGAGCAGTTGTTGTATGTGATCTATACCTCCGGCAGTACAGGAGCGCCTAAAGGTGTAATGGTCACCCATCGTAATCTGACTGATTACCTGTCCGGTTTGCAGGCGGCTGTTCCCATAACAGATTGCCATTCCTTTGCTTTGCTGACCGGTATCGCGACCGATCTGGGTAATACCGTGTTATATGGTTCACTGGCCAGCGGTGGAAAACTACATCTCTTTTCCAAGGCCTTTATCAACGATAGTGAAAAACTGCATACTTATTTCGAATCTCATCGGATAGATTGTATCAAGGTGGTGCCTTCCTATTGGAAAGCGGTATCGGCTCCGGACAGGCTGCTGTTACCGGAAAAACTGTTGATATTTGGAGGTGAGGCGTTGGAAACGGCTGTGGTAGATAGTATACAGGCTACCGGTAAAGGATGTACGATTGTTAATCACTATGGTCCTACGGAAACGACTATCGGAAAATTACTGCATGTGGTGAATGATCATGCTGTCTATGGTCCGCATATTCCTATAGGGAAGCCTTTCTCCAATACCCGTGTTTATGTACTGAGCCCTGCGATGGAACTGTGTCCTGCAGGTATTCCGGGAGAGTTATACATCGGTGGTGATGGGGTGGCTGCGGGCTACCTTCATAATGAAACCCTCACAGCAGAACGGTTTATCGATGATCCCTTCCTGGAAGGAGGTAGGTTGTACCGCACGGGTGATATCGTGAAGTATGCTCCGGACGGCAACATTTTGTTCATTGGCCGTGGAGATGATCAGGTGAAGATCCGTGGTTACCGGGTAGAGTTAGGGGAGATAGAACGTACACTGAACGCCTATGAAAGTGTGGAACAGGGTGTTGTGGTGGTAAGAGGAGAGGCCAAAACATTAGTGGGTTACGTTACGGCTGCACGTGCATTTGATAAATCTGATTTGTTATCTTATTTAAAAGCACAGTTACCGGACTATATGGTACCGGCACAGCTGGTGGTGATGGAGCAATTCCCGCTGCTGAACAACGGAAAGATTGACCGTCGTGCTTTACCGGATCCGGAAACAGCCGGTGTGGCTACCAGCACGTATGCAGCGCCGGTTACTGAATTGGAGACAGCGCTTGCCGCTATCTGGTCGTTGTTGCTGGAGGTACCACAGGTAGGGCTACACGATGATTTCTTTGCATTGGGAGGGCATTCGCTGCTGGCTATCCGCCTCATCTCGGCGATGCGTAAACAGCTGTCGGTAGAAGTAACGATTGCTGATGTTTTTGACTATCCTACTATCAGCCAGTTATCAGCACAGTTAGATCAGCGTGCCGGTAATGTATTGATGCCGGCGGTAACCCGCCAGGAAAGGCCGGGTCGCATCCCGCTTTCGTATAGTCAGGAACGTTTATGGTTCATCGATCAGCTGGAAGGAAGCACCAACTATCACGTTGCTGCAGCCTTTAAGCTGGAAGGAACACTTGACCGTATAGCTTTGTCCATGGCTCTGCAAACAATTGTAGACCGTCATGAGGTACTACGGACCGTTATCACGGAAGAAGAAGGTACGGCCTACCAACATGTACTGGATGCGGGTTTGTGGCAGTTACAAATAACGGAGGGGCTGGCTAATTTAAATCAGGATCTGTTGGAGGAACATATCCGGTCGTTTATTGAAACACCGTTTGATCTGTCAACAGACCATAAATTAAGGGCACAGCTTATCGTATTGGGAGAAACAACACATGTTCTGGTCATTACATTGCACCATATTGCTTCTGATGGATGGTCTTCGGCTATCCTTATAAAAGAGTTGGTGGAACTGTATAGTGCCTTCTTAAACAAGCGACCTGCACAACTGGAAGAGTTATCTATACAATATGCTGATTATGCTATCTGGCAACGCAAACATCTCTCCGGCACTTTATTGGATAAAAAACTCGGGTACTGGAAAAACAAGCTAACGGAGACGCATGTACTGCAATTGCCTTATGACTACCCCCGGACGCCCTTTACCGGCAAACGGGGAGCCTATAAGTACTTCCAGCTGGATAGTGATTTATCAGCGCAGCTGAAAGCATTTTCACAACAACAGGGCGTGACCATGTATATGACGTTACTGACGGTCTTAAAGGTGTTGTTGTATCGTTATACTGGTGAAGAAGATATCTCTGTAGGAAGTCCTACGGCCGGAAGAACCCAGCAGGAAGTAGAAGGGCTGATAGGCTTCTTCATTAATACGCTGGTGTTGCGGAGTGATCTGAAGGATAATCCTTCCTTTGTTACACTCTTGCAGCAGGTGAAACAAACCACGCTGGATGCCTATGCTCATCAGGAAGCTCCTTTTGAAAAAGTAGTGGAAGCTGTGGTGACTACCCGTGATCTTACCCGTCATCCTTTGTTCCAGGTGATGTTTGTATGGCAGAACATGCCTGATTTGCCAGCACTTCGTTTTGGTGATGTACAGTTGTCAGAAGTACCGGTGTCACGTACCACTTCTCAGTTAGATCTGACGCTGTCGCTGCAGGAAAGCCAGGACGGCTTATTGGGGACTATCCAGTATTTCGCGGATCTGTTTAGTGAAGAAACGGTTGTGCAACTGATTGGGCAGTATGAGGCATTGCTGCGGGCGGTAATACAAGCACCGGAAGAACGCATCGGCACATTGAAACTGTTGGATAAGGAAGATGGACTTGATTTGATGAAAACCTTCAATGATAACGTTGAAGCATATCCGGAAGATAAAACGATTGATACTTTATTTGCTGAACAAGCTGTCCTTCATCCGTTGGTGACTGCAGTCGTGGCAGGCGGACAAACGCTTAGCTACAACGAACTGGAGCAACGCTCCAATCAGCTGGCGCATTATCTGCAACATATCGGTGTAAACAACGGAACATATGTAGGTATATGTATAGAAAGGTCTCTGGAGATGATTGTGGGTATCCTGGGCATCCTGAAGGCAGGTGCAGCTTATGTGCCTATAGACCCGGACTACCCATCGGAAAGGATCAGTCATATACTCACAGATACAGATGTACAGGTCATATTAAGCAGCCATGCCAGCAAAGGAGCAGTGGAGAATAATACTGGGATTATTATCCTGCTGGATGGAGACAGGAATAAGATAGATACCTTCCCTGTTACTGCGCTTAGCAGACAGGTTCAGTCCTCAGCGGCAGCTTATGTGATTTATACTTCCGGTTCTACCGGCAAACCCAAAGGGGTGATCGCCAGGCATCGTGGTGTAGTAAACCTGATACACTGCCAGAGCAAAGCATATCAGATAACACCGGAAGAAAGAATATTGATGACTTCGGATTATAGCTTCGATGCCTCTGTGGAGCAGCTGTTCTTTGCCCTGTTGAATGGGGTAACGGTGGTGCTGGCAGATAAGGAGGTACTGGCTGATATGACGTTATTAGAACAGCTCTTACATGAACAACGTATATCGCATCTGGAGGTTACACCCGGGCTGCTCTCCAATATTACAGCCGGCAAATACAGTGCATTAAAAAGGATTGTATCCGGAGGAGAGGCATGCCGTAGTGAATTGGCTGAACGATGGAGTAGCTATGTTGATTTCTATAACATCTACGGACCTACGGAAACCACCATCTCTGCACTGATTTATCAATATACGGGAAGCAGGTCTTACCCAACAGGAACTTTACCCATAGGTAAACCACTCGCCAATGTGAGGGTTTATATTCTGGATAATGAAGGCCATCCGGTACCTGTTGGTGTTAAAGGAGAGCTGTACATCGGTGGTGCTGGTGTTACAGCCGGTTATCTGAACAACCCGGAATTAACGGCTGCAAGGTTTATCAGGGACCCATTTACAGATGAACCTGGAGCAACCATGTACCGCAGCGGCGATACGGCTAAATGGTTGCCTGACGGCAATATCCTGTACCTGGGCCGTGCAGATGAACAGGTGAAGGTGCGTGGCTACCGCATAGAATTAGGTGAAATAGAACGGGTACTACAGCAAAGCGGTCTGGTAAAACAAGTGGTGGTACATACCAAACAGGATGGTTCGGGTACCAGGCAGCTGGTGGGGTATGTGGTGCCATCAGCTGCGGGCTTTGATAAAGGTCCGGTAATGAATTACTTAAAACAACATTTGCCCGATTATATGGTGCCGGCGTTATGGGTAGCGCTGGAAACACTTCCGCTGACAGCCAATGGTAAGGTGGATAGGAAAAAACTGCCGGAGCCGGAAATAAGTGCCTCAATGGATACATACACAGCTCCGCGCAATGAGATGGAACATACGCTGGCTGCTATATGGCAGGAACAGTTGCAGATACAACGTATAGGTGTACACGATAATTTCTTTGAACTGGGTGGGCATTCATTGCTGGCGATAAGATTAATAACGGTCATTCGAAAACAACTGCAGACGGCCCTTTCTGTAAAAGATCTGTTCAGTTATCCGTCTGTAGCTGCTCTTGCAGCTTTTATTGCACAGGAAGAATACAATACTCCGTTGCCGGTACTTTCTGCTCAGCCCCGGCCGGCACGTGTTCCATTATCGTATAGCCAGGAACGTTTGTGGTTTATTGATCATCTGGAAGGCAGTGTACATTATCATATTCCAATGGTGTTGAAGCTGAAGGGTAACGTAAGCCGTTCTGCTATGGAGCGTGCGCTGCAAACTATCATCAACCGCCATGAGGTGTTGCGGACGGTGATTGTTGAAGAAGATGGCGTAGCTTATCAGTCAGTATTGCCTGCAAACAGCTGGGCGATGGATACTATTAGTGCGCCGGTTGATGTAACTTCTTTCCTGGAACATCCGTTTGTTTTGTCAGCAGATCATATGCTGCGGGCAGGTTGGTTGCAGGTGGCAGCGGGAGAGTATGTGATGGCGCTGGTATTGCATCATATTGCTGCTGATGGCTGGTCTATGCCTGTTATTATGGAGGAGTTGTCTGTATTGTATACAGCCTATGCTGAAGAGAGGGAGGTGTTATTACCTGACCTCGAACTGCAATATGCTGATTATGCACTCTGGCAGCGGTCATATGTTAGTGGTGTGGTGCTGGAACGTCAGCAGACTTACTGGAAGGAACGTCTGAGTGGAATAACGCCGCTGGAGCTTCCGCTGGATTACCAGCGACCTGCCATGCAGGATCAATCCGGAGGGAAGGTGCATTACAGTGTGGATGCTAAAGTGGCCGATGCCATGCGGCGATATAGTCAGCAGCAGGGTGTTACCTTATTCACGACGATGTTGTCTGTACTCAAAGTCCTCCTATACCGCTATACCGGCCAGGATGATATCTGTATAGGCAGTGCCGTGGCAGGACGTGGTCTTCATGAATTTGACAAGCTGATTGGCTGTTTTGTAAATACGCTGGCGTTGCGCAGCAGGGTAGATGGCAGCCTGTCGTTTACCACATTGTTGCAACAGGTGAAAACGATGTTGTTGTCGGCATATGAACACCAGGACCTTCCATTTGAAAAAGTGGTGGAACTGGTAGTAGAAGAACGTGACCTCAGCCGCAGCCCACTATTTGATGTAATGTTTCAGTTACAGAATATTGGAGAACTGGAGCCTGTTCGCCTGAAAGATATTACTGTATCCGCTGAATTTATAGAACACAGGATTACCAAATTCGATCTGACTTTTGGTGTGATAGAAACAGCTGAAGGTTTTATACTGGAAATAGAATACAGTAAGGCATTGTTCAGAGAAGCCACCATACTGCAGATGGCAGCTCATTATGCGCAGTTGTTAAAGTCAGTGGCGGCAACACCGGACCGGCAGATCAGCATACTCCCTATCCTCACACAGCCGGACGAACAGCTGTTGTCGAAATGGATGAGTGGACCGGTTGTAAACTATGGAGCAAACAAACATTTTGTACAGCTGTTTGAAGAACAGGTATTGAAGAGCCCCGAGGTAATAGCGGTGGTGCATGAAAATAATGTATTGACCTACCGGGAACTGGACGAGCGGGCTAATCAGCTCTCCCATTATCTTCGTGATAGGGGTGTTACGACAGACAGCCTGGTTGCTATCTGCCTGAATAAAGGCGTGGATATGCTTGTCAGCATCCTGGGTATATGGAAGGCAGGCGGCGCCTATATCCCAATAGACCCCAACTACCCCGATGAGCGCATTCACTATATCCTCGAAGATGCGGCGGCCGGAGTAATGATCTGTAATAAGCCAGTTGATATTGCCGGCAAGACGCTTGTGATCAACCCGGATAACCCGGATATACTGGAGAATCAACCGGTTATTGCTCCGGTAAATATCACCGCTCCGGGAGATCTGTCTTATGTAATCTATACCTCTGGTTCCACTGGTAAGCCCAAAGGTGTGCTGGTAGAGCATCGCGGCATGCTCAATCACCTGTTTGCAAAAATTGATGATCTGGAGATGGACGCAGGTACGGTGTTAGCCTTTACTGCATCCTACACATTTGATATTTCTGTATGGCAGATGTTTGCTGCCTTACTATGCGGAGGCCGGACTGTTATTTATTCGGATGATCTGGTGTTACAGCCATCCGGGCTGATAAAACAGGTAGAGGAAGATGCGGTGACCATACTGGAGTTAGTGCCTTCTTATCTGTCGGCTGTATTGCAGGAGGAAACAGGTGTAACGTTGACAAGGCTGCAATACCTGCTGGTAACGGGTGAGGCTGTACGTAGATCTCTGCTGGAACAATGGTTCAGCCATAAAGATTATGGTAAGATACCTGTTGTGAATGCTTATGGTCCTACTGAAGCGTCTGATGATATCACACATCATTTTATGTATCAAACACCCGGTGATAACAACGTGCCACTTGGGAAACCCGTACGGAATCTACGCATTTATATACTGAATGATCAGGGACAGTTATGCCCTGCCGGTATAACAGGAGAGATCTGTGTATCAGGTATTGGCGTATCCCGTGGATACCTTAACCGTCCTGATCTGACGGCAGCAAGATTTGTAGCGGATCCTTTCCGAGCCGGAGAACGGATGTACAAAACAGGAGACGCGGGTAAATGGTTGCCGGATGGTACTATAGCCTATCTGGGACGTACAGATGAACAGGTGAAAATCCGTGGGTACCGTATTGAATTAGGGGAGATAGAAAGTGTATTGCAATCATTTGATCAGGTAAGTCAGTGTGCAGTAATAGCTAAGGCAGATAAGCAGGGAAACAAACAACTGATAGGTTATGTAGTGGCTAAAGAATTTGACAGAGAAGCAGCCATTACTTATCTGCAGCAACAATTGCCAGAGTATATGGTGCCCTTGTTGATCGTATTGGATGCGTTGCCACTTACTGCCAATGGTAAAATAGACAGAAAAGCATTGCCTGATCCATCCGCTGAAATATTATCAACGGATGAATATGTGGCACCGCGTAATGAAACAGAACAGTTGCTGGCTGATATCTGGAAAGGATTATTGGGTGTAACACGGGTAGGCATACACGACAATTTCTTCCGCCTTGGCGGTGATTCTATCATTACGATCCAGATGGTGAGCCGTGCCAAGCGCGCAGGATATGAGTTACAGGTGAAAGAAGTCTTTCTGTATCCTACTGTTGCCCGTTTAAGTACGGTGATGGCTGCACGAAAAGGAGCAACAGCGGCATCTGCCGGAGAGCAAGGCATCCTGGAAGGCACTGCCGGGCTTCTCCCTATTCAGCAGCATTTCTTTGAAGAAGCGCTGGAGAATGCCGCCGGAATGCATCATTATAACCAACGGGTGTTACTGGCACTGGATAAGGATATTGATGAAGTAATACTTTCAGCGGTATTGCAACGTTTGCAGGAACAACATGATGCTCTGCGTTTTGCCTATCATCAAAAAGAGGGTGAATGGATACAGCAATACAGTACCCATTACAGCAGGCTGGCAACAGAAGATCTTCGCCAGGTGCCCGCGGAAGCAGTGTCATTATCGATTACTGCCTGCTGCGAACAATATCAGCAAAGTCTGGATATAGCTTCGGGTGATGTGGTCCGAATGGTGTTTATCCAAACCCCGCAGACTGAATCCCATAACCGTTTATTACTGGTTATTCATCACCTGGCGGTAGATAGTGTGTCCTGGCGTATTCTCCTGGAAGATACCGGTCGTTTATTACAGGCCGCACTGGACGGTAAATCTGTTGACCTGGGTGCAAAAAGCGCCTCCTACCGCGGCTGGTATAATGAATTACAGGATTACAGCAAAGGGGCTCGTCTGTTATCTCAGGCCCGTTATTGGGAGAAGGTGGTACAAGCTGCTTACCATTTACCGGTAGATAATAGTTATGATGGGATAGTCAGAATGAAAGATATCAACAGCCACACCATGCGGCTGGAAACAGAACTTACCCGCCAGCTGTTGCAGGATGCCTCTAAAGCCTATCAAACAGAAATCAATGATTTGCTGTTGGCTGCATTGGCCCGCACATTATCCGACTGGAGTGGCAGCGAAGAGGTGGTGATCGGACTGGAAGGGCATGGACGGGAAGACCTGGGAACTGCTATCAATACAGATCGTACTGTGGGTTGGTTTACATCCCTGTATCCCGTATTGCTACATGCCGGCAGCCGCAACGAAAGCGGATTGATTAAAAGTGTGAAGGAACAATTACGGGAGTTGCCGGACAAAGGCATTGGTTATGGTGTATTAAAGTATATCCATAAAACAGCTGCATTACAACATATACAGCCCTGGGATATTGTGTTTAACTATCTCGGTCAGATAGATACTGTTTCAGATAATGACAGTAAATTTTTCCTTGCGAAAGAATTAGGCGGAGAGAATATCAGCAAGGAACACATGGTGAGGGAACGGCTAATGGTAAACGGACAGGTGCAGCATGGCCTGCTTACCCTGGTATGGAGCTACAGCAGCAAACATTATGAAGCGGATACCATCGAAAAAATAGCGGCCCTCTATTATCAGCATCTGGTATCTCTGATCATTCATTGTGCCGGACAGGCCAAACAAGCAACCATACCTACTCCATCTGATTACGGATTAACAGGTCAGGTGAAATACCAGCAGCTGGACAAATTTTTAGCGGCAAAGGCTGCCGCCAGTGTCCTGCAGCTCAGCACTGTTTATCCGCTCAGCGGTTTACAGGAGGGAATGCTTTTCCACGGATTGTACGATGATGGCAGTAAAGCTTATATAGAACAGTTTACCTGCGATATTGAAGGGGGTAATGTTGGTTGGCTGGAACAAAGCTGGAATTATTTATTGAAACGTCATAGCATCCTTCGCACCGCCTTCGACTATCAGTCATTGGGTATTCCGGTTCAATGTGTATACGAAAAAGCAAAAATTCCATTTGAGATACTGGACTACCGGGAGATGGATACTGACAGACAGGAAACCGCTATAGCAGAGTATCTGGATAAAGACAGAGCATTGGGCTTTGACTTTACATCAGTGCCACTTATGCGCATCACACTATTCCGGACCGGAGCGCATCGCTACCGTATGTTATGGAGCTTCCACCATATTTTACTGGATGGCTGGTCATTGCCTGTAGTATTGGAAGAGTTGCTGGAGAGCTACGAAGCCTTGTCAGAAGGCAGGCCACAGCCGGCTTTCACAGAAGATCGCTACGAAGACTATATACGCTATATCGGCAATAAAGATAAATGGAAGGAAGAAGCTTACTGGCGGGAGTATATGAAAGAGGTGGAAACAGGAAGTTTATTGCCATTTATCGCTGCCGGTGAAACAGAACGTACAAGAGGAGGAGGCACCTACGAAGATATTAAGCTGCGCCTGGATGCCTCACTACATAAGGATTTGGAGAACTATGCGCAACATCACGGTCTGACTGTTAACACCGTCATGCAAGGTGTATGGGCATTTATCCTGCATGTGTATACCGGAAACAAGGATGTTACCTTTGGAGTTACCGTATCCGGCCGTCCGGGCGATTTGCCGGATGTAGAACAAAGGGTGGGCATCTACATCAATACACTTCCTTTACATCAGCAGATAGACGCTGATAAGGATATTACACAATGGCTGAAAGATATACAGCTCAGCCAGATTGCTTCCCGCGATTATGAACATACCGCTTTGGGTAAAATTCAAACCTGGACCGGCGTAAGCGGCGATTTGTTTGATAGTCTGCTGATATTTGAGAACTATCCGGTAAGCGAAGTGATTGCCGGTAAACAATGGAAGTTAAAACTCTCCAACCTCGGATTAAAAGAACAAACCAACTATCCTTTAAATATTACTATCTCCTCTTCACGGGAAACCAATGTTACATTCAGTTATAATAAGGATTTGCTGGAAGAGGTTTATGTAACGCAGCTGAGCGGCCACTTCAGGGAAGTGCTGCAACAGTTGGTAGGCACGGAAAAAGTGAGGCTGGGTGATATTGATCTGCTCACGGGTACAGAGCGTTCTTTGTTGTTGAATACGTTCTCCGGACCTGTAGTACATTATCCGGAACAGCTAACTGTAATGGACGTATTTGAGGAGTATGTGTTAAAGTCTCCTGATGCAGTGGCGGTGTTATATAACAACAATACACTGTCTTACCGCGAGCTGAATAAACAAGCCAATCAACTTGCCCATTACCTGCGTAGCGTTGGTGTTACCAAAGATAATATCGTGGCTATCTGCATGAATAAAGGGTTTGATATGATTGTGAGCGTGCTCGGTATATGGAAGGCTGGTGGTGCTTACGTGCCTATAGATCCCGGCTATCCGGAAGAACGTATCAGCTTTATGCTGGAAGATACAGGTGCAAAAGTGATGATCTGTAATAAAGATATCAGTAGTACAGGTAATGCATTGGTTGTCCGCCTGGATAACCCGGAAGTATTGAGAGATCAGCCTGTCACTTCTCCGGTGAAGATTACCGCTCCCGGCGATCTGGCTTATGCCATCTATACCTCTGGTTCTACTGGTAAGCCTAAAGGCACCATGGTGGAACATGCTGGGTTGTTGAATCATAGTCTGGCGATGATCAGTGAACTGAAAATGGATAGCACGGCTGCATTGGCCTTTACAGCAACTTATACGTTTGATATTTCTGTATGGCAGATGACCACTGCTTTATTATGCGGCGGCCGTACTGTTATTTATGGGGAAGAACTGGTGTTACAACCATCTGCCCTGATTAAACAGGCAGAGGTGGACCGCATCAGTATTCTGGAACTGGTACCTTCTTATCTCTCTGCTGTATTGGATGCAGAAACGGGTGTAACCTTAAAATGTTTACAGTATCTGCTGGTAACAGGTGAGGCGGTAAACAGGCCGTTGCTGGAACAGTGGTTCAGTCATAAGGATTTCGGAAAGATTCCTGTGGTAAACGCCTATGGCCCAACGGAGGCTTCAGATGATATTACTCTGCACTTTATGTATAGTGCACCTGAAGGCAACCTGATTCCGGTGGGAAAACCTGTACAGAATTTACACATCTATGTGATCGATCAGGATGGCCGTTTATGCCCCTGGGGCGTTACAGGCGAGATCTGCGTGTCAGGTATCGGCGTAGGTCGCGGATATCTGAACCGCCCGGATCTCACAGCAGCAAAGTTTGTTGCTGATCCTTTCCGTGAGGGCAACCGGATGTACAGAACCGGCGACCTGGGCAAATGGCTACCCGATGGCACAGTTGTTTATCTGGGCCGTACCGACGAACAGGTGAAGATTCGCGGCTACCGTATAGAGTTGGGTGAAATAGAAAACATATTACAATCATCCGAAGAGGTGAACCAATGTACCGTAATTGCCAAAGCGGACAAGCAGGGAAATAAACGGCTGATCGCCTATGTAGTACCAACCGCAACATTCAGCAGAGAAACAATTGGTCATTACCTGAAAGAGAAGCTGCCGGCTCATATGATTCCATCTCTGATCGTGGAAATGAAACAGCTGCCATTAACCGCTCACGGAAAAGTCGATAAAAAAGCACTCCCGGACCCTGATGTCAATGAGTGGATGGCAGACCAGTACGTGGCTCCCCGCAATGAAACGGAACAAACACTGGCAAATATCTGTGCTCAGCTACTACAGATAGAACGGGTAGGGATACACGATAATCTGTTTGAACTGGGTATGAACTCCCTGCTGATAATGCGGCTGGATGCTGCGGTACAGGATGAGTTCCGGATGAAAATAGCCGTCAGAACATTCTTTGAGCTTTCTACTGTTGAACTGCTCGCAGGTTATATCTTATTGAATCAAAGTAAACCCATGTCCACAGTGGAAAAAGGAAAAACAATCGTGCTGTGATAACAACCATTGCTTAAAATTTAATTCATTAAACCATTTTATATGTCTGATTTAAATCTGGCCCATATATTAAGATTATTAAAGGAAGGAGAAGAAGCTGGTATAAATATTTCTCTTGTTGATGATGAACTGAGAGTGCACATAGCAGAGGAGAAGGAGATAGATGAACAATATCTGAAACAGTTAAGAGATAATAAATCCCATATAATAGAATTTTTTAAAAGTCATGGGTTGAAGAAGGAAGGTATCGCTGAAATAAACAGCATACCATCCTATAACAGAAATATTATTGCCCGGATTCCGCTGTCATACGGACAAGAACGTTTGTGGTTCATTGATCGGCTTGAAGGAAGTGTTCATTATCATGTGCCGGTGGTATTAAAGCTGAAGGGGGAAATAAACCGGGACGCTTTGCAATATGCGCTGCAAAATATCATCAATCGGCATGAAGTACTGAGAACAGTTGTGCGGGAAGAAGATGGAATTGCTTATCAGCATATCCTTCCGCCGGATAACTGGCAACTGCTCAATATCAATAACCCAGGAGACAATCAGCAGGCAACCATTACCCATTTCCTTAACCAGCCTTTTAATCTTTCTGTAGATCATATGCTGCGTGCAGGATTAATGAGCCTTACGGCAGATAATCATATACTGGCACTGACGATGCACCATATTGCGTCTGATGGCTGGTCAGATACCGTGATTGTAAAAGAGCTGGTTGAGTTTTACAGCGCTTATACGGAAGGTCGCACTCCTTCATTATCTCCATTGCCCATACAATACGCGGACTATGCTATCTGGCAAAGAGAATATATCTCCGGAAAAGTATTGGCTGAACTGCAACAATACTGGGAAAAGAAACTGTCGGGCCTCGAACCACTGAACCTGTCAACTGACTACGCCAGACCTGCTGTACAAAGTACCAATGGCGCCGTATTTGACCTGGTATTGGACCAGGGGCTTACCACAGCTGCCAACCGTTTGAGTCAACAGCAAGGGACTACTTTGTTCATGGTCTTGTTATCAGTATTAAAAGTGCTACTGTATCGGTACAGCGGGCAGGAAGATATTTGTGTAGGTACCCCTGTTGCGGGCAGAAGGCGAAGAGAGATTGAATCGCTGGTTGGCTTTTTTATCAATACACTGGCAATACGCAGTAGCCTGGATCGTGATACCACCTTCGCCGCTTTGTTGCAACAGGTAAGAAATACAGTGTTGGAAGGATTTGATCATCAGGATCTGCCTTTTGAAAAAGTAGTGGATGCGGTGGTGAAAGAGCGAAATAACGGCATCCATCCTTTGTTTCAGGTGATGTTTGTATTCCAGAACGGAAAGAAAACGAATAGTATTACGCTGGGGGATGTATCGTTAATCCCGGAAAGACCGGAGCACCATACTTCCAAGTTTGATCTCACCTTTACGATTGTAGAAGAAAAAGAGCGATTGTCGCTGACAGTGGAATATTGTACCGACCTGTATCAGGAAGATACTATCCGCCGCATGGCCACTCATTATGAACAATTACTCCGGTCTGCTGTATCGAAACCGGAAGGGAAGATAGATGCGCTTCCGATGCTGGTGCCGGAAGAGGAGAACCTGTTGCTGAATGTTTTCAGTGGTAACGCTGCCGGCTATCCGAAAGATAAAACAATTGTAGACCTGTTTGAAGCGCAGGTAGCTCAAAGACCGGATGCAGTGGCGGTGGTATATGAAGATCAGCAGCTGACATACCGGCAATTGAATGAACGTGCCAATCAGATCGGGCATGTACTGCGTAGTAAAGGAGTAAGAGAAGACACACTGGTGCCGGTTTGTATCAACAGAAGCCTGGAGATGATAACCGGTATGCTGGGTGTTCTGAAGGCGGGAGCTGCCTATGTGCCAATAGATCCGCTTTACCCGGAAGATCGTATCCGTTATATGCTGGAGGATACCAAAGCAGCCGTGGTGATCAGCAACAGCAATAGTAGTATGGTTTGTAAAACGGTAGCCGGTATTGAAACAGTCATAGAACTGGATACCGATCAGGAGCTGATCAGTGCGCAGCCAGTGCACGCAGTGGAGTCTGTCAGAAGTGCAAACCATGCTGCTTACGTGATATATACGTCCGGCTCCACCGGCCGTCCTAAAGGTGTGGTGATTGAACATGTGAATGTGGTCCGTTTGTTTGAAACAGATATGCCCCTGTACGATTTCAATGAGAACGATGTATGGAGCATGTTCCACTCTTTTTGTTTTGACTTTTCTGTCTGGGAGATGTATGGCGCATTGTTCTATGGTGGCCGGCTGGTAGTGGTGCCCAGGGAAGCAACACAGGATACTACACTGTTTGCGAAGCTACTGTTGGAACAGCGGGTGACTGTACTGAATCAAACGCCATCTGCTTTTTATGTGTTACAGGATTATCTCACTGCGCATACCGATACTGTGTTTGTGCGGTATGTTATATTTGGAGGGGAGGCACTTAACCCGGCCAGAACTAAAGCCTGGAAAGGCGCTTATCCGGCCTGTCGCCTGATTAATATGTATGGTATTACAGAAACTACCGTGCATGTTACCTATCAGGAATTGGAGGCCGCACACCTGGACAGTAGCACCAGCGTGATAGGAAAGCCTATTCCCACATTGTATGCTTATGTATTGAATAGCAGCAGGCTGCTGGCGCCGGTAGGTGTTCCGGGCGAACTGTATATAGGTGGTGCGGGGCTGGCAAGGGAATATCTAAACTTACCCGTATTAAGTGCAGAGCGGTTTATTACAAATCCTTTTGTTGCCGGTGAACGCCTGTATAAGACAGGAGACCTGGCACGCTGGCTGCCGGATGGAACCCTGGAATACCTGGGTCGTATAGACGATCAGGTGAAGATCCGCGGTTTCCGTATAGAGCTGGGCGAGATAGAGAACGTATTACAGCAAAGCGGCCTGGTAAGCAGCAGTGTGGTGATAGCACAAACAGATGTCACCGGTAATAAACGACTCATCGGTTATGTGGTGCCTATTGGCACGTTTGATAAAGACGCGGTACAATCATGGCTGAAAGCCCATCTGCCGGAATATATGGTGCCGGCCATATGGGTGCCGCTGGAAGAAATTCCGTTGACATCCAACGGGAAGGTTAACAAAAAGGCTTTACCCAATCCAGACCCGGGCAGTATGGCCCGTGCGGAGTTTGTGGCGCCACGTAATGAGTCAGAAGTGCGGCTGGCCGCCATATGGCAGGAGTTGCTGGGCGTAGAACGGGTAGGGATACACGATAATTTCTTTGAGCTGGGAGGCGACTCTATCCGTGTGATTCGTGTAGTCAGCAAAATATCCCAGGTGTTTGACAAACAGGTACGGGTGTTTGATGTATATCGTGCCAATACTATACAGGATTTGGCTGTTCTACTCGACAAACAAGACGTTGATAGTGATCACAAAACAACGTTGTACAAAGCCTCAGTAGCAGCATTGGAATTACTCAGAGATACCCTTTTGCCGCAATTGCCAGACGCTGGACTGATAGAAGACATTTACCCGATGAGTGATATTGAACGTGGGATGGTATATGCTTCCATGTTGAATGCAGGTGATGCGCTTTATCACGATCAATTTGTAGGCAGGATTCCCCGGGAGTTCGACGCGGCCTTGCTGACAAAGGCATTCAACTTACTCACCAACAGGCATAGTATACTAAGAACGGCCTTCCGCCTGGATATGGATACACAGGATATGCAGGTGGTGTACAAGTCGGTGGATATAACAGTGGATTATTTTGATATTCCTCAGGAAGATCAGAAAGATATAAAAAATATTATCCAGGGTTATCTTGAAGAAGAGCGGAAGAAACCATTTGTATTTGACAAGGCTCCGTTGTGGCGTGTTGCATTATTCGGACTGGATACTTTTAATATAATGGTATTTCAGTTTCATCATGCTATTCTGGATGGATGGAGTGTGGCCTCTCTCAATACTGAATTATTCCAGCTTTGCAAACGTCTGTTATCTGAACAGGAGCCGGTAATATTGTCACCCTTAAAAAGCTCCTACAAGGATTTTATCCTTGAAAGTATGGTGTCCGGAAATGACAATAGCAGTGCTGCTTTCTGGAAACAGGAGTTGGATGGTTACAAGCGCCTGGACATTTTCTCAAAAGAGAATGGTTACTATACCTTCAATCGCAGGTATGGGAATGATTTTCTGCTTCAGCTGAAAGAAAAAACAAAACAGGATAATATCTCCCTGAAAGCCCTTTTCTTAGGTGCTTACCTGTTCTCATTAAACATGCTTACCTATGAAGAGGAGCTGACAATAGGACTGGTTACCAATAACAGACCGGTACAGGAAGATGGTGATAAGCTGCTGGGATGTTTTCTGAATACGATTCCTTTCAGGTTTGAAACAGAGAAACGGGTGACCACCTGGAAAATGTATTTTGAAAATATTGAAGAGAAACTAATACAGCTCAAAGAGCACGACAGGCTCAGTCTTTCTGAAATAGCCAAAGTCACGAAAGAATCTGCTGCAGATAAAAATCCATTCTTTGATGCCATGTTCAACTTTGTAAACTTCCACGTTTATGAAGCCCTGGATAAAAATATACTGGATGGCAGCGCATATGAGACAGGCGTGGAGGCCGGTACCCTGGATGGATATGAACTAACCAATACCTTCCTTGATTGTACCATAAGTCTGACTGCCGATGTTTTTTCTGTTAGCTATACGCTCAGAAGGGCATTAAAATCAGGCAAAACGCCGGAGGAGCTGGAAGCTTACTTTAACAGTGTGCTGATGCACTATCTGGAACACTATAACATATCTGTTGCTGAAAGCAGGATATTGTCTGTGCAAGAGGAAGCACATCTGTTGCAGATAGCAGCAGGACCTTCTGCAGACTATCCGCAGCAGGAAACACTGGTCAGCCTCTTCGCAGAACAGGTGCTGAGAACACCGGATGCTGTGGCTGTCATGTATGAAGAGGCAGCATTTACCTATCGTGAGCTGGATGAGCGCAGTAATCAGTTAGGTCACTACCTGAGAAAGCTGGGGGTAAAGGCTGATACACTGGTGCCGGTATGTATAGACCGTTCACTGGATATGATGGTGGCATTGCTGGGGATATTAAAAGCCGGTGGCGCTTATGTGCCTGTAGATCCAACCTATCCGGCAGCGCGCATCAGCTTTACACTTAAAGATACGGCTGCAAAAATACTGATATGCAGTTCGGCGCTGGCCCCCAGGATGGATGGGTTAGCAGATGACGTGTATATGTTGACGTTAGATGCTCATCAGGATGTTATTACACAGGAGCCGGTAAAAGCCCTGGATATTGATATCCATCCGGACAACCTGGCTTATGTGATCTATACTTCCGGCTCTACAGGAACACCTAAAGGAGTTATGAATGCTCACCGCGGAATCGTTAACCGCTTGTTATGGACACAGGATTATTTTGGGCTGGACACCAGCGATGTGGTATTGCAGAAGACCACTTTCTGTTTTGATGTTTCTGTCTGGGAGCTGTTTTGGCCATTGATAACCGGGGCAAGGCTGGTATTTGCACAGCCGGGAGGTGAGAAAGACGGAGCTTATTTAAGTCGTACTATAGAGCGCTACGGGGTAACTACGATACATTTTGTACCCTCTATGCTGCAGGCTTTCACAGAGAACCTGACCGCCGGCGCTTGTGCCGGATTACGCCGGGTACTTTGCAGCGGGGAGGCATTACAGGCCGGGCATATCAGGAGTTACCGGAGCAAACTGAAGGCACCGTTGTATAACCTTTACGGACCTACGGAGGCAGCAATAGATGTAAGTTGCTGGCATGCGGCAGACGAGATACCGGTAACAGAACTTGTGCCGATAGGCCGTCCGGTGGCCAACACCAGACTATATATCCTGGATGCTGCCGGTAATCTGGCGCCAGCCGGTGTGGCAGGAGAACTGCATATCGGCGGCGTACAGGTAGCACGCGGCTACCTGAACCGGGAAGAACTGACCGCACAACGCTTTATAAACAGCCCTTTCCGGACAAACGAACGAATGTATAAAACGGGTGACCTCGCCCGCTGGCTACCAGATGCCAATATAGAATACCTGGGCCGCATTGATGAACAGGTAAAGATCCGCGGTTATCGTATAGAACTGGGAGAAATAGAAAATGTATTACAACAAAGCGGACTGGTAAAACAGGTTGTGGTGCTCGCAAAGCCCGACAGCACGGGCAATAGGCAACTGGTGGGGTACGTTGTTCCCGAACAGACATTTAGTAAGGAACAGGTAGTGCAGTATCTTGGAAAGCGTCTTCCCGAATATATGGTGCCGGCATTATGGGTAGTCCTGGAAACATTGCCATTAACTGCTAATGGTAAAGCTGACAGGAAAAACCTGCCCGATCCGGAGCTGAACATCGCTACAACAGAATATGTGGCGCCACGCAATGAAACAGAACAACTGCTGGCAGATATCTGGCAGCAGCTATTGGGAATATCACTGGTAGGCATATACGATAACTTTTTCGAACTGGGAGGCCATTCTCTTTTAGGAATGCGGATAGTGGCTGCTTTACGCCAGCGGAAAGGGATTGAGTTATCTATAAAGGATTTGTTTTCTTATCCTGATATCGCAGGTTTGGCCGGGTTTATCCGTACAGATGACAGCAGTACCGGATTGCCCGCCGTTACGGTAGCAGAAAGACCGGCAAGAATTCCGCTTTCATACAGTCAGGAAAGGTTGTGGTTTATCGATCAGCTGGAAGGCAGCTTGCCATACCATATTCCGGCAGTACTGCGACTGAAAGGCCGTTTACATCGTAAAGCCCTGGCTGATGCACTCGCCGCTATTGTAAGCCGTCATGAAATATTGCGGACCGTCATCCGGGCGGAAGATGGACAGCCCTACCAGCAGGTACTGGAGGCGGGTTTATGGCAGTTGCAAATAGTAACAGATTATGACAACAGCCTGCAGGAATACATTCATTCATTGATAAAGGCGCCATTTGATCTGTCTGCAGATCATATGTTGCGTGCGCATTTAATTGCGCTGAATGAAGATGACTATGTACTCGTTGTTACGCAACACCATATTGCTTCGGACGCCTGGTCTGCGAGTATTATTGTTCAGGAGCTGGTAGCATTGTACAGCGCATACGCGGAAGAACACGCACCTGCACTGCCGGCATTGCCGTTGCAATACGCAGACTATGCCATCTGGCAACGTACCTATTTATCAGGTGTGCTGGATAAAAAAATGGAATACTGGAAGGATAAGCTGTCAGGTGTGAGTACACTGCAACTGCCTGTGGATTATCCGCGCCAGCTGGTGCAGCATAGTGAAGGGGCTGAGGTGACCCTCAGCATAAATACTGAGTTGACAGAAGAGTTGAAACGGCTGTCGCAGCAACAGGGTACTACTTTGTTTATGACGATGCTGGCGGCATTCAAAGTATTGCTGTACCGTTATACGCATCAAACTGATGTCTGCGTAGGTACTTCCACAGGCGCCCGCCCATACCGGGAGCTGGAAGGACTGATCGGTTTCTTTGTAAATACACTTGCGCTGCGTAGTGATCTGAATGATAATCCTTCCTTTATATCCCTGTTACAGCAGGTGAAAACCACCACACTGGGGGCTTATGAGCATCAGGAGGTGCCGTTTGAAAAGATCGTGGAAGCAGTGGTGAAAGACAGAGATGCCAGCAGAAGTCCGCTGTTTCAGGCGATGTTTGTAATGCAGAATACACCGGATGTGCCGGAACTGCATTTGGATGAAGTGGTATTATCCGGAGAACCATCCGGAGTTGAATCTGCGAGATTTGATATTACCTTTTTTGCGGAAGAAAAAGAAGGTGGCCTGGAACTCAGTATTGTTTACCGGAGCCAGTTATTCAGTGAAGATCGTATCTGCCGCATGGCAGGGCATTATGAGCAGTTGTTGCAGGCAGTGGTGCGCAACCCTTCACAACACATAGATCATTTGCCATTATTAACAACAGCAGAGCAATACTCGCTGCAAATACTCACAGGTAAGCAGGTGCCTTATGCACCGGACCAAACCATCGTAGACATGTTTGCGGCTGTGGTAGCCCGTACGCCACAAGCTACTGCACTGGTGTTTGAGGGCAAGACACTGAGCTACCAGGAACTGGATCAACGTTCAGACAGGTTAGCTGCTTATCTGCATCATCACGGCGTAGGTGCGAATACGTTAGTACCGCTGTTTATAGAACGCTCCGCCGATATGGTAGTTGGCATCCTGGGCATTCTGAAGGCTGGTGGCGCTTATGTGCCTGTTGAACAGGATTACCCGCAGGAGCGGATCAGTTATATCTTAAAAGATACTGCCGCTTCGGTTATTGTCAGCAGCAGTACCTGCCGGGGTCTGTTGCCTGCCACTACAGCACAGGTGATTGCTCTCGATGAAAATCTGCCGGTAGAGGCAATATCGTCTCTTCCCCGTCCATCTGCTAAGCAGTTGTTGTACGTGATTTATACTTCCGGCAGTACCGGTGCGCCTAAAGGTGTAATGGTTACGCATCGCAACCTGGCAGATTACCTGGCCGGTTTGCAGGCGGCTGTTCCAATAACGGAATGCCAATCTTTTGCTTTACTGACAGGCATCGCCACCGATCTGGGCAATACCGTGTTATATGGTTCCCTGGCAGGTGGTGGTGAATTGCACCTGTTTTCCAAGGCCTTTATCAATGACAGTGAAAAACTGCATACTTATTTTGAATCACATCGGATAGATTGTATCAAGGTAGTGCCTTCCTACTGGAAAGCAGTATCGGCTCCGGATAGGTTATTGTTACCAGAGAAGCTGCTGATATTTGGAGGCGAAGCATTGGAAACAGCCGTGGTGGATAGTATCAGAGCTACCGGTAATGGACGTACGATTGTTAATCACTATGGACCCACGGAAACGACTATAGGAAAATTATTGCATGTCGTGAATGACCATGCTGACTATGGTACACATATTCCTATAGGAACACCTTTCTCCAATACCCGTGTTTATGTACTGAGTCCTGCGATGGAACTGTGTCCTGCAGGGATTCCGGGAGAGTTATACATTGGCGGTGATGGTGTGGCTGCCGGTTACCTGCATAATGAAACCCTCACTGCGCAAAGGTTTATCGATGATCCTTTCCAGGAAGGAGCTAAACTATACCGCACGGGAGATATTGTGAAATACGCTCCGGATGGCAATATCCTGTTTATTGGCCGTGGAGATGATCAGGTGAAGATCCGTGGTTACCGGGTAGAGTTAGGGGAGATAGAACGTACGCTGAATGCCTATGGAACGGTAGAACAGGGCGTAGTGATAGTAAGGGGAGATGCTAAAACGCTGGTGGGTTACGTTACCGTTACCGCTGCTTTTGATAAAGAAGATCTGCTGTCTCATTTAAAGACACAATTACCGGATTACATGGTGCCGGCACAGCTGGTAGTGATGGAGCAATTTCCGCTGCTGAACAACGGAAAGATTGACCGTCGTGCTTTGCCTGACCCGGAAGCAGCTGGGGTGGCTACCAGTACTTATGCGGCGCCGGTTACAGCCCTGGAGACAGCGCTTGCGGGTATCTGGTCGCTGTTGCTGGAAGTACCACAGGTAGGGCTACACGACGACTTCTTTGCACTGGGTGGACACTCACTGCTGGCCATCCGCCTCATCTCGGCGATGCGTAAACAGCTGTCAGTGGAAGTAACGATCGCCGATGTCTTTGACTATCCTACCATCAGCCAGTTGGCTGTGCAGTTAGATCAGCGTTCGGGTAATGTATTGATGCCGGCGATAACCCGCCAGGAAAGGCCTCGCCGTATTCCGCTTTCGTATAGCCAGGAACGTTTGTGGTTCATTGATCAGCTGGAAGGAAGTATACAGTATCATATTCCCTCTGTGCTGCGGTTAACCGGGCAATTAAACCGGGAGGCACTGGCGGCTGCTTTGCAGGAGCTGGTAAACCGTCATGAGGTGTTGCGGACCGTGATTGCTGAAGAAGATGGTATGGCCTATCAACGTATACTTGATGCGAATCAATGGCAATTAATCATAACAGATGATCCAAAATACGGCAGCCCCGCTGCTTTACAGGACCATATTCAATCATTGATAACTACACCATTCGATTTGTCAGCTGACCACATGTTAAGGGCACATCTGATAGTGTTGGGAGAAGAGGAATCTGTGCTGGTGGTAGTTCTTCACCACATTGCTTCTGATGCCTGGTCTACCGGTATTATTGTGCGTGAGCTGATCATGTTGTATGATGTGTTTACCGGTGTACATTCCACTGCGCCTGCTCCGTTGCTGTTGCAATATGCTGATTATGCTATCTGGCAAAGGGCCTATCTGACAGGGGACTTGCTGGGAAAAAAACTGGAATACTGGAAGAATAAACTAACGGGCGTAGGTACGTTGCAGTTACCTGTGGATTATGTAAGACCAGCAACATCACAAATGCGTGCGGCTGTCAGCTCATTTACACTGGACGCTTCGTTGTCTGCCCGTATAAAAACATTTTCACTTGAGCGCGGGATCACGCCATTTATGACCTTGCTGGCGGTATTGAAAATACTGTTACATCGTTATAGCGACCAGGATGATATTTGTGTGGGTACTCCGGTTGCAGGCAGGATGCAGGAAGAAACGGAAGGGCTGTTAGGGTTCTTTATTAATACCCTCGCACTGCGCAGTAGTCTGGCTGGTAATCCTTCATTTGCGGGCTTTCTGCAACAGATCAAGGAAATGACATTGGGTGCCTATGAGCACCAGGATGTGCCTTTTGAAAAAGTAGTGGAAGCTGTAGTAAAAGAGCGGGATACAAGCCGTAGCCCATTGTTTCAGGTACTGTTCTCTTTACAGAATGCGCCTGAAGTGCCGGCACTTCGCTTAGGTGAAGTAACACTTACCCCGGAACCGGGTAGTCTGGGTGCGGCGCAGTTCGACCTGATTGTTTCTGTTGAGGAAAACAAAGGACAGCTGAACGGTAGTTTTGTATACAGCGCAGATCTGTTCCATGCAGACACTATAGACCGCATGATGGCTCATTTTAGAGCCTTGCTGGAAGCAGCCGTAACATCTCCCGATAAAAAAATCGGTTCATTGAATATGCTGCAGCCGGCAGAAACAATCCTCTTGCAGAAAGTCTTCAATGATACGATGACAGTACAGCCGGAAGGTACGATGGTAGCGCTCTTTGCACAACAGGCTGCCCAAACTCCGCCAGCTGCTGCTGTTATCTTTGATACTACAACACTTACCTATAAAGAGCTCGATGAACGGTCTGGTCAACTGGCGCGCTATCTGCAAGGGAAGGGTGTCAAAAAAGGAACGTTGCTACCTATCTGTGTAATGCCTTCTGTGGAAATGATTGTCGGTATCCTCGGTATCATGAAAGCTGGCGCCGCTTATGTGCCGATAGATCCGGAGTTTCCGCCGCAGCGTATTCAATATATACTGGAAGATACTGGTGCCGGAATAGTGTTGAGCAGTAGTACTTGTAAACAGGTATTGCCAGCATTAGCTACCGGAGTAATATTGCTGGATGAGGATTGGCAACATATCAGTGGATACAGGGCAGGTAATATGGCTCATAACAATGCCCCATCTTCCTCTGACCTGGCTTATGTTATCTATACTTCCGGCAGTACAGGTAAACCTAAAGGAGTGATGATATCGCATGGTAGTCTGTTGAACTATCTGTTAAACAGTAAAACGCGGTATATCAATGATGATAGTAATGCATCGGGAAGTTATATACATCTTACCTATACCTTCGATGCATCTCTCACAGCGATGTTTATGCCGTTAATTGCCGGTAAAAAAATCGTTATCGGAGAGAAACGTGCTGGTGAAATATTTGAAGATCCTCAACTGTGGAAACATGCACCTTATGATTTTATCAAATTAACACCGGCGCATATGCCACTGCTGGAAGTGTCTATGGGCAATCGTCCGGGTGTATATCTGACTAACAGACTGGTATTAGGTGGTGAGGCACTGCAATGGGCACATTTCCGGTACTTGTCGGAACATGCGCCGGATGTGGAAATCATTAACGAATACGGACCTACGGAGGCAACGGTGGGTTGCAGTACCTACCGGATCTATGCAAAAGGAGACGGGGAAGTACACACCAAAAGTATCTCCATCGGAAAACCGATAGACAATGTACAGTTATACATCACCGACAGGTATAACGGAAGAGCGCCTGTAGGAGTAGCGGGTGAAATATGTATCGCAGGGGCGGGCCTGGCAGAAGGTTACCTGAACCGGCCGGAACTGACGGCCGAAAAATTTGTGGCCGATCCATTTAGTACGGTAGCTGGTGCCAGGATGTACCGCACCGGAGACCTGGGCAGATGGTTGCCTGATGGTAATCTCGAATACCTGGGTAGAAAAGATGATCAGGTAAAGGTACGTGGTTACCGTATTGAATTGGGAGAAATAGAAAGCATTTTACAATCCTGTGCACTGGTAGATCAATGTGTTGTGCTGGCTAAGGCAGATACGGCCGATGGGCATGCTCCTCAATCGTATAGCAGGCTGGTGGCCTATATCCTACCTCATGAATCCTTTGACAGAGAAGGTATTCTTTCATGGCTGGAAATGCATCTCCCTGCGTATATGGTTCCTGCTGCACTGGTCGAGATAGATCAGGTGCCATTAACTGCCAACGGGAAAGTGGATAAACAGGCATTGTTACTATTGGATGAAGGAACTGTTCCGGTAAATGCATACACTGCTCCCCGCAATGAGCAGGAACAACTGCTGGCTGATATCTGGAAACGCCTGCTGGAATTACCGCAGGTAGGTGTGTATGATAACTTCTTTGTGCTGGGTGGACACTCTTTGCTGGTAGTGAGGTTGATGTCTGCCATAAAGAAAACAATGCAGGTGGAAATTCAGATAGGGGAAATATTTGAGCATCCAACCATTGCGGCACTCGCACAGCTGCTGGAAGGACGTACTACTGTATCTTCTTCGGTTGCGTTGGTAAGTGTGGAAAGGCCATCCCATATCCCGCTTTCGTATAGCCAGGAACGTTTGTGGTTCATTGATCAGCTGGAAGGTAGTACACACTACCATATTCCTGCTGTGTTAAAATTAGACGGTGACCTGAACGTTGCAGGGCTGGCCCATGCATTACGTACCATTGTAAACCGCCATGAGGTGCTGCGTACGGTGATAGCACAGGAAAATAATACCGCTTATCAACGTATACTGGATAAGGACCAATGGAATTTGGAAGTGATAAATGAACCGCTGTATAAAACAGATGATACCGCCTTGCAGCAATTCATAACAACGCTGATCAGCACACCATTTAATTTGTCATCGGATCATATGCTGCGGGCACATCTGATTGTGCTCGGTGAACAGGAGTATATCCTTGCAATCGTGCTGCATCATATCGCATCTGATGGATGGTCTACCGGTATTATCGTAAGAGAATTGATGGAGCTGTATAGCGCTTATACATATACACGTGAGCCTCAGTTACCCGAATTAGCTATTCAATATGCCGACTATGCCATCTGGCAGCGTAAATATTTGTCTGGAGCTGTATTGGAGAAACAGTTGGACTACTGGAAAAATAAGCTGACTGGTGTTACGGCGTTGGAACTGCCCACAGATTATACAAGGCCGGTGCTACAAAGTACCCGTGGCAATATATTCAGCTTCCAGGTAGATGGTGCATTAAGTTCCGGGTTACGTAAGTTATCTCTGGAACAGGATACTACCTTGTTTATGACCTTACTGGCTGCGTTTAAGGTATGTTTGTCCCGTTACAGCGGACAGGCGGATATCTGTGTAGGTACACCATCGGCGGGCCGTACGCGTGAAGAAGCAGAAGGACTCATTGGCTTTTTTATCAACACACTGGCATTACGTAACCATGTAGATAAAACAGCTTCCTTTATCAGCTTCCTGAAACAGGTAAAGGAAAACACGGTAGAAGCTTACGCGCACCAGGAAATACCTTTTGAAAAAGTGGTGGAAGCTGTGGTAAAAGAACGGGATATCAGCAGAACGCCCTTATTCCAGGTAATGTTCGAACTGCAAAACATCCCGCAAACTCCCAGACTTAAACTGGGTAATGTGACATTGTCTGAAGGCCCTGCAGAACATACCACTTCCAAATTTGACCTGACTTTTGCATTGAGAGAAACACCGGATGGGCTGGAAGGGCATATAGAGTATTGTGCAGACCTGTTTGCTGCTGATACAATAGACCGTATGCAAACGCATTTTAAGCGACTGCTGCAGGCTGTTGTACAAAACCCCGGACAGCGCATAGATGATCTTGAAATGCTGGATACCATTGAAAAACAACTGGTACTGGAAACGTTTAATGCTACCGCGTACGACTATCCGAAAACACAGCTTATCACCGATCTGTTTGAAGCGCGGGTATCGCAAATGCCGGATGCAATAGCATTGGTGTTGGGCGATCAGCAGCTTACCTACCGTGAGCTGGATGAAAGGTCTGATCAACTGGCGCATTATCTGCAGGGGCAGGGCCTTACTGCCGGAAACCTGGTACCGTTATGTACCAGCCGTTCTTTCGAAATGATGATCGGTATGCTGGGCATTCTGAAGGCGGGTGGCGCCTATGTTCCTGTTGATCCTGAATATCCTGCTGAAAGAATTGGTCTTATCCTCCGTGATTGCGGCGAAGAGGGGCTGGTGGTAACAACAGGTGAACATAAACACCTGATAGCCGGTGTTAACAATAACAAACAGTTGATCTGCATAGATCAACTGCAGGAAGTGCTGCAACATCAACCTAAAACAAAGGTATCCAGTATAACATCTCCAGAAGATCTGGCATATATCATTTATACTTCCGGTTCTACCGGAAAGCCCAAAGGAGTGATGGTTCCGCATAGTGCTGTGGTTAATATGATTCACAGCCGTAGCAGGCAGTTTGGTATAACATCGGATGATAAATTGTTACAGTTCTATAACTATTGTTTTGATGCGGCTGCCGAACAGATTTACCTGGCTTTGGCAAGCGGGGCAACACTGGTGTTGATTGCTGATGAAATACGGTTGGATAAACAGCTGTTTACGCAACTGCTGGAACAGGAAGGTATCACACACCTGGATGTAACCCCGGGCTTCCTCGCAACCCTTACGCCTGGTAAGTATGGTCGTTTAAAACGGGTAGTATCGGGTGGAGAAGCCTGTTCGCCTCAACTGGCGGGCAGCTGGGCCACATATATTGACTTTTATAACGCTTACGGGCCTACGGAAACAACCGTTACCGCCACAGGGTATTTATTCACCAGGGATTATAAACTGACCGATATTGTGCCGATAGGCAAACCATTGGATAATGTAAAAGCTTATATCCTGGACGATAGTGGACATGTGTTGCCGGTAGGTGTTCCGGGAGAGTTGTATTTAGGCGGTGTGCAGGTGGCAAAGGGATATCTGAATATGCCTCATCTTACAGCGGAAAAGTTTGTGATCGATCCATTCAATGATTCTCCTGCAAAATTATACAGGACAGGAGATCTGTGTAAATGGTTGCCGGATGGCAATATCGTGTATCTCGGCAGAAAGGATGAACAGGTGAAGGTGCGTGGATATCGTATTGAACTTGGAGAAATAGAAAGTGTGTTACTCGAAACCGGTCTGGTAAAACAAGGCGTGGTTATAGCGGACCATCAACAAGGCCGTGCGGATAAACGCCTGATCGCATATGTTGTGCCGGAAGGTATTTTCGACAAGGAAGCGATATTCGCCGGTTTGCAGAGTAAGTTACCCGATTATATGGTCCCTGCTGTTGTGGTGGAACTGGCATCATTGCCATTGACCTCAAATGGGAAAATCGATAAGAAGGCATTGCCTGTAATTGAGGCTGATACGCTGTCAGAAGGTTATGTGGCGCCCCGGAATGAAATGGAACAGATGATTGCGGACGTATGGCAGGAAGTATTGGGAATCCCCCGTGTAGGCATACATGATAATTTCTTTGTGCTGGGAGGACATTCGTTGTTAGGAATGCGTGTAATTGCAGCATTGGGGCCTGAAGCAGGGATTTCTGTTAAATCATTGTTCCTGCATCCTACTGTTGCCGGGCTGGCGGCGGCTGCCCGTGTGGTCGATAGCCTGCCTTCGGTATCGGCGGTTGCCCCGGAAGACAGACCCGTTCATATCCCGCTTTCGTATAGCCAGGAACGTTTGTGGTTTATCGATCAGCTGGAAGGCAGCGTGCAGTATCATATACCAGCTGTACTAAGGTTGAAAGGAAACCTGAACCGTCAGGCCCTGGCCTATGCTTTACAGGAGATCGTAAACCGGCATGAGGTGCTGCGTACCTTTATACGGCTGGAAGATGGCAGTCCTTATCAGCAGATACAGGAAGCCGGCCACTGGCAGTTAAATGAAGTAGCTGGCGAGGCATATGCTGACGTGGAAGTACTGCATGAATATGTCCGGTCATTGATAGAGACGCCGTTTGATATGTCCGCAGATCATATGCTGCGTGCGCATTTGGTGATGCTGAATGAAGATGAATATGTGCTGGTAGTAATACTGCATCATATTGCTTCGGATGCCTGGTCTACTGGTATTATTGTACGTGAACTGGTAGAGTTATACGGTGCGTATATAGGGTCCCGTGCTGCAGCGCTTCATCCGCTGTCGTTGCAGTATGCGGATTATTCTATCTGGCAACGGAAACACTTATCGGGTGCCGTATTGGGTAAGAAGCTGGATTACTGGAAAGATAAGCTTACCGGGGTGGCTACCTTGCAACTGCCGGCAGATTATGTGCGTCCGGCCATACAAAGTAATAAGGGGGCAAACATACGATGCCAGGTGGATAGGGTAGTGGCTGATGAGTTAAAACGGTTATCGCAGCAACAGGGTACTACCTTGTTCATGACTATGCTGGCGGTATTCAAGGTATTACTGTACCGTTACAGTAATCAAACAGATGTTTGTGTGGGTACATCTACTGCAGCCCGCCCGTACCGCGAGCTGGAAGGATTGATAGGGTTCTTTGTAAATACACTCGCCCTGCGCAGTGATCTGAGTGATAATCCTTCCTTTATATCCCTGTTACAGCAGGTGAAAACCACTACAGTAGATGCTTATGCACATCAGGAGGTGCCGCTGGAGAAGATAGTGGAAGCCGTGGTGAAAGACAGGGATGCCAGCAGGAGTCCGTTGTTCCAGGTGATGTTTGTGATGCAGAATGCGCCGGATGTTCCGGAGCTGTATCTGGAGGATGTGGTTTTATCTGGTGAAGATTTTGAACACCATACTGCAAAATTCGATATTACCTTTTTTATAGCTGAGCAGGAAGATGGTCTGGAACTCAGTATTGTTTACCGGAGCCAGTTGTTCAGTGAAGACCGTATCCGCCGTATGGCAGGTCATTTTGAGCAGTTGTTGCAGGCAGTGGTGCGTAACCCTTCACAACAGATAGATCACCTGACCCTGTTAACAGCTGCAGAGCAACAGCCGCTGCAGATACTCACTGGCAAGAAGGTTCCTTATGCCACGGATCAAACCATCGTAGACATGTTTGCGGCTGCGGTAGCCCGTACGCCACAAGCTGCTGCATTGGTGTTTGAAGGCAGGACACTGAGCTACCAGGAACTGGATGAACGTTCTGATCGCTTAGCCGCTTATCTGCATCATCACGGCGTAGGTGCCAATACGTTAGTACCGCTGTTTATAGAACGCGGCTCCGATATGGTAGTTGGCATCCTGGGTATCCTAAAGGCAGGAGGTGCTTATGTACCTATTGAACAGGACTACCCGCAGGAGCGGATTAGTTATATCTTAAAAGATACAGCTGCTACAATTATTGTAAGCAGTAATGCTTGCCACGGCCTGTTGCCCGCCACTACAGCACAAGTGGTTATACTCGATGAAGATCTGCCGGTTGAAACAATACCATCTCTTCCTCGTCCATCGGCTGAGCAACTGTTATATGTGATTTATACCTCCGGTAGCACCGGCGCGCCTAAAGGAGTAATGGTTACGCATCGTAACCTGGCAGATTATCTGGCCGGTTTACAGGCGGCTGTACCGATAGCTGGTTGCCAATCTTTTGCTTTACTGACAGGCATCGCCACCGATCTGGGCAATACGGTGTTATATGGCTCCCTGGCTGGCGGCGGCAAGCTGCACCTGTTTTCCAAGGCCTTTATCAATGACAGTGAAAAACTGCATGCTTATTTTGAATCGCATCGGATAGATTGTATCAAGGTAGTGCCTTCCTACTGGAAAGCGGTATCGGCTCCGGATAGGTTACTGTTACCAGAGAAGCTGCTGATATTTGGAGGCGAAGCATTGGAAACAGCCGTGGTGGATAGTATCCGTGCTACCGGCAACGGACGTACGATTGTTAACCACTATGGACCAACGGAAACGACTATAGGAAAATTATTGCATGTAGTAAATGATTATGCTGCCTATGGTACGCACATTCCGATAGGAACACCTTTCTCCAATACCCGTGTTTATGTACTGAGCCCTGCGATGGAATTATGTCCTGCAGGGGTGCCGGGAGAGTTATACATTGGTGGTGATGGTGTGGCTGCCGGTTACCTGCATAATGAAACCCTCACAGCGCAACGGTTTATCGATGATCCTTTCCAGGAAGGAGCTAAACTATACCGCACAGGAGATATTGTGAGATACGCTCCGGATGGCAATATCCTGTTTATTGGCCGTGGAGATGATCAGGTAAAGATCCGTGGTTACCGGGTAGAGTTAGGGGAGATAGAACGTACGCTGAATGCCTATGGAACGGTAGAACAGGGCGTAGTGATAGTAAGGGGAGATGCTAAAACGCTGGTGGGTTATGTTACAGTTACAGACACTTTTGATAAAGAAGACCTGCTGTCTCATTTAAAGACACAATTACCGGATTACATGGTGCCGGCACAGCTGGTAGTGATGGAGCAATTCCCGTTGCTAAACAACGGAAAGATTGACCGTCGTGCTTTGCCTGATCCGGAAACAGCCGGTGTGGCTGCCAGCACCTATGCGGCGCCGGTTACAGCACTGGAGACGGCGCTTGCCGGTATCTGGTCGCTGTTGCTGGAAGTACCACAGGTAGGGCTACACGACGACTTCTTTGCACTGGGTGGACACTCACTGCTGGCCATCCGCCTCATCTCGGCGATGCGTAAACAGCTGTCAGTGGAGGTAACGATCGCCGATGTCTTTGACTATCCTACCATCAGTCAGTTGGCAGTACAGCTGGGCCAGCGCTCAGACAGCACCGTCATGCCGGCAGTCATACCGGAGAAAAGGCCGGATCATATCCCGCTTTCGTATAGTCAGGAGCGTTTGTGGTTTATTGATCAGCTGGAAGGCACTGTTCCCTATCATATACCTGCCGTGTTAAACCTGAAAGGTCATTTAAACAGCGACGCCCTGGAATATGCGCTGAGAACAATTGTCAACCGCCATGAAGTACTGCGGACAGTCATCGTACAGGAAGAGGGTGTGCCTTTCCAGGAAGTGAAACCCCTTGACCAGTGGAAGCTGGTAATAACAGATCATTCGCAGCATCGGGACAATACTGTAGCATTAACGGCATACATTAAAACATTAACCTCGGCTCCGTTTAATTTGTCAACAGATCATAAACTGAGAGCGCAGTTGATTGTATTGGGAGAAGAAGAGCATGTGCTGGTGGTTACACTGCACCATATTGCTTCTGATGGCTGGTCTACCGGTATTATTGTGCGTGAGCTGATGGAGCTGTATAGTGCCTTTACAGAAGCACGACTTGCGCAATTGGTCGAGTTGCCTGTACAATATGCTGATTATGCCATCTGGCAACGGAAATATCTCTCAGGTACAGTACTGGATAAAAAACTGGATTACTGGAAAAGGAAGCTGGCAGATACGGCTATATTGCCATTGCCTTACGATCGGCCGCGTACAGCTACCACCACCAAACGGGGCGCCAGCAGGAGCTTCTTCCTGGGCCTGGATCTGCAGGAGCAGTTGAAAGCGCTGTCACAGCAACAGGGTGTGACCATGTATATGACCTTGTTGACAGCCCTGAAGGTATTGTTGTATCGTTATACCGGCGAGGAAGACATCTGTATCGGCAGTCCCACCGCCGGAAGAACCCAGCAGGAAATAGAAGGGCTGATTGGCTTTTTTATTAATACGCTGGCGCTGCGGAGTGAGCTGAAGGATGATCTTTCGTTTGTTACACTGTTACATCAGGTGAAACAAACTACTCTGGAAGCCTATGCTCATCAGGAAGTGCCCTTTGAAAAAGTGGTGGAAGCTGTTGTAACTACCCGTGATCTCACCCGTCATCCTTTATTCCAGGTAATGTTTGTGTGGCAGAATACACCTGACGCGCCTGCACTCAGGTTGGGAGAGGTGGAGTTGTCATCCATGCATCTGGAACATCCGGTTGCACAGCTGGACCTGACATTCTCCATGCGGGAAAGTGAAGAAGGGTTGTACGGTAATATCGAATATTTTGCAGACCTGTTCAGTGAAGATACAATCGCACAGCTGATTTCACACTACGAAGCATTGTTGCGGGCGGTAGTCCGATCTGCGGAAGAACGTATCAGCACGTTGAGGTTATTGAGTAAAGAAGAAGAGCACATATTGCTGACAACATTTAATGCTCATGTTGATATTTATCCGGAAGATAAAACGATCAATGCTTTGTTTGCTGAACAAGCAGCTCTTTATCCGGGAGTGCCCGCAGTGGTAGCAGGAGGACAAACGCTTACCTATAATGAATTGGAGCAACGCTCCAATCAGCTGGCACATTACCTGCAACATATCGGTGTAACCAGCGAAACATATGTGGGCATATGTATAGAAAGATCAGTGGAGATGATTGTGAGTATCCTGGGTATCCTGAAGGCAGGAGCCGCTTATGTTCCTGTAGATCCGGACTATCCGGAAGAAAGGATCAGCTACATGCTCTCAGATACAGGTGCGAAGATCGTATTAAGCAGTCGTGCCAGCAAACACGCAGTGGAGAACATCGCTGGTATTATCATCCTGTTGGATGAAGGCAGGATAGCAGATTTTCCTGTTACTGCGCCTGTCCATACTGTACCATCTACGGCAGCAGCGTATGTGATTTTTACTTCCGGTTCTACAGGCAAGCCCAAAGGCGTGATCGCCAGACATCGTGGTGTAGTAAATCTGATACACTGCCAGAGTAAAGCATTCCATATCATGCCGGAAGAAAGAGTATTGATGACATCGGATTATTGTTTCGATGCCTCTGTGGAACAGCTGTTTTTTGCCTTGTTAAATGGTGGAACGCTGGTGCTGCCAGATAAAGAAATACTGGCTGATATGAGGCTGTTTGAACAGTTTTTAGATGAACAGCGTATATCACATCTGGAAGCGTCTCCTGGCCTGATCTCCAATATTACAGCCGGCAAGTACAGTGCATTAAAACGGATTCTGTCAGGAGGGGAGGCGTGTCGTAGTGAACTGGCTGAACGATGGAGCAACTATGTTGATTTCTATAACATCTATGGTCCAACAGAAGCTTCTATCTCTGCATTGATTTATCAATACACGGCAAACAGATCATATCCAACAGGAGCGTTACCTATAGGCAAACCCCTGGCTAATGTGAGGGTTTATATTCTGGATAATGACGGTCATCCCGTACCGGTTGGCGTGAAAGGAGAACTGTACATCGGTGGCGCTGGTGTTACAGCTGGTTATCTGAACAACCCGGAATTAACGGCTGCCAGGTTTATCAACGATCCGTTTACAAATGAGCCCGGAGCAAAAATGTATCGCAGTGGTGATACGGGCAAATGGTTGCCTGATGGCAATATCCTGTATCTCGGCCGTGTAGATGAACAGGTAAAAGTACGGGGCTACCGTATAGAACTGGGTGAAATAGAACGGGTGTTGCAGCGGAGTAATCTGGTAAAACAGGCCGTGGTCATATTACGAACAGCTGCGGGAGGAGATAAACAACTGCTGGGTTATGTAGTGCCTGAAGGTATTTTTAACCGGGAAGAGCTGCTGGCTTACCTGAGGACTTTGTTGCCGGCATATATGATACCGTTGCTCATAGAGCTGGAAAGTCTGCCACTGACGGTCAATGGCAAGGTGGACAAGAAAAAACTACCTGCTCCTACAGGAGCTGTATTGTCTCAGCATAGTTATACAGCGCCGCGGAATGATACAGAGCAGGGACTTGCAGACATATGGAGTACATTACTGGATATAGAACGGGTAGGGATAAACGATAATTTCTTTGAATTGGGAGGGCACTCGCTGAAAACAATGTCAGCAATCGCGAAGATCAACAAACACTTCCAAACCACATTGTCCCCGGCTGATATATTCAGATATCCGGTTTTGAAGGATCTCGCAGCAGTTCTGTTGACGCGTGAGCAGGATGATCTCCTGGTTTCCAGACATGTTGCTTTATTGAATTCCAGCATGGAAAAAGGGGTGATGATGTTCCCGCCTGCTTATGCCCAGGGTATTGTTTATGGCGGATTGGCCCGGTCAGTCGCATCTCATTCCATGTATAGCTTTGGTTATATTGATGATGCTGACAGGTTAAAGAAATATGTGGATCTGATTACCCGGTTACAGAAAACTGGTCCGTATATTCTGATGGGATATTCTATTGGTGGAAACCTCGCATTTGAAGTAGCGAAAGCACTAACAGCCGCCGGATATCATGTATCTGCGCTGATATTGATTGATTCGGTAAGAATCATACGCAAGGCAGAAGATGAAGGAATCAGCAAGGAAGAACTGGAAAAGATAATGACAGATGTATTGACACAACAGTTATCAGGTGTGGAAGAAGAACTGAAGGCCGGAATGGTGGATGAAGCATATGCTTATTCACAGTATCATAACCGTATGGTAAACGATGGTATTATAGATGCAGACATTTACCTGTTGAAAAGCGGGGAAAAGAGAGCAGATGCGGTTTATCGCTGGGATGATGCTACAACCGGAACCTTGCGTATTTACGAAGGTCTTGGTAAACACGAAAAGATGATTACGGAACCGGAGAACCTGGAGCTCAATGCTGCTATTATCAAAGGGATACTGGAGCAATTAAGTAAGTGCTGATCAAATCGTCTCCAATCAGGATAAAAACGAAAAAGCCTTACAGCGTTGTGTTGTAAGGCTTTTTCGTTTCTCTGCGATAAAGTGGTTCTAAGCGTGGAGGAAATAGCCGGCGAATAAATCAGGAGAGCAGCATTATTCATGAAAGTAATGCCTGATGATTCTGCTAATCGTATCTGCTTTATTAAAAACCATGAGATGTCCTCCGCCTTTAATGCGATAGTCAGGATGTACGAGTCTGCTGGCGATAACCCTGTCGGCTGTTCCATGTATCTGAATTGTTCGCTCAGGTGACTCTGTATTATCCCAGTGAGCAATGCTCTTTAATGCCCAGCGAAAGAAGGAAATATCCGTGTTTTGCAGCAATTTTTTTAATTCCTTCTTGTCTTTTTGGGATCGGGCGCCAAAATAACTATTGGTGAGAAAGTTAGTACGTCTTAACAATATACCTGGAATGATTCGATATAACCCCAGTCTCATGAAAAAAAACTGCACTTTGTTGAGGTCCTCCTTTTTTCGGACTGAAGAGATCAACACCATTTTTTCTACCTCTATTTGCTTAGATACTTCCACGGCCACTATACCGCCAAAAGAAAGCCCGATTAAGTATGGATTTGGGGTTGTGATCTGGCTTTTTATTCTTCCTGCATATTCCGTGATTGATTCATTTGGCAGTGCTGGAATCCAGGAGATATAAACTTTATGATAACCGGGAAGTTTCAGGTTCTTAAATACGCTTGAATCTGCCCCCATGCCACTAAAAAAATAAATTGTCTTTTCTTTAGCTGTTTCCATTGGGGCCTGGGAAGCCCCTGGGAAGCTAAGGAACATAAGTAAAACAAAAAAAATCACTTTCACATTTTTCACCATATATTTTCTTACCTTTTTGTTGATGTTGACATTATGACCCTCTTTTGGGTTTGCGATATTACCGAAAAAAAGTTCAATCATTTCAACTTTTAAGGTGTTGTCTTTATCAAAGTTGCATAGGCAAGCTGTTTAGTCTCTTTAGAAATAAAATACGCATGCGTTTTTATATTTATGAATCTTTTTAAGTCAGGCGAGCTGACAATTGCGGAGCTTGTTTTACAGCAACAGAAGTCGTTTAAAAGGTATTTTACAAGAAGTTAGGATTGGGAACTGAGGCATGGAATAAAACAGGGAAACCTGGATCGTACTATTGATGTGCCAATGGAAAACATCTGAATAATGACAAGAAGAAAACACAAGGCGAGATTATTCTCACCGGCTGCGCTCCGTTATTTTAATGATGCATTTGTGATTGTATAATTAATATATACATCTGAAAACAATATAGGACGAATGGCTAAGAGTATTGTTTCCTAATATTGATGATCATGTGAAAGCATTACCATTATTAATGATCTGATGTGTCCTGCCAACGCAGCCGGACAGGTGTTCTGAAGAAAATTTATCAGAAATTAGGCCAGACCATCCTCTCCGATGAGCGCCTGGATGCTATTAAGATCAGCTATGGTTGTATCGTGCCTGGCCAATACGTTTATTATTTCGACCACCCAGCTGTCCTCAGCATTGTCTTCCGAAACTTTTACCAGGAATATAGCCTGTATAACTCGCAGAAGTGTATTTGTTTAAATTTAGAGCTATTTGATCCTTGTGATATACGGGTAAGCAAAGGTTATTTTTAGTGGTCGTAAATCAAAATTATTCTATAGCTATCAAATAGGCGACATGCTTCATGTAAATCCGTAAATGGCTTTGAACCATTTATAATAAAAGGCGTTATTTTAGTTACTTTGGAAATTAATCCTCAAACCAACAGTTTTTTACCTTCAAAAACCATAGCATATGAAACAACCTATCGAATCAACAGTAATTAGTGCAATCAGCAGTTCCATTGGTATTCCTGAGAATGCTATCTCTTCCGATCAATCTTTGGAAGAGCTGGGAATGACTTCTATTCTGGCAGTTCAGCTTTCATCTAAATTGCAACAACAGTTTGGAATAGCAGACATGGATGGGATGTCCACCAGCAATACAATCGGTGAGATCGTCGATTATATTGAAGGTAAGGCTAAGTAAGCCATACCCAATATTCAGACTGGTAATCTCCTTTTTAATTTTTACGACAGAAAAGTTTGTGCCTGCCTAAGCCCAATGCCGGCAGAAAAAAATAATAGCTTACAGATATTATATCTGTGGGCTTTTATTTTTTTGCCTGTCGCGCCTTTCTGTGTTTTCGGCTTCTGTGCCAATTTGAGGTGAGAGGACTGAAAATAAAAAAGCCTTATGGCTCAATGCTGTAAGGCTTTTTGATAGGGCTGTAATAGTGTATAGTTATCTAGATTGAGTATTAAAAATAAATGGATCGCTAATGTTTTTAAGAACATTTGAGACATAAATATTTCCTTCTCTATTTTAAAGTAGATTTAAACTGATTATTTTTGCCCCTATTTTTAAAAAGGCGATTTAATTGCTTTTCACAATAAATTCACGAAATCAGCCATATCTCAAATGCCTTCGAGAAAATCACAACGATAGGAAAAGGGTTTAGATAGGTATTAATTAGTACGAAAATAAGGACTGTATGCAAATTCCATTGAAATCAATGCTGCTGCTGCTATTGCCATTTGCCAGCTTCGCACAGAAAACTGTTTTACCCGGAAACCCAGACATTAACACTACTCGTTTGAAACCAGGAAAATCATTGTTCACCATCTATTATGTGAAAGGTGACAACTGGACAAAAAAAGGAACTTATACAAATGAAATAACAATTTCGGGGAATGAGCTGAAATTTGTAGCCGACTACAAAGATGAAAATGAAAAATGGTTCAGAAAAAGAACTTCTATAGCAGATGCAAAAACACTGAGCCCTGTTAGCTATAAGTCTGAAGGATTGAAAAATTCACTTGACCTGAACTTCGGAAATACTATCACAGGTAAATATCATTATTCGAATGGTGATAAGGATAAGCAGATAACGTTAAAGCCAACCGGCAAATTTGTTGATTTTAATGTGTCAGAAATTCTTTTTACAACATTGCCCCTGGATGTGGGCTATAAGGCTGTAGTACCGGAGTTTTATTATGGTGATAGTCCTGATAGTGTATTGTCAAACTACATTGTAAAAGATGTAAAAAGCTACATACAACGATCACCTAAAACCGGTAATCATGAAAGCTGGCTTGTGAGTGTATTGGAAGAGTCCTCAGGTGCAGTTTACACGTATATCATAGATAAAAAAGATCACAGGATTTGGCAGAGAGAAATGCCTGTGGGTGGAGGAACGACAGAAATTTGCGTGAATGAGGAATTGGATTACCAGCCGATAGAAAGCAAATTTAGCAAAGAAGAAAATTTGAAAAAATTGGAGAATGGGAATAGTGTAATTGTAGGAACCGCATTTGCAAGAGATCACGGCAGAGGAGTAACGGTGGTAAACATCAATAGAGCACAATATGCTCCCAAAGGCACTGTTGTATCCATTCTTCCCAATTCGGCATATCTCGAAGAATGGAAAGAAGTGAACAAAAAAATAAGAAAACGCAAGAAGTTACCTGAAGTGCCTATCGATCCTAACGTTGCCGCATGTATTAAAAAGACAACCGTGTATGATGACAAAGGGCATTTTGAATTTACGAGCCTGATGCCAGGTGAGTATATATTGTTCACATCCTTTGGGTACACACACCGGTATTCGTACCAATACTATGCAGGGACTTCTTATTTGATGCATCCGAGTGGAGCGGTGCTGTCATCTAATGACAATTACAAATCCGCCAATGCCGCTACAGGAGCAACTGCTGAAATAGAATCGAAAGTTACCATCCGGAAAGATGGTGATAAAGTAGATGTTAATCTGAAAGATGTGCGGTGATAAGCTGAGTAATTTTGCAACAAAAGAATAAATGAAGAAGCCTTCAACTTATTATAGGTTGAAGGCTTCTTCATTTTGTCGGACGGCATTTGGATGGCAAATGTTACTTTCGCTATATGCAGAAATTGAAGAGGCCCTACCCATGAGAGAACCAGCCAGTGAAATAATGAAATACTTTCGCCTTTTAGCAAAATGATTGATTACCGATGGTTAGTCTAAGAAAACCGGGAGTGTAGATAGGGCTGCCAACGCTGCCTCTTGCTGTATTTCCCATGTAATAACATGGCATATATATGTCTTGTCCTTTTGCATCGACATATTTAATGTATGTATTCGCTGGATTGGGTGTAGTCCAGGTTATCTCCACGCCAAAGATGTCATATCCCGGGAAAACCGGGGTGAGTGCCACATCCATCGGACGAACGGTATAAACGAAGTGGAAAATTGTTTTAGCACCAGTTCCTGTTCCATTCTTGATATCAATGGTCAATTGCATTATTTGAGAGGTGTTATTTTCAACAAAAACCTGGTAGTCTCCGTTCCGCTTTGATTCTTTAAAGCTGCTACTAAGGATGAGGATGGGAAGAAGTATGAGGATTGAAATAAACTTTTTCATGGTTAAAGAGGGTTTTTGAAACGTGAAAAAATGATACTAATTGATAGCGTTGAGTGGCGGGTAATCAAAATTTCTGTTAAGCAGTTGGCGTTCCTGAATGGTTGGGCTGTTGGGTTATTGGCAATTTCTGCATATATGCGTTGCAATAAAGGTAAAGGTATTCGGAATAGAAAAACTTATCAAGAGCGTTAATGCAGACGCTGCAGTGGGGGATTCGGTGAGGGTATAAAACATGCCTTTGGGAATCTTGCTTGAAATTGATAATGATTACAGAAATTGGTTTCAAGTTTTACCCAGGTTTTACCTAATAAAAAAAGCCTTTACGGATTTATCCATAAAGGCTTGATTTTTAAGTCGGGACGACTAGATTCGAACTAGCGACCCCTTGCACCCCATGCAAGTGCGCTACCGGGCTGCGCTACGTCCCGAAACTTTTTTCCGGTGTTTCCCGTTTGACGGGGATGCAAAAGTAGACATTTTTTTCATTTAGAAAAATAAAATGTGTAATTTTTTTTGAAAAAGTTGATTTAACAGATTCTTTATGAACGTTAAACCTTCAATAAGTTTCTGAATTTTTTGAAAATTGTGTATTTGATTTCAATTATATATTTTTGTTTTTGTATGCAATTAATTGATATTTAAAGTTCTTGTACTAGATAGCATTTTTAATTCACCTATCTCTGTGTCGACGCAATAAGTTCGAAACTGATCCTATACGATGAAACTATCTCGCGCTGTTTTTCCTTTCAGCGCTACTATTCCAGATTGGATTTCCAATCGCTGCCTATGCATTGACCTCTGGCTCTACGGCGCCCGAGGCCACCACTTTTGAACCGGTAGATACCACCGATATGGTAAATCTGCAAACGGGCGACTTTACCTACAATTTACCCTTATTGGAAGTGCCCGGACCCGAGGGCGGATATCCGTTGGCGTTATCCTATCATGCCGGTATTCAGCCAGGTGAAGATGCCAGCTGGGCGGGATTAGGTTGGACCCTTAATCCGGGAGATATCACTCGTAACGTAAACGGCTATCCGGATGATTGGTTTAATGAATCACAGGTGAGAGGAGATTTTTGGGAGGGTGGGGAAACCCAGTCTTACAATGTAGGAGTGAGCTTTGGCATTGGGAATACACTAGCTACTGTAAGCTTTGGCCTGGCATTTTCGCAGGATGCTATGCTGGAGCAAGTGAGATTGGGTAATATGAATCCTATTTTAGGAACATTCTACAGGGAATAGAAATATTAGGGTATTCCAATAAAAATAATCAACAAGAGGTAATTAATCGACTTATAGAAATATATTAGTATGAGTGACTTTAAAGTTATATTTCCTGCATTTTATAATGTTGATGATGTATTAAATGATAATCTGGATGTGAATATTATTTTCCCGGATGGCGGTGTTTTTTTTATTGCGGTTTTTACTATCTCCAATCTTGAGATGCTCATGAAGAATAGTGGTGGGATTTATTTCTGGTCTTCGGATATGGTAGTGGTTAGAGACTTAAACAAAGAAACAATAAAAGAAGCGATATCTCAGATAATCAGAGATGGATACTATGAAAGTGCTTTTTGTAAAATTGGAACAATTGAAACAGTTTACTCAAAGGTGAAATCTTATGAGGATATAGAAAGCGAGGTTTAACTGGGCTATGAACATAGCCTATTCCTAATATCTTAAACGTATAACAAAGCCCGGACTATGTAGTGTAGTATCGGGCTTTGTTTTCTTAGGAAAGTATATAAAGAGGGCATAAAAGAATCTAATCCCTCCTCGATCCTCTCGATATCAAAAATATAATCAGAATAACGACCAATGCTACAATAAATATCCCCGTCCATATGCCGGCTTTAAAGATACCACCAATAATACTGCAGCTGCTCAGCAATAAAGAAATCAAAAGATAGGAGTACCGTTTCATGGATATATTTTAAATGAACGGGCACATATCCCGTACCAAAAAATATTTGTATTTGTCAGAATAATTGCACAGCTTTATCCAACTCAACCAAAATTGTATGAACACGGGGAAAGCAGTACGTGCAAACCTGAAAGTGGTGCCTTCCCATTCCTCACTTTGGGGAAGACTATTGGAGGGAGATCGCCACGCCTTTGCCGAAATATATGAGACCCATATAGATCATCTCTATCATTATGGTATGCATTTCTGCCGTGACCAGGAAAGGGTAAAGGACTGCATCCAGGATTTATTTCAGGACCTCTGGCTCAGCCGGGAGCATTTAACTACCAGGATACAGCATATCCGTTATTATCTGATCAGCAGCCTGCGCAGACGTCTGTTGCGTTCTCTGCAGAAGGACCGCAGGTCGCTGCACCGCGATTCCTGGGAGGCCTTTGAGTTTGAATTTACTACTCCGCAGGAAAATAAACTGATCCTGGAAGAAACAGCCGCCGAACAAAAGAAACTCCTGCAACAAGCCCTGGCCCAGCTTACCCGCCGCCAGCGGGAAGCCATCTACCTCCGTTTTTACCAGAACCTCAGTTACAACGAAGTGGCAGGCATTATGTCTATGCAGGTGGATTCTGTGTATAATACTATCTCCAAAGCTATTGGCATTCTGAAGAAGAATCTTCCTTTCCCATTGCTGCTGTTGTTTTTAGGGAGATGAAAAAAAACTTTAAAAAAAGTGATGAGATTTAACCCGATACCTGCTCTTTCTTAAAAAGACGCCACTTGGCCCGTAAAAACTATTTATCATACACCGCCCGTGATTTGGCGCTGGACGAAGATTTTCAGCAATGGGTACTACAGCCGGAGACCAGAAATGTTTTCTGGAAAAGATGGTTGCTACAGTATCCTGAAAAGGGAAACGACGTCCGGGAAGCCCGGAAACTGGTGCAGAGCATAGGCTTCAAGCCATACCGCCTCTCTGTCAGTGAAAAGGAACAGCTATGGGAGGCCGTATGTGAAGGGCTGGAGGAAGAGGTACCGCTGCAACAGGCGCGCACAAAGGTCAACTGGTGGCAGTTCTGGAAGTATGCGGCTGTATTGCTGCTGGGCATGTTGTTGTCCGGAGGATGGTGGTGGTGGAAGGGTAGTGCTAACACCATGATCGTTAGCTCCCATACCAGGCTCGGTGAAGTAAAACACCTGATGTTGCCTGATAGCTCAGAAGTGACGCTCAACGCGCATTCCCGCCTGCTCTATGCTGCCGGTCATCCGGAAGTGCGTGAGGTCTGGCTCGATGGAGAGGCTTTTTTCCACGTAAAACACAGCGCCTCGCATCGGAAATTTATTGTCCATACCTACGATAATGTAAGTGTGGAAGTGCTGGGCACACAGTTTAATGTCAACAGTGCCGGAAAGGAAGTGGTAGTAGTGCTGCAGCAAGGCAGTATCCAGCTCAATATAGAAGATAGCCTTGCAGGTAAAAGTACTTCTATGCGACTGCAACCAGGGGAGATACTGCGATACAACAAGCAGGACGGTGATTTCACCAAAAGCAGCGTCAACGCCGATCGGTTCACCTCCTGGCATACCGGACGTCTCATCATGGAAGACTACTCACTCGCTGATGCTGCCGCTTTTATGCAGCAGGTCTTCGGTAAAACCATGATCGCGCGCGATACGCAGCTGCTCAGGTATAAAGTTTCGGGTTCTATGCCTATCATATACAATGCTGATACCATGCTGGTACAGCTGGAAAAGGTTTTCCGTATGCAATTCAACCAAAAAGGCGACGAAGTCTGGATTCAAAAAAAGTAATACCACGTAGAAAGGCAGGCCACCTTTTGTCGTAACAAGTTTCATTATTAATCGTTAAAACCCGTTCTCATGAAAAGAGGTTTACGTGTGGCGCTGATGCCCGCATTAGCCCTGTATTTTCTGTTTCAATCGGTTGCGGCCCAGGATATGGCAAGCAACCGGGGCAGGATTCCCCTCAACAACGATAACGCACAGCCTGATGAATCTTCTTTAAAAAATGTACTGCACCTGATAGAAGAACGTTTCAGTGTCTCTATCGCCTACAAAAGCAACCTGGTAAAAAGCAGAAAGGTACAGGTGTCTATCACCGGCTGTCATTCACCAGAAGAAGCACTCCTTAAAGTGCTCACACCCCTGAACCTCCATTTCGAAAAACTAAGGGACCATTTTTATATGGTCACTGAAAAAAACGTAGTGGCAATACCGGCCGGTCCCGCCTCCTTACTGCAGCAACGCCCTGTAAAAGGTACTGTAAAGGATGAAAAAGGCAACCCTATGGTAGGCGTAACCGTTAGAGTCCCCGGTACCAGTATCGGCACTGTTACCAACGCAGAAGGTACGTATTCCCTCGCAGTGCCCGGTAATAGTAACGACCAGCTGGAGGTGACTTTCATCGGTTATGAAACACAACGTATAGCCGTTGGCGATAGGGCGCTGGTTAACTTTGTCCTCAGGGAAGGCGCCAGCGCTCTTAACGAGATTGTGGTTACCGGCTATACCACCCAGAAGAAAAAAGACCTCACCGGATCAGTTGCGGTGGTCAATATAGATAACCTGATCAAACAACCCTCAGCCCAGGTAACAGAACAACTGCAGGGCCAGGCTTCAGGTGTTACTGTCATTGGTTCCGGTCAGCCAGGAGAAGCGCCACAGATCAGGATCCGCGGTGTCAATACCTTCGGCGCCAACTCACCTCTCTATGTAGTAGATGGTGTGCCTACTACCGATATCGCTGATCTCAACCCCAACGATGTGGCCTCTCTACAGGTATTAAAAGATGCTGGCGCTGCCTCTATCTACGGTGCCCGTGCTTCAAACGGTGTGATCGTTATCACTACCCGCAGAGGCACCGGTAAAATATCCGTTCACTATGATGGATACTACGGCCGCCAATATCCCAAAAAAGGAAATGTATGGAACACACTCGATCCTACTGAACAAGCCCAGCTCCGCTGGATGGCCTATAAAAATTCCGGCCTGGACCCTACCACTCCTCAGTATGGAGGAGGCAGCGCGCCTGTCATACCCGACTATATCACACCGGATGGCGCCAAAGAAGGCGACCCCGCCGTAGATCCCTCCAAATACTATGTCAACCCCAGCTTCACTGACCTGGGAGACTATAAAAAATTCTATCGTATCGCTCGTGCCAACAAAGCCGGCACTGATTGGTATCACGAAATATTCCAACCTGCGCCTATCACCAGCCATAACGTAGCTGTAAGCGGCGGTGGAGACCGGGGCAACTATCTCTTTTCCCTCAATTATTTTAATCAGCAGGGAACGTTGATGAACACTTATCTGAAAAGATATACCATCCGTTCCAACACCCAGTACAACATTACAGACCGTATCAGAGTTGGGGAAAATCTCGCTTTCTCGATGACGGAAAACCCTGCAGTGGAAATCAACAGCGCCGATGCGGCCATTGGACATGCTATCCGCGAACAAAGCATCATCCCGGTGTATGATATCAAAGGCAACTACGCCGGCTCCTGGGGTGATGCCCTCGGTGATGCCCAGAATCCGGTAGCCATCCAGGCCCGCACGCGCAACAACAAAGGCCTTAACACCCGTTTGTTTGGTAACATCTATGGAGAAGTGGACTTCCTCAAATACCTCACCTTCCGCACCAGTTTCGGAGGAGAGGTCTATTCGGGGTGGTCCCACTCCTTCACGTATCCTCAGTACGAAAACAAGGAAAATGCTACCGCTAACTCCTATACCGAAGGATCTACCAACGGTCATAGCTGGACATGGACCAATACGCTGACCTATCATCAACGTTTTAATAATACCCACGACCTGAAAATAGTAGCCGGCACTGAAGCCTTCGATAGCCGCAGAAGAGCTGTAGGTGGCACAACCAAAGACTATTTCACTTTCGATCCCAACTTCCCGGACCTCAGTACTGGTACCGGTACACAAACCAATTACAGCAACCGCGAACGGGAAGGTTTATACTCCCTGCTGGGCCGCGTAGACTACTCCTTTCAGGATAAATATCTGCTCAGCGCCACCATCCGCCGCGATGGCTCCTCTAAATTCATTAATAACCGCTTCGGATGGTTCCCGGCTGTAACTGCCGGCTGGCGCCTGTCTCAGGAAGCATTCATGAAAAATATCACCTGGATCAGCGACCTTAAACTCCGTGGTGGATGGGGTATCATGGGCAATCAACTCAACCTCAGCGTCAACAATGGTTACTTCCTCTACGGTGGCAACCGCAGCTCTTCCTACTACGACCTGTCCGGTACCAGCAACAGCCTCACAGCCGGTTTCGCCGGCAAACAGATCGGTAACCCCGATGCCAAATGGGAAAGTGATATCAACGCCAACTTCGGTATAGACGCAGCCTTCTTTAAAGGTCAGCTCGAACTGTCGGCAGACTACTACCGCAAAGACATCCGGGACCTGCTCTACAATCCTGAACTGCCAGGCCTTGCCGGTACTGCTCCCCAGCCTTTTGTCAACATCGCCCGGATGAAAAATCAGGGCTTCGATTTCTCCCTCGGATGGCATAAAGAACTAGGCAGACAACTTAAAATAAACGTGACCGGTACCCTCACCACTTACAAAAATGAAATCCTCAAAATCGCCGACGGAGTAGACTACTTCGATGGCGACAGTCGCCGTTTTGATGGTAGCAACATTATCCGGAATGCAGTAGGACACCCGGTTTCCTCTTTCTTCGGTTATCAGATCGTAGGTTTCTGGAACAGCGCTAAAGAAGTTACAGATGCTGATGACAAAGTAAAAAAGGCCACCAACGATCCGGAAGCTTTCTACCAGGATGGTGCTGCGATGGGGCGTTTCCGTTATAAAGATGTCAACGGCGACGGACGTATCACCCCCGATGACCGCACCTTCCTCGGCAATCCTAACCCCGATTTTACCTATGGCATCAATATCGGTGTGGTGTACAAAAACTTTGACTTCAGCATTTTCATCTTCGGTACCCATGGCAATCAGATCTGGAACAATGTGCGCTGGTGGCGTGATTTCTACTCCTCTTTCGAAGGAGCTAAAAGTAAAACAGCCTTGTATGATTCCTGGAGACCAGATCATCAGAACGCCAAAGCGCCTATACAGGAGGTGGACGGCTCTGTCAGCACACAAGGGGTGCCCAACTCCTACATGGTGGAAAACGGAGCTTATCTCCGCGCCAAAAACATGCAGCTGGGCTATACCTTGCCTGCCGGTGCACTATCGCGCCTGCGTATACAGAAGTTCAGAGTATATGTACAGGCCGCCAACCTGTTCACCATCACCCGATACTCCGGCATTGATCCTGAAATCGGAGGCTCCAACATCACCGACTTCGGCGTAGATGAAGGTGCCTATCCTAATCAGCGTCAGTTCCTGATTGGTGTGAACCTGGGTTTTTAATCGTTGCTCATTTTAAAAGTTATGATCATGAAATTATTTTATCATAAACTGATCGGCGTTTCATTGACAGCGCTGCTGCTGGTTTCCTGCAGCAAGAGTTTCCTGGAACGTACTCCTCAATCTTCTTTACAGGAAACCGACATCACCAATAAAAAAGGTGTAAATACCCTGCTGGTCGGTGCCTATGGCGCCCTCGACGGACAGGACTTTGCCAATGGTGATATGAAGAATCTTTCAGGTGGAAGTGGTTATGCCGTTTCCCCTGATAACTGGATCTATGGCAGCGTGGCGGGTGGTGATGCCCATAAGGGAAGTGATCCCAGTGATGCTGCCACCATCCTGCAGATTGTGACATTCGCCACCAATGCGAGCAACGGCTTTTTTAATGATAAATGGAGAGTGGATTATGAAGGTATACGCCGATGTAACTTTACACTCCATGTGCTGACCAATGTAACCGACATGACTGCTGATGAAAAGACAGCAGTCGCTGCAGAAGCACGTTTCCTGCGGGCACACTATTATTCAGATCTGAAGAAGATGTTTGACAAGGTGCCCTGGGTGGATGAAAATTCGGCCAACTACCAGAAGCTGGTAGTAAATGATTACAAAGTCCCTAATGATAAGGATATATGGCCGATGATAGAAGCGGACTTTAAATACGCTGCTGATCATCTTCCGGAAACACAGCGTGAAGTGGGCCGTGCCAACAAATGGGCTGCGGTAGCTTACCTGGCCAAAACCCTGTTGTATCAGGGCAAATACGCAGCTGCCATGCCACTGCTGGAAGATGTGATCAGTTCCGGCGTCACCACCAAAGGCGTGAAGTTTGGGCTGATGGAGCATTTCCACGATAATTTCGATGCTTTCACCAAAAACAACAAAGAAGCGGTATTCTCCATTCAATACAGTGCCAATGATGGTTCTGGCGGTACCGGCAATGCCAACCAGGGAGAAATGCTCAACTATCCTTACAACAGCCCTTTTGGCTGCTGTGGCTTCTATCAGCCTTCTCAGGACCTGGTTAATTCTTTCCGTACCGATGATAACGGTCTGCCATACCTCGATGCCTTTAACCAGCATCCGGTAAAAAATGATATGGGTGTTCCGGATACTATTGCCTTCACACCGGATGATGGATACCTTGATCCGCGCCTGGACTGGACAGTAGGACGCCGTGGCATACCTTTCCTCGACTGGGGGCTTCATCCCGGTATGACCTGGGTACGCAATCAACAGTCCGGCGGCCCCTATGCCGCGCTGAAGAATGTGTATATGCAGGTAAACCAGGATAAATACTATGATGGCAACGGATGGGCACCAGGAAATGCGATTAACTATATACTCATACGTTTCGCTGACGTACTGCTGATGGCTGCCGAATGTCAGGCCAATACCGGTGATCTCAACAAGGCAGAAGCCTATGTCAATATGGTCCGTGAACGGGCTGCCAATCCCATTGGATGGGTCAAACAATACATCGACCCCAACGAACCTATGGGTGGTTATACAAATGAACCGGCGGCCAACTACCATGTAAGCCCTTATCCGGCAGGGACTTTCGCCGCTTCCGGTAAGGATTTCGCTCTCAAGGCCATCCGCTTCGAACGCAAGCTGGAACTGGCCATGGAAGGGCACCGCTTCTTTGATCTTGTTAGATGGGGCCTGGCACAAACAGAGATCAACCGTTATTTTAATTACGAAAAAACCATTACGTCTGATGTGGTCAATGGCAACTTCAGCAGCCGTAACAAATATTATCCCATTCCGCAACGCCAGATCGATCTGAGTGCGAAAGATGGAGTATCACTGTTAAAGCAGAACCCGGGGTACTAAACAATTACCGGTGCGAATTCTAATTTGCACCGGTGATTGATGATTGTTCTGCCCAGGTAAGCCCTTCCGGCAAACTATCGTTGGAGAATTCTATATGTACTACCCGTCGGTTATGGCCGTTGGTGCTACGGGAAGAAGCATGCATCAGCAGCGGGCGCATGTTGCAACAAATGATCTGCTTCTACATGGGTGAATACATCCTCAATAATCGTATAGCCGTGGGCAACCAGCTGTTGTTGGTGCATTGTTAAATCGTGCATCTTCAAATATACGGCTTACTTGTTCAAACCAAATTCATTGACCCAATGGAAGCCTCTGGTCATTAACAGATAATGGTCTGTATCTTTTTTCCGCAGGGTAAGCTGTACAGAGTCGCCGGCAATATGGCCCTGTAATACCAGTTGATTGCTCTGTAATATGGTATAATGAATACGGGTGGAATCACTGTCTTTACCCATTCTCCAGTTTACCTTATGTAAAAGGGTATCTATCACAACATGTACTCCTGCTACATCTCCGGTAGTATCCTTAAAAAGGACCAGGTTCCCTTTCTCGAAATAAATATTTTTCCATTGGGGAGAAGGCGTAGTAGGCCGTAAAAGTCTGGAGTCAGCAGGGGTAGGAATACGGTTATACGATATCACTTCATAACTGCCATAGAGCGGCCCTGTGGAGGTGGATTTTAGCAGGTAGCGATGTTGATAGAAGCCTGTTGCAACCAGATAATAGAGTAGCCCGGCAATAACGCTGTATTTAGTGCCGGTATGTAGATAGCGCAGCCATTTTCTCCTATACACGGGACGATACTCGTTCGCTGGCGCAACTGTTTGGTGCAGAAAGAAAAAACGCCCGATTCTGCTGAGATCCGGCGTGATCAGGAACAAAGCGGATATAAACAGATGGGTGGAAAAAAGTTTTACACAGATATCATAAAAGAAATTCAGTGCCATCACATTGGCCATTACAATCATGCATAACAGGGCGCCAAATAACCGCGTTCGTCGGAACAAAAGGAAAAGCCCGGCTATGCATTCGGCTATACCGGAGAAAATAGTATAGCCGGGTGATGCGCCCATAAAAGTCCAGGCCAACCCCATAGGAGAACTTTCTCCAAATGGCTGGTCCAGTTTATATAAAAGGGGAAGAGTAAACTGGGTGGGGATTACTTTCGCAATGCCATACCCAAACATAATACAAGCCAGCTGGTAACGAAACAGGGTCATGATCCAGTATTGTGCTTTGTCATCGTTTTTTCTTTTGTGGTCGATGGCCCACCAGATGCAGTTGATGATCAGGGTAAGGATCAACAGACAGAACAGCTGGAGATAATTGAAGGTCGTATCTCCACTGCCAGCAGGCCAGTATTCGATTTCATATCCTCGCCGGATCAGCAGTTTCCCTGCCCAGGTTACTACGGCATTCCACCAGTAATCCGGTAGCAGTATTTTAGGAGAATGGTACAACAGAAGATAAATAGCAAAAAAACGAAAGAGTACCAGCCGGAGGAGGGGCCATGGCTTGTTGTTATCAGTGAACGCGGGCATAAGGATAATTGAGTATAACAACGAATTACGCAAAAAATGCAGCACACGCCAAGGTGTTTAGGATATCTTTAACCGACCTGATAAGATAAACATTCGTATATACCAGCTGGTTATAAACAGATAATGCCTTATTTTTAAAGTACTTAAAAGTGAGCACGATGGTACATTTGTTTACTCCTTTGCAGCTGAGGACGATAACGCTGCGCAACCGCATAGTGGTATCACCCATGTGTGAGTATTCATCTACGGATGGATTTGCGAACGACTGGCACCTGGTGCATCTGGGGAGCCGTGCGGTAGGAGGAGCGGGGCTGGTGATGACAGAAGCAGCTGCTGTTTCGCCGGAAGGCCGTATCTCTCCACAGGACCTTGGCATCTGGAAAGATGAACAGATGGAGATGTTGCAACGTATAGCACGGTTTATTACTGACCAGGGTGCTGTACCTGGCATGCAGCTGGCACATGCCGGCAGAAAGGCCAGCACTGTAAGGCCGTGGGAGGGTAGTGGTAAAATAGACATTGCTGATGGAGGCTGGGAGGTGTACGGGCCCAGTGCTATCCCCTTCAGCGACGTATATCCTACACCGGTAGCCCTCTCTCAGGAAGGTATACTAAAAGTGCTCAACGACTTCAGAAAAGCTGCCCTGCGGGCATTGCAGGCTGGTTTTAAGGTGGTGGAGATCCATGCTGCACATGGTTATCTGCTGCATAGTTTTTTATCACCTCTAAGTAATCAACGAACAGATGAATATGGTGGTTCCTTCGAAAACAGAGTACGCCTGCTGTTACAGACGGTAGAATCTGTAAGGGCTGTATGGCCTCAGGAGCTGCCGTTGCTGGTACGTATATCCGCCACGGATTGGGCTGCTAATGGCTGGAATCCCGATGAATCCGTTCGGTTGGCTGCGATACTGAAAAGGGAAGGGGTAGACCTGGTAGACTGTTCTTCAGGCGGCCTGGTACCCTACCAGAAAATTGAGCTGGGTCCCCTCTATCAAACGCCTTTCGCCGAAAAAGTCCGCCGGGAAGCAGGCATCGCCACCGGTGCTGTAGGGCTTATCACCACTGCGGCCGAAGCAGAGTCCATCATTGCCGGCGGCCGTGCCGACCTGGTGCTGCTGGCGCGGGAACTGCTGCGGGATCCTTACTTCCCCCTAAGAGCAGCCCATCAGCTGGGAGCCGATTCCATCAAATGGCCCCTGCAATACGAAAGAGCTAAACCCCGAAAATAAAAAATCCCAGGGCTGAAGCCCTGGGCTATGATAGATTTAGAATTAATTGGATGGCTTTTAAAGAAAAAGCTCCAATTAATTCTAAATCTATCATAGCCCAAAGCCTTTCATTCTAACTAAATTGAATGGTTCTTTAAAAGAAAAACCTCCAATTAAATCCTAAACCCCCCGATTAACCCAAACAATTATAGCCCAGGGCTTCAGCCCTGGGACAAAATGGATTCGATTTTTTCGAGTTCGTCGTTGTTGAAATGCGTGTTTTTGAGTGTATCAAGATTGTTATCCAGCTGAGCTACAGAGCTGGCGCCGATCAGTACGGTGGTGATACGTTTGTCTTTCAGGATCCATGCCAGTGCCATCTGGGCGAGTGACTGCCCTCTTTGCAATGCCAGTATATATAGTTTCCTGATTTTATCAATTTTTTCGTCTGATACTTCGTGTTCTTGCAGGAATCCACTGGGTTTGCTGGCACGGGATCCTGCGGGAATGCCGTTGAGATAGCGGTCGGTGAGCAGCCCTTGCGCTAGTGGCGAAAAGGGGATACAGCCGATGCCGTTAGCTTCCAGTACGTCCAGCAGTCCGTCTTCTACCCATCGTTCAAACATGCTGTATTTAGGCTGATGAATCAGGCAGGGGGTGCCCAGTTCTTTCAGTATGGCTACGGCCTGTTGGGTTTGTTGGGCGGTATAGTTGGAGAGGCCTACATAGAGGGCTTTACCTTGTTGTACGATGCTGTGCAGTGCGCCCATGGTTTCTTCTATGGGTGTCTCCGGGTCCGGGCGGTGGGAGTAGAAGATGTCTACATAATCCAGCTGCATGCGGCGAAGGCTTTGGTCGAGGCTGGAGATGAGGTATTTACGGGAGCCTTTATCGCCATAGGGGCCGGGCCACATGAGGTAGCCGGCTTTGGTGGAGATGATCAGCTCGTCACGCAGGTGACCGGTAAAGTCCTGTTTCAGGATACGTCCGAAGTTCTCTTCTGCGCTGCCGGGAACGGGTCCGTAGTTATTGGCCAGGTCGAAGTGGGTAATGCCTTTGTCGAAGGCGCGACGGATAATACTCCGGCCATTCTCGTAGTTATCGATAGAACCGAAGTTATGCCATAACCCCAGTGATACGGCCGGAAGCTGCAGGCCGCTTCTGCCGCAGCGGTTATAGATCATGGCATCATATCTGTCTGTTGCTGGTGTGTATTGCATGGATATTTATTTTTTCAGGGGGACAAGATAATAATCAATTGTGAATTACAATAAAAAGAGAAGACCGAAGCAGTTGTTCCGCTTCGGTCTTCTCTTTTTATCGATGATTATTTTTAGTCCTGCAATTCAGGTACTGCTACTGGCACCTGGCCGGCCTGCATATCTTTCAGTTTGTTGCTGTTCTGCACTTTGGCAGGTACAGGGCGGATGTCCCACACAATACCTAACCAGCCCAGTGTTTTGATTACATAGTAGCTGATGTCAATTTCCCACCAGTAGAAACCCTGACGTGCAGCGCTCTGATAGTAGTGGTGGTTGTTGTGCCAGCCTTCACCCAGTGTAACCAGCGCGAGGACAAGGCTATTACGGGACTGATCGCCGGTGTAATAACGCTGCTTGCCGATTTTGTGCATGAGTGAGTTAATGGTAAAGGTACCATGATACAGGAATACAGTGCTGGCGAAGAAGCCTATCAGTAGGGTAGACAATCCTGCTGTCCAGTCAAACCAACCGGTGCCATTTACTTTGTTACCTACAAAATACACCGCCACCATTAAGACGATCGCAGGTATCATATGGTATTTGTTGAGCCAGAACAGTTCTTTGGCTTTATGGTCTTTGATCAGATCAAAACGGGTAGGTTTGTATTCTGGTCCCATGATCCAGCCGATGTGCGCATACCAGATGCCATAAACATTGGCAGAGTGCGGATCTTCAGGCGTATCGCTGTGTTTGTGGTGAATGCGGTGATTGGCAGACCACCAGAGGGCCCCTTTCTGCAAGCTGCTCTGTGCGCCGCCGGCCAGAATAAATTGAAAGAACCGCGATGTTTTAAAAGCACGATGGGAGAAATACCGGTGATAACCGGCTGTCACAAAAAACATACGCACTACATACAGTGCCCCACATAATATCCAGTCAAATGCTGTGGTGCCAGTAAAAAATGCCAGTAAAGGAATAGCATGAATTCCCAGGAAGTCCACTTGATGCCACCAGTTAGGTGATTTTCTGTCTTGCTTGATCGCCTTATTCATTCTGCAAATATAGTTTCCGTCTTGTATTAAATTTATGATTTAAATCATTTTGACAAAGTTAGGGCATTTCACCTCCCAAACCCAGCATGCTCCCCGAACTTTTTATAGACCCAGGTGTTAGGAAGATATAGATTGTCATTATTTTATAACAATAAAATAAAATCAATATATGTCACAGGTCCTGTCGGCCATCCGTAATAATGTAAAGTACTGGTGGCTTTATCTGCTCAATGGTATCATCTTTATTATTGCGGGCTTTATTGTTTTCAACAATCCCTTCAGCAGCTATTTACTGCTGAGTATTTTTTTTAGTGTAACCTTATTCGTGACGGGAATATTTGAAATCATTTTTGCAACGGGTAACCGTAATACCATGCATGGATGGGGTTGGTCACTGGCATCTGGCATTTTTGATGTGATCATCGGTTTTATACTCATGTTATATCCTGCTATCAGTATGGCGGTCTTGCCGATATTCCTGGCTTTCTGGTTTATGTTTAAAGGAATCAGTCTTATTGTGTTTGCCATTGCACTAAGCTCCGATAAAATCCCCAACTGGGGCTGGGTACTGGTAGGTGGTATTCTTTTGATTATGATCTCTGTGGCGATCCTTGATAATCCTGCCCTGGGCGTAGCTACTATCCTGGGGATTATGGCAGTAGCTTTCTGGATCACGGGAGTGCTTAGTATTGTTTTTGCTTTCCGGTTAAAACATATGAAGAAGCTGTTCCACTCAGCATAAAAATCATTTGCCCAGTTCCTTTCTCAAAAACTTCAATGCCCTGTTCATCTGGGTTTCTATGGTGCCGGTAGTGATGTCCAGGCGGGATGAGATCTGCCGGTAGCTGAATGCCTGTTCCTTATGCATCCGGAAGATCTGCTGTTGTTGTGCGGGTAGTTTGTTGATGGTCACTTGTAATTTCCGCTGTAGTTCTTTTTCTATTAATTTTTCCTCCGGGGAAGGGGTTGTGCTCTCCGGTGTGTATTGTGATAAAGCCTGTTCCTGGCGTGCTTTCTTGCGTAATTCGTCCAGGAAAAGGTTTCTGCCATATACTTTGAGTAATGCCATTACTTTTTCATCGTCCCTGATGCTGTCCAGGTGTTCCCATATTTTGATATAAGCCTGCTGTACAAGGTCTGCACACAGGTCATGGTCTTTGCAAAGTGCAAACAGCACTCCAAAAAGTTTGTCATAGGTCTGGTCTATTATCCGCTGCAGCCTTTCTTCCTGTTGATTTGCCAATGACGTATTGTTTTTGTTTTGCAAAATTAAGTGTGTGATCCCGGCCCCAAGATTAACAAATTGTTAAGCCCGTTTTTTTTGTACAGGTATTTTCCGGAAGATACGTGTATTTATCAAACGTTGTTTCTGCAACGGCTGCTTTTTTAGGTGGTCTATCGTGAAACACTATACGAAAGAATGAACAAGGAACTGATCATAAAATATTTCCAGGGGCGTTGTACCGGTGAAGAGGCCGGACAGGTGCAGCAGTGGCTGGACCAGCAGGGAGCTGAGTGGATCGACCGCTTTATGGACGAGCACTGGGATACCATCAGTATTACTTCTTCCGATGAAGAGCGCCGCCGGCTGGCCAGCCAGGTGATAGCCATGGCGCCGGTAAGAAGCGGAAAGGTGCGCTGGCTGAAACTGGCCGCAGCTGCTGCTTGTATGACAGCTGTAGCAGTTGCCTGCTGGTGGATGTTTGCCTCCAGCAACGCACCTGCGCAACTAACCTGGACGGAAGTACGTAACGACAGCACTGCCATACAATCGGTGAAGCTGCCCGACGCTTCGGTGGTAACGCTCAACCGGCACGCGGTGGTACGCTATTCGTCGGCTTATAACAAAAAAGACAGGCAGGTACAGTTGAGTGGGGAAGCATTTTTCGAAATCACTCCCGACGCCAACCGTCCTTTTATTGTACAGGCTGGCAGTACCACGGCCAGGGTATATGGTACTACTTTTAATGTGAATGCTTTGCCCGCAGCCGGTGAAACCAGGGTGGCCCTGCAGAGCGGAAAGATCGGCGTTACCTGCGACAGTCTCTCCGGAGAAAAGATCCTCGTTCCCGGTCAATTACTTGTATTCAACAAACAAACACATCATACAACGATCACACAACTGGCTGCCGGACAGGCCGACAGCTGGCGTAAAGGACAGCTGAACTTTGTCAATACACCTTTTAAAGATGTATTACTGCAACTGGAGAATACATATGGATTACATTTTATTTACACCGGTAAACCACAACAGCAGACAGTGACTGCTGTTTTCCCGGCCAACGATCTGCCGAAAGTATTACAGCACCTGGCTTTCATCTGGGAACTGGACTTTCAGCAAAAAAAAGATAGCATCTTCATAAAATAACAAAATTTACCCGCATCATCATGTGATACATCGCCTCTTGCGGTGTAAGGGGGACTATTTATTCCTGTAAAGCAAAACAAAACGTCAAAACAACAGTATGAAAAAGAATCTGCAACGGTGGTTCCAACCAGTATCAGGATGGCAATACCGCGCAAAGATGGGTTGCTGGTCATTGGCACTGGTAGCTGTAATGAGTGCACAGGCACAGGCTCAGGCCATCCAGATGGACCTGAGGGGCTCCAACCTGGCCATGGTAGTGGCCAGCCTCCAAAAGCAAGCGCCTGGGTACCATTTCTCCTATCAGCAACAAACATTGGAAAAAGTGAAAGTAGACAGGATCAACTTTCATCAGTCCAGTGTAAAAGCTGCACTGGAGTATCTGCAAAAAAATTACGGCCTGCAGTTCCTCCTGGAAGGTAATCAGGTGTCTGTAAAGTACAGCGCCGCTGCTGTTGCCCCTGCTGCTGACAAACTGGTGCTGCAGGGTAAAGTGACCGACGATGCCAATACACCACTTCCTGGTGTGAGCATCCTGGACAACCACGGAAAAATGCTCGGCACCACAGATGTTGCGGGTGTGTTCTCCGTAAAAACAGCGCCCGGCACTATTCTCTCTTTTTCATACATGGGTTTCACTGCAGAAAAATACGAAGTGACCGGCAAAGAAGACGTGGTAAAGATCACCATGAAACAGAATAGCCGCGAACTGAATGGCGTAGTAGTTACCGCTCTGGGTATCTCCCGTGAGCAGAAGAGCCTCGGCTTTGCCACCCAGAAACTGGATGGTAGTGCTGTGAGTGCCGCACCTACCAATGGTTTCGTGAATGCGTTGTCTGGTAAGGTAGCAGGTCTTAACCTCACCAAGGCCGGCGGCCCTATGGGTAGCAGCCGTGTGGTACTCCGCGGGGAAAGTATCCTCGACGGTCAGGGTGGTGAAGCTATCCTTGTGGTAGATGGTGTGATCGTTAATAAATCATTCAATGGAACCGGCCACCAGGGCTACCTCGGTAACGACAGCCCTATCGACTTCGGATCTGCCCTCACAGATATCAACCCTGATGATATTGAGTCTATCAACGTACTGAAAGGCCCCAGTGCTGCCGCCCTCTATGGTGCACGCGGTGCCGGCGGTGCTATCATCATCACCACCAAAAACGGTTCCCGTAATACAAAAGGTATGGGCGTTACCGTTAGCAGCAATGTTGCTATCGATCAGATCAACAACTGGCCCGACTACCAGTATGAATACGGTCAGGGTACCAACAACGCCAAATATTATTCCTACGGTAAAACCGCTGATGGCTCTAATACATCTTCCACCAGCTCCTCCTGGGGACCTAAGTTCGACGGACAATCTTACTTCCAGTTCAATTCCCCTATGGATGCCAATGGTGTAAGAACAGAACGTACGCCATGGGTACCGTATAAAAATAACCGCAAAGACTTCTTCCGCACTGGTTTCACTAATACCAATACGGTAGCCGTGTCTGGCAGCAATGATAAAGGAGATATGCGCCTTAGCTTTACCCAGATGAAGAACGAGTGGATCATGCCTAATACCGGCTACAACCGCTACTCCGTATCTTTCTCCGGTAATACACAGGTTAGCAAAAAAATCTCCCTGTCTACCAAGGTAGACTATACGAATAAGGTAGCCGACAACCTGCCTAACTCCGGGTACAACAACCAGTCTGTTGCCTACTTTATCAATTTCCAGAATCCAAACGTCGACCTCAACTGGTACAAACCTTATTGGAAGCCAGGTAGGGAAGGTATTGAGCAGAACCATCCTTTCAGCTCATTGATCGATAACCCACACCTGATCGTTAATGAAATGATCAACGCTTCCAACCGTCACAACCTCACCGGTAACGTGATGGCGAAATACAAAATACTGGACAACCTGGAGCTGATGCTGCGCAGTGGCCTCGATATGGGCTATGAGTTCCGTAACCAGCGCCGTCCCAAAAATACACAGAAGTTCCAGGATGGTATGTACCGCCAGCAGACAGTGATGAACTACGAAAACAACAACGACTTCCTGCTGCGTTACAATAAAAACATCGGTGCTGACTTTAACATCATCGCCAGTGTAGGCGGCAACGTTAGAAACCAGCGTCGTTATTATACCAACCAGCGCGCCGATAAACTGGCTGCGGTAGGTGTATACAACCTGGCTAACAGTAAAGATCCGGTAGCCTCCAGCTCTGAACGCCCTGTTGCCAAGGTGAACAGCCTGTATGCCTTTGTGAATACTTCCTGGAAAGACAAACTGTTCCTCGACGTCACCATCCGCAGAGATCAATCCAGCACATTGCCTTTACAGAACAATACTTTTTATTATCCTTCCATCGCTGCCAGTGCTGTGCTGAGTGAACTCGCTCACCTGCCTGCATTCGTATCTTTCGCCAAACTGCGTACATCCTACGCCAGCGTAGGTTTTGATGCACCTTTCGGTACCTACTCTCTGGAAAAAGATTATGAAGCCGGCTCTATCACCGGCAGCATGAGCAATCCTAATACTATCCCTAACCCTAATCTGCAGCCACAACGTAACAACGCTCTGGAATTCGGTACTGAATGGCGTCTCTTTAAAAACCGTGTAGGCTTCGACGTTACCTGGTACCGTCAGCGCGCTATCAACCAGATCTCCAGCGTGCCCATCGACCGCTCTACCGGTTACGACTACCAGCTGGCCAACGTAGGTATCGTGGAAAACAGAGGTGTGGAAGTAATGTTGAATGTAACACCAGTGAAGCTGAAAAACTTCCAGTGGAAATCTACTATCAACTGGTCCCGCAACCGTAACGAAGTAATCAAATTGAATCCGGAAGTAGGTACTTCCCTGATCATCGCTGAAGGCCCCAGAGGTACGCTGGAAGCCAGAGAAGGGCATCCGCTCGGAGAACTGTATGGTATTGGCTTTGAACGCAGCCCCGACGGTCAGGTGGTGTACAAGAATGGTCTTGCTCAACTCGCTTCGCAGGCTACTTATCGTGGCAATGCCAATCCAGACTGGAGAGGCGGCCTGAACAACCAGTTTACTTACAAAAACCTCTCCCTGTCTGTATTATTCGACATGCGCAAAGGTGGTAAGATTTATTCCCTCACCCATGCGATTCTGGCAGAACAGGGTAAAATCAAGGAAACACTGCCTGGTCGTGATAATGGTTTAATTGGTGAAGGGGTAATGCTGGATGCCAACGGTAAATATGTGCCAAATAATGTACTGGTGACCAACATGGACCAATACTACAATGCATACTACGATCGCAGCAACGTTGAGTCCAACACCTTTGATGCATCCTATATCAAACTCCGTGAAATGGTACTGAGCTATAACATACCTGCCAGTCTGTTTGGCCGTTCTTTCATCAGAGGAGCTGCGGTGAGCCTCTATGGCCGTGACCTCTTTGTATGGTCCAACTTCCCGGCTTTTGATCCGGAAACAGCTACGCTGAACAGCTCTTCCATCGTTCCTGGTTTTGAAACTGGTCAGTTTCCTTCTACCCGTACCATGGGTGTCAACGTAAAACTTAACTTCTAATCTAACACACAGGCATATATGAAAAAGTATTTTGTTTATATGGGTGTGGCACTGGGATTGTGTACCAGCGTAGCCTGTACCAAAAAATTTGAGGACATGCAGCATAACCCGGAGACCTTGAAAGTGGTGCCTGCGGGTAACTTCCTCAATGCGATTGTTTTTGATGGTGTCAATACAGGACTGAGAGAATCCCACCGTATCAATAATGAGCTGATGCAGGTAACGGTTACAGAAATCTCTACTACAGACCTGCACCGGTATTTTATCAAAAACACAGAATCCGATTATCCCTGGGAGAATTATTATCTTACCCTCAATAACGTAAAGGATATGCGTGCCTCCGCCAAACTGGCCGGAGAGCCGAACAGCGAGGCTATTGCATTGACCCTGTGGGCATGGCAGTTCCAGCATCTGGCTGATATCTTTGGAGACATCCCTTACAAGGATGCACTGCGTGGATATCCCGACAACCAGTTGCAGAACAGGTTTGATCCCCAACAGGATGTATACCGCGACCTGATCAATAAGCTGGATACCGCCAACAGACTTTTTGTGACCAATGGCAGCAAAGGTCTGGAACAGGGCGATGATCTGTTGTTTAACAGTTTTGCTGTTCCTGCTAACATCATCAAATGGAAAAAACTCTGTAACTCCCTCCGCCTTCGTTTGCTCATGCGTATCGCGCACAAATCAGCAGATGCCCGTCAGGAACTGGGCCTGATGCTGAATGCGCCTGACAAGTATCCGGTGATGGTCAGCAATGACGAGTCTGCGGTATTAAAATACACTAACGTAAAACCTTTCCAGAATCCATTCTTCAGCTACCGTGACTATGATTTCAACGGAGACAGGGCCTTGTCATCTTTCTTTGCTGACAAGCTGCTTTCCTGGAACGACCCACGCCTGGCTGTTTGGGGTAAAAAGGCAGAAGATGGTGTATACAGAGGTATTTCCAGCGGTTACAAACCAGAGCAGTTTGACAGTATCTCCGGCATTAAAGCAGCTACGCTGAATGTTGATCTGAAAAAGTCCAATCTGATTGGTACTATCATGACCTATGCAGAAGTGGAGTTTATCCGGGCAGAAGCGATCATGAAAGGATATGCTACCGGTAACGCACAAACGGCTTATGAAAATGGCGTGAAAGCAGCTGTTTCCTACTGGGGAGTGCCGGTGCCAGCCGACTTCCTGACCCGTCCGGGTATCAGCTTCAACAATACACCGGAGCAGGTACTTACCCAGAAATATTTTGCGCTGTTCTTTACGGATATGCAGCAGTGGTTTGAATACCGCCGCACCGGCTTCCCGGTATTGCCCCGTGGAGAAGGTATCATCGCCGGCATGAATATGCCTGCCCGCATGAAGTTCCCCATTATCGTACAAACGATTAATGCGGCCAATTATCAGGCCGCAGTACAGCACATGGGTGGAGATGAAATATCTACCAAAGTGTGGTGGCAACAACCATAATTAATTACAGCTTTTAAAGTGAAGGATATAGCTTGTATTGTAATGAATTACAATACAAGCTATATCCTTCACTTATTTTATAACGTTTTTTGTTACTGTTTTTTTAAATAGTATAAATGCGAAATTACTTATTATTGTAATTGATATGAGACCTGAGCCTGTACCTAACCACAGTTAGAAGCCCCGAATTACTAAAGAGCACCTCATCTCCATGCTATACTATCTTACTACGGCGCCAGATTGATCTTTCTATTTTAATATTAAGCATGCATTTGAGCTTTTACAGATTTTTTTAAAGCAGTAATATAAATCGAGTACTATAGTTGTTAATGCTATAATAAAGGGAGATGTCGAAAACCCTCAGAAAAGAGTAGGCTATTGTTAATACCTTTAAATTTTACGATTATGAACAAGGCCAGATTTTTATTGTCAGCTGTTGCTTTGGTTGCGGTTGTTGGTGCAGTTACCGCTGGTAAGTCTAATCCTAGTGATGTAGTTTATACTAGTACTATACCTACTTGTAATTGTATTGCAATCAACGCGACTCTTAATCCAAATGGTCAACCTCTCATGACAGCTTATGCAACAACGGATCGACATGCTTGTTGCTTGGATTTGCATACTATTTATCTAGAATTGTAATATTGAGTAGTGATTGAAGTAGAGGGAACTGTTACGTTTCCTCTACCAGGTAATTTTTAGCAACAACCATAATCATGATAAAATAATGCAAGAACCTGAGCAGATATTAACATTATCTGCTCAGGTTTTGCATTTAAATGATTGTAAATTGATTCTGGTGTATATTTAGCGACGTCAAAATCTAATTATCGCAACCAGATGAAATCACACATTTATGTATTAGCTTCTCTGCTGTCCTGCGGAATAATGCAGCAGAGCACTGCACAAACAGCGCCTGTTTCCCGTTATGATCAGCATGAAGCTTTTTCTCCTTTATTTTACCCTACTAACGGAAATGAGTACCGGAGCGCAGGAGGGCAGCCAGGACCCAAATACTGGCAGAATGCGGCCGACTACAAGATTGATGTTACACTGGATACCTTACAGCATCGCCTTTCCGGCACCGTGCTGATCACTTACAAAAACAACAGCCCTGATCATCTTCCTTTCCTCTGGCTGCAAATGGATCAGAACATCTACCGGGAAGATTCCCGCGGGACGGCCACTGTAGCCGCTACGGGCGACCGTTTTGCCAACCGTCATTATACTGCAGGCTTCGAATTGCAGTCGGTGACGGTGATGAGTAACGGTAAAAGCACTGCCGCCAACTACCAGGTAAATGATACCCGTATGCAGGTAAGGCTGGCAGAAGCATTAAAAGCTGGTGCCAGTATTCAGCTTAAAATACAATACAGCTATACCATCCCCGAATATGGTACAGACCGTACCGGCCGGCTCAACACCCGCCACGGATGGATATACGAAATAGCACAGTGGTATCCCCGGATGGCGGTATACGATGATGTGCTGGGCTGGAATAATATCCCTTATATGGGCGCGTCAGAGTTTTACCTGGAGTACGGGAACTTTGAATACAGTGTCACTGCACCCGCTAATATGCTGGTGGCAGGTTCTGGTGCCCTCATCAACGAGGCGCAGGTGCTGAATCCTGCAGAAGCTGCCCGGCTGGCCAAAGCACGCAATAGTGATGCTACCGTGATGATCCGCGACACCACTGCTTTTCATGACAATACGATTAAAGGCACCCGTACCTGGCATTTTACGTGTAAGGAATCCCGTGATGTGGCCTGGGCTGCCTCGGCCGCTTTCATCTGGGATGCTGCACGTATCAATCTCCCCGGTGGAAAAAAATCCCTTGCCCAGTCGGTATATCCGGTAGAATCTGCCGGTCCTCAGGCCTGGAGCCGGTCCACTGAATTTGTAAAAGGTTCTATCGAACATTACTCCCGGGAATGGTATCCCTATACCTATCCCGTGGCCACTAATGTAGCGGGTATAGTAGGAGGGATGGAATATCCCGGCATTGTTTTCTGCGGCTCGAAGGCCATCAAAGCCGAACTGTGGGGTGTTACCACTCACGAGTTCGGACATAACTGGTTCCCGATGATCGTAGGCTCCAATGAACGCAAATATGCATGGATGGACGAAGGGTTTAACACTTTTATCAATGGGATAGCCACCAGGGAATTTAACAAAGGCGAGTTTAAGACTGAACAGTCGGTGCAGCGGATGGCAACCACCATGTTTCAGAATAATGCGGAAGCTATCATGAACACACCAGATGTGATCAATCTCCGCTACAATGCCGTGGCGGCTTATTACAAGCCGGCTTTGGGACTGCAACTCCTGCGCGATCAGATACTGGGCCACGAGCGTTTTGATTATGCCTTCCGGGAATATATCAAACGCTGGGCATTTAAACACCCCACGCCGTGGGACTTTTTCCGCTCCATGGAAAATGCTGCAGGGGAGGATCTGTCCTGGTTCTGGAGAGGCTGGTTTTTGCATACCTGGAAACTGGACCAGGCCGTTAAAAGTGTTGCCTATGCACAAAATGATCCCGCCAAAGGTGCACTCATTACCTTACAGAACCTGGAGCAACTGCCCATGCCGGTGGTGCTGACCATCAAAGATGAAAACGGTCATCGCGACACCGTAAAGCTACCAGCGGAGATATGGCAGCGTGGCGCTACCTGGGTGTATCATCATCCTTCCACAGTGAAACTGTCCAGCGTAGTGATAGATCCTGAAGGTGCTTTCCCCGATATCAACCCCGGCAACAACAGCTGGAAAGCTGATAACGGCAAGCCTGTGCCGGCGGGCGTTACTACTACTACCATACTGGAAAAGTATATTCAGGCTGTTGGTGGTAAGGATAAACTGAAAAGCATTAAAGATCTCTATCTGGAAGCAGCCGGTGATATTATGGGTACACCACAGTCGGAAATCAAAACCAGATACAGACTGCCCGGCAGTTTCTGGCAGGAAGTATTTGCTCCGGCAATTGATAAGGTCATCAAAAAAACAGTTATCAAAGGTGATTCCGTGAAAGTATGGGTGATGGGTAATGAGCAGGCTTTAACAGCCACAGACAAAGGTATGGTGAAAGATAAAAACATGCTGTTTGCAGAAATTTCCTACCTGGAAATGCCGGATGGTGTGAAGATAGAACTGTCGCCGCTTACAGAATCTGTCAATGATGAAGAAGCGTATGTGATCACCATTGCCACACCAAATGGTGGTCTGCTGAAAAATTACTACGATATTAAAACTGGTCTGAAGGTGCGTTCCGCGACCCTGAGCGGGCAGGAGGGAGCACCGGGTAGCAATACAGTAACTGATTACCTGGAATACCGCGATGTAAGCGGTATACAGTTTCCTTTCCGTTCCAGAACCACTATCAATGGCTTTGAGTCCAATATCAAGATCCTGAAAGCTGTTATAAATAGTAATATGAGTGACGAGGTATTTAAGTTCTAGGTAACTGTTCACGGGTCCGGTAGCGGGTATACGAAGATAATTCCATTATATTTGTATACCTGCTATCGGATCTTTTTTTTGAAGTAGCTTTCCCTATGCAACAAACGTATAACTATACCCGTGGTTTCCGGATTCTTTTTTTATGTCTGCTGGCTCCATTTGCGCTGATGGTACCCTTCATTATTTTTTTTCTTGTTACAATGCCGGTGGATGGTACTTATTATGTGCTGGCTACTGCTTTGCTGCCTTGTATGGCGCTGGTGCTGTTTGGCTGGGATGACCTGTTTTCGGTCGTTACAGCTGACAATTATGGTATCCGTTATAAGTCACCTTTATTTGACAGGGAATTATTGTGGCAGGATATTAAAGGTTTTCGCTGGGGCAAGAATGAGCTGATACTGGCGCCTGGTGTATCGGGTAAAAGAAGGATAAAAGTGTCCGCTTTCAGAAAAGGTTATGCTACGCTGGCTAATAGCCTTACCACCCGTTATCAGAATCTCAATGTGCTGGAGGCTGAAATGGCCATGAATGCAATAAAGACGCTTAACGGAGATATCAACCGCCGCATGAAAATGGCCCGGTACAGCATGTGGACACTGAATACATTGGCAATAGGTGTCCCTATATCTACCATGGTTGCAGGCGGGGCTGGCTCATGGCTGATGGTACTACTGATGTTGGTGCCCATCGTGACTTTTATGCTGATGGAATATCACAAGGGACTGATTGTGTTGACGGGTAACAAGGAAGAAATCCGACCTGGTGCTATAATCGCGATTATTGTGCCTCAGATATGGCTATTTCTTTACACGAGTCCGCTGCATATAGTTGATCATACAAAAATGTGGCTGCCGGTTATAATGGCTGCAATGGCTTTGACGGCATGGTTGGCCTATAGTTCAAGGCATCAGCAGTTAGCCATGAAATCCGCGAAATGGTTGGCGTTATTATTTTGTGCTGTCCACTTTTGTGTTGGTTCTTATGGTTCGCTGGTGTATTTTAATGCCGTATTGGATAAAAATAAGCCGGAAATATACGAGGCTACTATCATCAATAAAAGAATTTCCAGAGGTAAATCCACTTCTTACTTACTGAAACTGCAGCCCTGGGGGCCGGAGAAGGATGAGAAGGAAATTTCTGTAGGAGAGGCTACCTACAATGCTTTGGAAGAGAATGATAAACTGGAAATGAGCTTATATAAGGGGGCTTTTGATATCCCTTGGTATAAGCCGCCACGACTCGCGAATAGCAGATTTTTATTTTAGAAACTTAAATAGCAGATAGTGGGAAAGAATGGAAGAAAACCGAAAAATCCGCCAGAAAAATACAGAGATCCTTCAAAGCCATGGTGGATTAGTAATCCGGCACTACCAGATGATTTGAACCGGGCCAGGTGGGAAGTATTCTCATTAAATGGTGTTACGATAATAATATGGGCACTGGCTTTTTTTATTACTGATGGTTTGCGATGGTATTGGGGACTTGGCCTTTTAAGTACATTGGTGGCTATTTTTCTGTTGTACCGGCATGGTAATAATATCCGTCTGATGTATCAGAAGTACCATTATTCACCTGTACCCTGTATTTCGCATGTGATAATGTTAAATGCTATCGGGTTTGTGTACTTTGGGTCTCCTGCTGCCGGTAAACCCGGAATGACCGGGGGAGTTTTACCTGTTATTTTAACAGGGAGCTGCCTGACACTATTATTCTGGCTGTCTATCAGACGATCCAAGTATGCATGGGAAGATATTGTGTTTATCATTTTTTTCCTGTTTGTACAAGGTTATAAACTGGGGCCTGTGATTTACCAAACATTTTAAAACAGCCCTGTAATATCTAAGGTAATCCTAAAATTGTTTTAAGCCCGGTCAATTGGTCTCCCCAGTAAAAATGCATATAACTGGCCAATATACTGGAAGTATGAAACACCGGTGTGGTCAGTATTTCATTCCGGGCATTTAAAACGCGTATATCCGTTTGCGTTATATCTGGTGGAGTGGTAAACTGTGAATAATGAAATTCATGTCCTCTGAGTACTACGTCACCAATATGTATTTCCCGGTATCCGAGCGACAATTTTTTCCGCTGCATGCTGGTCTGTACGGGCAACAGGCCAACCATCGGATAGGCGGTGCCATTTTCGTCCACAATACTTTCTCCCAGGTACATCATACCGCCGCATTCTGCGAGGATATGGCCTTTGTATTGCCGCAGCTGTTCCAGCAATGTACGGTTGGCAGCCAGTTGTGGCAGGTGCAGTTCGGGATAGCCGCCTGGTAAATAAAGCAGGTCTGCCTCAGGCAGCGCGGTATCTGTAAGGGGGCTGAAATAGGTAACAGGACCCAGTTGAGATAAGGCATTTATATTCTCGCGGTAGGTGAAGTTGAAGGCTTCATCCTGTGCCACGGCTATACGTAATTGGGTGGAAGGCGTAGTGGCAGGGGCTGTAGCAGCTACAGCGGGCCTTAAGGTTTGTTGTAGCAGTTGCTCCAGGTCTATATGTGCAGTGAGATGGTCCGCAGCGGCATCAATGATCTTATCATAATCTGTTTCTGCAGAAATATGAAGCCCCAGATGGCGGGAGGGTATCTTTACTTCCGGCTGTTCCGGCAGATAGCCTAATGCCGGGATACCTACGTCTGCGGCGGCTTCTTCTAGGATACGATAATGGGAGGGGGTGTTTACAAAATTAAATATTACGCCGGCAATCTGTATCTCCGGGAAAAAATGTTTGTATCCATATAATAATGCAGCGGCAGAATAGGCCATAGCTTTGGCATTCACCACCAGTATCACTGGTATGTCCAGGAGTGCGGCCAGTGCGGCGCTGCTGCCTTCCATTTTACGGGCGCCGTCAAAAAGTCCCATTACGCCTTCGATGATACTAACATCAGCCTGGCTGCTATACCAGTGGTAAAGTTCCAGGAGATGCTGTTCCTGCATCATGTATTGATCAAGATTGACACTGGTCTGGCCGGCGGCCAGGGTATGATGTTTGGGGTCCAGGTAGTCGGGGCCGCATTTAAATGGTTGTACCTTGCGGCCGCTGCGTCGCAGCGCCCTCAGCAGTGCGAGGGTGACGGTCGTTTTACCTGCACCACTATGCGGTGCCGCTATCAGAAACTGTGGTTTCATGTCTTGCAAAGATAAGCGGAGGAAATATTCTTTTGTGAAAGTTAAATATCTTCGTTGCCACTAGAAGTTATGAATACCATGAAACAACTCCGGCCGGTTATGTTTGTAGGCACTGCCTCCGATGTGGGCAAAAGCGTGATTGCTGCCGGGTTTTGCCGTATATTTAAACAGGATGGGTATATGCCGGCGCCCTTTAAGGCGCAGAATATGTCGCTCAACAGCTATGCTACGCCGGAAGGGCTTGAAATAGGCCGGGCACAGGCTGTGCAGGCAGAAGCAGCCGGCGTGGCCTGTCATACCGATATGAACCCGGTATTGCTGAAACCTACCAATGACAAAAGCTCTCAGCTGGTACTGCATGGGAAACCGGCAGGCAATCAAACAGCCTGGGAATACTTTATGCAGGACGACAAACGTCAGCTTTTTGAAGAGGTGAAAGGTGCTTTCGATAGGCTGTCGGTGCGCTACAACCCTGTGGTGATGGAAGGTGCGGGCAGTATCTCCGAACTGAACCTGCGCCATCGGGATATCACCAATATGCGGATGGCACTGCATGCAGGTGCTGCTGTATACCTGATCTCGGATATCGACAGAGGCGGTGTTTTCGGAAGTGTATATGGTACTATCGCCCTGCTGCCACCGGAAGAGAAAGCCCTGGTGAAGGGTATTATCATCAACAAATTCCGCGGCGATATCCGCCTCTTTGAAGATGGCCGTAAACAACTGGAAACACTGACCGGTATACCGGTAACGGGTGTATTGCCCTACTATCAGGATATTCATATTGAAGAAGAAGATTCGGTAGCACTATCGCTGAAGCATAAACGGCAGACCACCGGCAGAATCAATATCGCTGTGGTATTGCTCCGGCATATGTCGAATTTTACGGATTTTAATGTGCTGGAGAAAGATGAGCGGGTAAATATTTTTTATACAGATAATCCCGCGGATATTGTTACAGCAGATATTGTGATTGTCCCGGGCAGTAAAAATACGATGTCCGATCTGGTGGCTATCAAAAACAATGGAACTGCAAGGGCTATCACGGAAGCGTTTAAACGAAATAAAGTGGTGATCGGTATCTGTGGCGGTTATCAGATGATGGGTATATCTGTTGCCGATCCGCATGGTGTGGAAGGAGAGCCCGGCAGTATGCCCGGACTGGGGATATTACCGGTCAATACTGTCCTCACGCGCGAGAAGATCACCCGGCAGCGTCGTTTCTCCTACCGGCAGCAGGCTGCTTCCTGCGAAGGGTATGAGATCCATATGGGACATACAACAGGTGAAACGCCTTCACCGCTGAATGTACTGGATGATGGACAGCCCGATGGATATTTTCTCAGCAACAGATGCTGGGGTACCTATTTGCACGGCATTCTCGACAATACCGCTGTACTGGACGATTTGCTGGCGGCCTGCGGAAAAACGGTGACTGCCGCTCAAAGCTTCGACTATCGTGCTTTCCGGTCAGCTCAATATGATAAACTGGCCGCTTATATCCGGCAACACCTGGATATGGAAGCGGTATATAAAGCCATTTGTTTATGATACAAGGACACGGAGATGATGCATACCTGTTCAATCGCCCTATTGTAGCCGATTTCAGCTCAAACGTATGGTATGGTGGCACGCAGGAAAAACTGGTACAGCATATTGCGGGCAAAGTCAGTGGGGTCGGCCACTACCCGGATGCAGGTGCTGTTAAACTGCAACATCAGATAGAACAACGGAAAGAACTGACACCCGGTATGGTGATGATGACCAATGGAGGCACAGAAGCCATTTACCTGGTGGCACAGGCTTTCAGCGGCGCTACCACTACGGTGGTGGTACCTTCCTTCGCGGAATATGCCGATGCCTGCAAACTCCATAAACATGAACTGAGTTACTTTTTCTGGGAGAAGCTGGCGCCTGATACCCGCTTTATTACCGACCTGGTGTTTATCTGTAATCCCAACAACCCTACGGCCCAGGTGATGAGTGAAGAGGGAATGCTGCAGCTGATACAGTTCAACAGCCGCACTATATTTATCATCGACGAAGCATATATACAATTCACCCGTAATGCCATTACATTGTTGCCTCGTCTGCATCAACTGTCAAATGTGCTGGTCATACGGTCGCTCACCAAAACCTGCTGTATCCCCGGGCTGCGCTTAGGATACCTGGCCGGACAAAAGTCGCTGCTGGATAAGGTCAGGGCCTTCAGAATGCCCTGGTCGGTCAACAGCCTTGCTTTGGAAGCCGGTTATTATATCATGGACCACCCGGAAGAATTTGAGCTGCCGCTGGACTCCTTGCTGGCAGACACTTACAAGCTATGGGAAGGAGTACGGAAAATGCCTGAGTTCAAAGTGTTTCCTACCAATACTCACTACTTTCTGTTTGAAACCCTCACGGGTACTGCAGCAGCCCTGAAACTATGGCTGGTCAACAACTACGGGATACTGATCCGGGATGCCTCCAATTTTTATGGCCTCGAACAAGGACACTGCCGTGTAGCATGCCGCAACCAGGAAGATAATCAGTTACTCATCACTGCCCTGCATCAATGGACGCTTTCATAAAATTCGTATTGCCCTTACTGTTAGGTTATCTGCTGGACCTGTTGCTGGGAGATCCCCGCAGCTGGCCACATCCTGTGAAGCTTTTTGGTCACCTGATCGGCTATACGGAGCGGCTGCTTAACCATGGCGCTGGCCGCCTGTGGAAAGGGGCGCTGATGACGCTGTTGCTTTGTGCCGCTGTGTTTGCCGGTTTTTATCTGGCGCAGCACTGGCTGGAACAATGGCCCTGGGCCTGGCTGGCCTTTACCACTGTGTTTGTGTTTTTTGCGCTGGCCAACAAAAGCCTGCTGCTGGAAGGAAGGGAGGTGTTTGATACGTTGCACCAGCAAGGCCTGGAGGCCGGCCGTAAGCGGCTGTCCTGGATCGTGGGCCGCGATACTTCAGCTTTATCACCCAATCAGATACGGGTGGCTGTCATGGAGTCTATGTCTGAAAACCTCAGTGATGGCGTGATTGCTCCGTTGTTTTATTATGCGCTGCTGGGTTTGCCGGGTATGATGTTATATAAGATGATCAATACCCTTGATTCGATGGTGGGTTATAAAAATGATCGTTATTATTATTTTGGGAGAGTGGCTGCCCGCCTCGATGATGTGGCCAATTTTATTCCAGCCAGGATAACGGCTTTGCTGATGGTACTGGTGTCTGGCAGTCGCCGCGCGGCACAGTACATCATTCGTTTTGGTAGATCACATGCCAGCCCCAATTCCGGTTATCCGGAGGCAGCCCTGGCGGGAATCCTCAACTGTCGCTTCGGAGGCCCCAATACCTACCACGGCAGAGTAGTGGAGAAACCCTATATCGGCGAACAGCCCCGTGATATCGCTCATCATGAATTCAATAAAGTAACATATATTAATCATGCTACCACGTTGGTGATGATATTTTTTATGCTGCTGTTTTATTATTTCCTATCTTCGCCACCGTTGCCAGGTGTGTAGCCTTTTCTGAGGTACACTTAAAAGGGAATCCGGTGTAAATCCGGAGCAGTACCCGCTGCTGTAAGTTCATCTATAAGTTGCTGATAATATAGCCACTGTATCAACGGGAAGGCGTCAGACAACAGAACAAGCCAGAAGACCTGCCAGGAAACATGTTCACGGTCTGCTTCCGGGATAGAAGCCAGGACAGTTTCCTTCATACTCCCCGTATGTTAGGCACTTTCCCTGATATTCCTCCCCACAGCTCTCCACAATTTTATTTAACAGTTAACGGGCTTATTAACTTAATTCATGGGCAAAGATCTTCAAAAAGTTAAACGCATCGCGTTTATCTGCAACGGCAATTCCTGCCTCAAAAAAGGCGCGGAAGACACCACCCTGCAGCTCAGGGCTGCTATCTCAGAAAACAACCTGCATGAGGAAGTGCATACCATCCGCACACGATGCACCGGCCAATGCGAACACGGACCAATTGTTTTTATCCATCCCGAGGGGACCTGGTATAAGGAAATGTATCCGGAAAATACCACCAACCTCGTTATCAGCCATTTCCTGAACGACAAACCGGTCAGTGAGGCTATCTTTTTTGGAGAAGAAACAACTATCCGTTAAGCGAACCCTTTTTTCATGCGAATTTTTTATACTGTTGTATTATCTGCCCTGGCATCGCCAGTATGGGCACAGCAAAGCAATACAGACACCCTTTCCCGCAAAATACTCAACCTTAAAGCGATCGACATCACCGGCAGCACCGACAAAAGTGCGCACATGCTTTCCAAACTTGACCTGCAGCTGCAACCGGTGAAATCGGCTCAGGACCTGCTCCGCACTGTGCCTGGTCTCTTTATCGCGCAACATGCCGGCGGCGGAAAAGCCGAACAAATACTGGTACGTGGTATCGACAACGACCATGGCACCGATTTCGGTATATTCGTTGACGGTATACCTGTCAACCTCCCCAATCATGCCCACGGACAAGGATATGCCGATATGCACTTCCTGATCCCGGAGGTAATCGGCGGAGCCGCCTACTACAAAGGGCCCTACGAGGCCTCCCAGGGCGACTTTACCAATGCAGGTGCCGCCGTCTATACTTCCCTGTTCAGACCCGATAACCAGTTCGTGAAACTGGAATATGGCCAGTTTAACACAGCCCGCGCCGCTACCATGCTCCGCTTGCTGGATAAACAACAGCAGCCAGGCACCAGAGACCAGAACGCTTATATCGCTGCCGACTATACGTACACCGACAGCTACTTCGACAATCCGCAACATTTTAACCGATTGAACCTGTTGGGCAGATACAACATTGCCCTTAACAGTAACAATACCATTTCCCTCATTGCTTCCGGCTTTACGAGTAATTGGAACGCTTCCGGACAGGTGCCGCTGCGCGCCCTTGAAGACGGCTCTCTTCGCCGCTTTGGCTCTATAGATCCTTCAGAAGGAGGAAAGACTACCCGTATCAATGCCAACCTGCTCTGGGATACCCGCCTCAGTGAGCGCTCTTCCCTGCACCAACAGGTATATTATGTAAGAAACCTGTTTGACCTCTGGTCCAACTTTACTTTTTATAAAGAAGATAGGGTGAATGGAGATGAAATCAGACAATGGGAGAAACGTGACCTCTTCGGATATAAAAATACCTGGCGCCATGATGGTCGCCTGGGAAAAGCAACCTTGCAGTCAGAGATAGGACTGGGAGCGAGGATAGACCTGGTAAACCTGGGGCGCGATCATGTAAAGGAAAGGGAGCTGCTGTCTCATGAGGATTCCTCCCGGGTAGCAGTGGCCAATTACTCCCTCTATTTCAGCGAAACGCTGCGCCTGGCTGGTGGATGGAGTTTCAACGTGGGCCTGCGCAACGATGTGTTTACGTTTAATCTGCACGACCGTATGGACCCATCCAACAATGGCAACAGTGTAGCCTACCGGCTGAGTCCGAAGATTAACATTTACTACGATTTATCTCCTTCGCTGGCATTTTTCGCCAAAACCGGCATGGGCTTTCATTCCAACTATGCTAACGTGGCTATACGCAGCGGGCAGGAGAGTGCTGTTCCCCGTTCTTATGGGGCCGACCTTGGCGCTAATTTCAAGTTAAACAGTAAATTGCTGCTGACCGCTACATGGTGGTGGTTGCAGAGTGATGCAGAGTTCCGTTTCATCGCAGATGATGGCAGCTATGAAAACATTGGCCGTGCTACCCGTACCGGTGTAGATATAGCCTTGCGTTATCATATATGGAAGCCATTATGGGCCGATGTAAACCTCAACTATGCACACCCTCGTCTGATGGACGCTCCCGCAAAGGAAAACCATATTCCCTTTGCGCCCGTCTTCACCAGCACGGGCGGTGTTTCCTGGCAGGCAACAAAAGGATGGAATGCAGGTATACGTTACCGTTATATGGGTAAACGTGCAGCCATCGAAGATAATAGTGTTCAATCGGCCGCTTATTTTCTCACCGACGCTGTTGTGAAATATCAATGGCGCCGTTTCGAATTCGGACTTTCTGCTGAAAATATTTTTAAGGAGAAATGGGCAGAAGCTCAGTTCTACGATGAATCACAACTGAAAGACGAAAAAGCACCGGTCATGGACTTCCATATTACGCCAGGGACACCGTTCTGCCTCAGAGGTAGTATAACTGTTAAATTCTAATATGGATCAACATCTCCCTAAAATCAGCATTTTAAGTTGCGGCTGGCTGGGCAAGCCGCTGGCTCAGCATCTGCAGCGTACCGGATACACTGTGAAAGGCGCCAGAACGACGGCTGCCGGCGTACAGGAACTACAGGAAGCAGGCATAGACGGCTATCAGGTTGTTTTGAGTGAATCACAACTCGATGCACCCGATACCTTCTGGGATGCTGATATTCTGATTATCAATATTCCACCCCGTAACAGGGAACGAGGAACAGAAGCGCATGTGCAGGAAATAAAAATTCTGAAGGAGAAACTGGAAACAACCAGTATTAAAAAAGTAATCTTCGTAAGCTCTACTTCTGTTTATGCCGATGTCAACGATATGGTAACGGAACATAATATGGTGATGCCGGAAACACCCAATGGTATTGCTTTACGGGAAGTAGAACAGATATTATTGCAGTCACCTGCCTTTCGTACTACCGTGCTGCGTTTCGGAGGACTCATCGGTTATGACAGAATACCAAACGCAGAAACATTGCTCACGCAGCGTCGTAGTAACGATGTACCGATGAACGTGATACACCGCGATGATTGTATTGGTATCATCAGCCTGTTGCTCGAAAAAGATATCTGGGGAGAGATCTTCAATGCCTGCGCCAGCGTGCATCCTATCCGATACCACTATTACCGGGCAGCTGCACAGGCACAGAAGCTGGAGATGCCTAAAAAATTACAACCGATAGAACAACCATATAAAATAGTGAGTTCGGCCAAACTGAAACAAAGGTTAGGATATGAATTCATTTATGATGATCCGTTATTGATTTTTAATGCACCAACAACAGGAACAAAATAAGAATATCCTGCATCCGGTATGCATCGTAGGGGCCGGCCCCGGTGCCGCGGATATGCTAACGGTAAGGGCTACACGCTGTATAGAAACTGCTGATGTAGTCCTGCACGACAACCTGGTGTCTGATGAGATACTGGCACTATGCCGGCCTGACGCAGAGAGGATATATGCCGGCAAAAAATATGGCGACACCAAAGATCCGGCAGTACGGCAGCAGCAGATACATGAACTGATGCGCCTGCATGCATTGAATGGAAAAAAAGTGGTAAGGCTCAAGTCCGGAGATCCGTTTATCTACGGCCGCGCGGTGGAAGAGATCCGTTATCTGCAGGAACACCATATTCCATTTGAAGTGGTGCCTGGCATTACCGCCGGGATTGCCGCTGCGGGCCTGTGCCAGGTGCCGCTGACAGAGCGCAACCACAGCAATGCAGTGCTTTTTTGTACCGGCCATACCGCCAACTACGACCATGAACAGCTGGATGCGCTGGCCAATATGCTGCGCACCGGCACTACGCTGGTGATGTATATGGGGCTGAGCAACCTCTCCGTAGTAGTGGCTAAACTGTTGCAGGCAGCCGGATCAGAAACAGTATATGTAACAGCCGTTTCGAAAGTGTCTGCCCCGCAACAACAGCAGGTGACAGCATCCCTGCAGGAGATAGAAGCTGCCATACATCAGGCAGCACTGCCGATGCCGGTAGTGTTCATCATAGGAAAATATGCAACATCCATTAAGGTATAACAGATGAAAAAAGGTATACTGATCTGCGGCCATGGCAGCAGAGATAAAGAAGGAGTGGAGCATTTCAAGGTGTTGGTCCGCAAGTTACAGGACCGCTACCCTGATGATGTCGTTGATTATGGTTTCCTGGAATTTGCCCATCCCGTATATGCGGCGGCGGTAGAGCGGATGTATCTGCAGGGGGTACGGCATATTATCGCGCTGCCGGCCATCCTTTTTGCTGGTGGGCATGCTAAAAATGATATACCGTATGAAATGAATTCGCTCCAGCAGCAGTATCCTGATCTGACCATCACCATGGCCAGACATCTTGGTATTAGCGCCCCTTTGCTGCAGTTGTCCCAGCTGTTGATAGAAGAGGCGGAAACTGCTATGAAGGCGGCAGACAAGGCGGATGCCTGTTTGTTGCTGGTAGGCCGGGGCACCAACGATCCCGATGCGAATAGCGATGTGGCCAAACTGGCCCGCATGCTGGGAGAAGGTATGGGCTTCGGATTTACAACCACTGCTTATATAGGAGTGACGCAACCGTTGCTGGCAGACATCTTGCCCATCCTTGAACATCTGCCTTTTAAAAGAGTGATCGTATTACCGGTTTTTCTCTTTACTGGTATACTGCTCAAGCGCATCTACAGTCAGGTAGCCGACTGGCAGGCTTCTTCCACCAAAGAATATCTGTGTACAGCATCTTTTGGCAGCCATGAGCTGCTGCTGCAAGCCATCGATGAACGCATACAGGAGGCACAGGCCGGTCATGGCAATATGAACTGCCAGCTTTGTAAATACCGCACACAGATTGTGGGTTTTGAAGAAGATATGGGCAAGGAACAAATTGGCCACCACCTCAATGTAAAAGGCATCCTTTTCGAAGAAGAGGAAAAACCAGGTGCTCAGAAAGGAATATTATCCACCGTCAAAAAAGTATTCGGCATTTGAACCGTACCGGAAAAATATATGCAGTATCGTTAGGCCCTGGTGATCCGGACCTGATCACACTCAAAGGCTGGAAAGCCCTGCAGCAGGCAGATAAAATCTATTATCCGGCCTCGCTGCAACAGGGACAGCCACGCAGTTACGCCAGGACCATCCTCGATCACTACCAGCTGGAAAATAAAACCTGGCAGCCTATGCTGCTCGAAATGTCGAACGACCGCAGTTATAACCTGCAGGTATATACGGAGACGGCCGCGCAAATGAAAACAGACGTGCAGCAAGGTTTGCAGGTCGCATTCGTCAGCGAAGGCGACATCTCCTTTTACAGCACTTTTATCTATCTCCTCGAACATATCCGTCGGGAAAATCTTCCCCTGGAAGTAATTGCAGGAGTACCTGCTTTTCTGTTGGCAGCGGCAGCTCACCAGCAACCGCTGGCATTGCTCCGCGAAAAAATCGCCATCATCCCGCTCCTCGAAAATGCTACGGTACTGGAAGAACACCTGCGCCGCTTTGAAACCATCGTGCTGATAAAAGTGCGGGGAGCCATGGCATATATTACACCATTCCTTGAGAACAGCCAGGCTACTATGTTGTACGGGGAGAAACTGGGCACTGCTGAGCAATATCTCGCTACTGGTATCGAAGAACTGCAGGAAAGAACGCTGCCTTATTTTTCATTGATCATTCTTAAAAGTAACATATGCAACTGAGCGTAATCGGTATTGGACCTGGTGCGAAAGAGTATATACTGCCGGTAGCGCAACAGGCACTGGCGGATGCTGATATTGTAATTGGCTATCATTATTATTTTCAGTTTGTGGCCCATCTGCTGAAGCCCGGTTGTGAATGCCTGGGCCGGGAACTCTCTGAAGAAGAGGCTCGTGCAGTATTGGCTGTTGAAAGCTGTGCCCCAGGAAAAAAAGTGGCGGTGATCAGCTCCGGTGATGCTGGTGTATATGCTATGGCATCACTGGTGTATGAATATGCTGCCCGTCACAGCAGAACAGATATTGATATGCAGACCATCCCCGGTATCAGCGCCTTCCAGGGCGCCGCTGCCAGGCTGGGAGCTCCCATAGGGCACGACTTCTGTTGCATCTCCCTCTCAGATCTGATGACGCCCTGGTCTACGATTGAACAGCGTATCACCGCTGCCGCCATGGGCGACTTCGTTACTTCCTTATACAACCCCCGCAGCAAGCAGCGCAACTGGCAGCTGTCGAGATTAAAAGAAATTTATTTGCAATACCGCCATCCGGAAACACCAGTGGCCATTGTAAGACAGGTGACGAGAGAAGAAGAAAATATTCATCTCACCACACTAGCTGAACTGGACGTTACGCTTGTAGACATGTTCAGCCTCGTGATGATTGGTAATTCACAAACCTTCCGGTTTAATAATTTCCTCATCACCCCGCGGGGCTACCTGGCCCGCAAACCGGTGACCGGCGAAGAAATACAGGTGGAGAGCTTCCGCCAGATCATGCAGCAGCTGAAAAGAGATGAGTTGTCACCGGCAGACCAGTGGGCTGTGATACGCTGTATCCACAGCACCGCCGACTTTGAATATGAACAGCTGTACTACAGCCGCGGTAATGCCATGGAAGCCTGGCATGACTATCTGCGTAGTGGCGGTACCGTTATTACCGATGTAACCATGGTGCAATCCGGTATTACCAGAGCATTTACCCAACAATACGGTGTTACTGTAAAATGTTATCTCAACGATGAAAGAGTACCGGCATTGGCTGCAGCGGAAAATCTCACCCGCAGTCAGGCTGGTATGCGCCTGGCCATACAGGAACACCCCGAGGCCTTGTTTGTAGTGGGCAACGCTCCTACAGCGCTGCTGGAAATATGTGATCAATGCCAGCAAGGTACTTGCCGCCCTGCTGGTATTGTAGCGGCGCCCGTGGGTTTTGTGAACGTCCTGGAGTCAAAACTGAAACTAAGGCTGGGAGCTACTGTGCCCGCCGTTATCATAGAAGGCCGCAAAGGCGGCAGCAACGTGGCGGCAGCGATTGTAAACGCTGCCTTCACCCTGGATACAATCACTGTTATGCATACACGCTGATGCCGGAAGAATATATCGTCATAGGAGTGGCCAATACAACAGCCAATGTCTGTTCACCGGAAGCGATGGAACTGCTTTCGCAGTATCAGCATTTTTCCGGTGGGGAACGTCATTACGCTCTGGTAAAGCACTTACTGCCGGTATCCCATCACTGGATTACCATCAAGGGTAACATGCCGGCACTTTTTGCGCAATACGAACAGGTGGCAGAACCGCTGGTGGTTTTTGCCAGCGGAGATCCTTTGTTTTACGGTATGGTCAACACCATCCGAAAATATGCAGTGGATGCTAACGTAAAGGTATATCCGCAGTTCAACAGCATACAACGGCTCTGCGCCAAAGCAGGCATCCCTTATGAACAGGTATGTAATGTATCGGTACATGGCCGTAGCTGGCAGGAGCTGGATGCCGCGCTGATCAGGGGACAGAGGCAAATAGCCATACTGACGGATCTGGCACGCACGCCGCAGGCCATCGCACAGCGGATGATGGAATACAGGTTTACACAGTATGATATGCTGGTGGGTGAAGATCTGGACGGAGTTGCAGAACAATTGTCCCGGGATACACTGGAGGTGATAGCCGGCCGCACTTTTCATCCGCTCAATTGTGTGTTGCTGCAACAGGTGGCTGTATCACAGCAACCCGGAATGGGGATAGAAGACAGCCGTTTTGAAGGGCTCCCCGGCAGACCCAATATGATTACCAAAAGAACGATCCGCCTCGCCAGTATTGCGCAGTTACAGCTGCAGCAGGCAACGGTTTGCTGGGATATCGGTTTCTGTACCGGCGCAGTGGCCATAGAGGCCAGGCGCCTGTATCCGCATCTGCAGGTGGTAGCCTTCGAAAAACGATCTGAATGTGAAGGGATCATCACCCGTAATATGAAACAGTTGTCTGCTCCCGGAATTGATATACACATGGGCGACTTTTATGAAGAGGACCATGCTGCTTTGCCGATACCTGATGCAGTGTTTATCGGAGGTCATGGCAACCGCCTGGATGAACTGATGCAGATAATAGATTCGTATATGCGTCCCGGTGGGAGAGTAGTAATAAACGCTGTGCTGGACACCAGCAGAGAACAGTTTGTGCATATGACGGAAAAACTTCAATGGCAACTGCTACCGGCAGAACAGATACAGGTAGGCGACCATAACCCTATCACGGTTTTAACAGCTATCAAACAAGCATGAAACAAACATCACATATTGCTATTATTGCCAGCACAGACAGAGCTTTAGTACTGGCAGGCACCATACGCCAATCCTTGCCCGATGTGGCCATATTCTCTACCCGCAAGGATATCCCGGCAGGTGTCATTTCCATTGACACGATCGGTAGTTTCCTGGAGGAGAATTTTAACCAATACAACGCATTCCTCTTTATCGGTGCGCTGGGTATCTGTGTACGCAGTATCGCACCTTATATCAAAGATAAAAATACTGATCCGGCGATCCTCAACATGGATGATCACGGTTATTTCGTACAGCCGGTACTGTCAGGTCATACTGGTGGTGCCAATACACTGGCGCGGCAGGTGGCGCATATCCTGGGTGCTCAGGCGGTGATTACTACCTCCAGTGATTTACAGGATATATGGGCGTTAGATACGCTTGGTAAACAATATGCCTGGAAAACGGCTGCCACAGCACCTTTGAATACAGTCATCTCCCTGTTTGTCAACAACCGCCCTACAGCCTTGTTGCTTGATGTGAAAGCGGAAGGAACTATATGGCTGGAGAAAACCAAACCGGATTTTGTTACCGTCTTTTACAATATCAACGATATTCCGCTGGAGCAGTTTGACTTGTTGATAGCTGTTACCTTCCGTAAGTATGCGGTTGCCATACCAGTGCTGCACTATCATCCGGCTGCTTTGCATATCGGGATGGGCTGCAGCCGGGATATTGAGGCAGACCTGCTGGAAGTCTCTGTGCTGGAGCAATTGCAGCAACAGGGCCTTGCCGCGGAAGCTGTTAAAAGCATCGCTTCCATTGATATCAAACATGATGAAAAAGCATTTATTGCTTTGGCAGATAAATGGCAAATACCTTTTTATACCTATACCGCCGCTGCGCTCAACGAGTGCGAGGTACCCAATCCATCGCCGGTAGTGAAAGATAAGCTGGACGTATACAGCGTATCCGAAGCCAGCGCACACCTGTCTTCCGGAAACGACGGCTGGCTGGTAGAAAAACAGAAAATTACCGTCAGCTCCGGAAAAAAACATACGATCGCTGTTGCCCTGGATGCCGCACTGGAGCGGCGTGCGCAGGTGGCCATTGTTGGTGCCGGCCCCGGTGATCCTGCATTGGTGGCAGTAAGAGGTAAAGAGTTGCTGGAAAGCGCAGACCTTATCCTCTACGCTGGCAGCCTGGTACCGGAAGAACTGACCCACTACGCCAAAGAGGGCGCTGTGGTGCGCAACTCCGCCAGCATGACACTGGAAGAGCAGATCAGTCTCATGGAAGAACATTATGCCAAAGGGCATCTGATCGTAAGGCTGCAATCCGGTGATCCGTCTATTTATGGCGCCATACAGGAGCAGATGACCATCTTCGACGAAAAAGGAATGGACTACTTTATTGTACCTGGCATTTCTTCTTTCCAGGCAGCAGCTGCGGTACTCAAATCGGAGTTTACTATTCCGGAAGTGGTACAAACCATTATCCTTACGCGCGGTGAAGGTAATACCCCTTTGCCGGAGCATGAGAAACTGCAGGAGATGGCGCGGCACAGAGCTACTATGTGTATCTTCCTGAGTGCCACCATCGCTAAAAACGTACAGGCGCAACTGTTAGAACACTATCCGCCGGAAACGCCGGTAGCGGTGTTATATCGCGTGACGTGGAAAGATGAACGGGTGTTTACCGGGCAACTGCAGGAACTGGCAGCTATCATACGGAGCAACAAACTGACACGTACCGCGCTCATCATCGTAGGGGCGGCCATCGGTGCACGGAAAAACAGATCACATCTTTATAATCCGGAATGGAAACACATCTTCCGTAATCAAAAAACAAAAAATCTTTAAATCAATATGGTCCTGGTGTTTGGAGGTACAACAGAAGGTAAACTGGTGCTGGCGGCTCTGGCGGCCGCCAGCCAACCCTGCTGGTATTCGTCAAAAATAAAAATTGACGTGTCACTTCCTGCTGGTGCGCAATATCGTTATGGTGCCTTTACACCGGAAGCACTGGAAGCTTTTTGTCTGGAGCATCATATCACCACGATCGTTCATGCCAGCCATCCTTTTGCGGCTCTGTTGCATGAAACGATTGGTATCGTTAGTCAACGTTTATCCATTCCTGTGATACGCTTCGAAAGACACTATCCGGAAACGCCCTTACACCCGCTGGTGAGATATGCCGACAGTTATGAAGACGTACTGTCGGCTATTCACCACGGTGGTTATGAGCCGGTATTGTCGCTCACCGGTGTACAAACCATCATCCGCTGGCGCCCTTATTGGGAGCAGAAGAAGATGTACTGCCGTATTCTGCCTAGAGATACTTCTGTGGCCATCGCAAGGGACTACGGATTCCCGGAAGAGCAACTGCTGTTATCCTTCCCTGGTAAAACGGTGGAGGAAGAACTGCAGGTGCTGAAGGAGACCGGTGTACAGGCTATTATCACCAAAGAAAGCGGAGAGAGTGGTTACCTGTCTGTGAAGATAGATACGGCCATAGCAGCAGGCATCCCCTTGTATATTATCCGGCGGCCCGCATTGCCACCGCATTTTATAAAAGTAGACACCGCCACTGATATGCTGAAACATATAATTCATACTGCATCATGAGTTTGAAACCGGTACCACAGGGAGATCTGCGCTGGGGGTATAGTACCGGTGCCTGTGCTACGGCCTGCACCAAAGCTGCTTTGCTGGTCTTGCTGGAACAGGATGAAGTGGCGTCGGTAACGATTGCGTTGCCCGACGGAGAAGAGGTGTTGTTTAAAATACATGCCTGCAGTTTTAACGGAACACAGGCCACCTGCGCTACTTATAAAGACAGTGGAGATGATCCTGATGTGACCAATGGTGCAGAGATAGCCGTTACCGTTAGTTTCGGAGGTCCGCAGCCGGTCAGTTTTTTACCGGGAGAAGGTGTAGGCATTGTTACATTGCCCGGCTTGTCTGTCCCGGTAGGTGAGCCGGCCATCAATCCAGTACCCCGCAGCATGATGGCCGGAGTAGTGAATGATATCTGCGAAAGATATCAGGTTGACAGAAATATTAGCATCAGCGTAAGTGTATCCAATGGTGCCGTGCTGGCGGAAAAAACGTTGAATGCACGGCTTGGGATCGTGGGTGGGATTTCCATACTGGGAACTACAGGGAGAGTAAAACCTTTTTCTGCAGCGGCTTATATCGCTAGTATCGAACAAGGAATAGATGTGGCGCTGGCCAACGGATTACAGACGGTGGTCGTCAATTCCGGCGGCCGTAGCGAAAAGATACTCCGAAACCTATACCCGCAGCTGCCTGCCATGGCTTTTGTGCAGTATGGCAACTGGATAGGGGAGACATTGGCCAAGATCAACACTACACCGCTACATTCCTTTACCATCGGCATGATGCTGGGAAAGGCGGTGAAACTGGCCGCAGGATCGCTGAATACACATAGCAACCAGTCATCCTGGGATAAGGATTTTGTGGCGCAGCTGGCCGCATCGGCAGGATATCCTCCTGAAAAATGCGAAGCCATCCGCCAGCTTAATATGGCCCGTGGTCTGACGGAACTGTTTCCCTTTCAGGAATCAGAACCATTTTATCCGGCCCTGGCAGCCCGGTGCCGGCGCGTATTACAGGCTGCACTGCGCCCTGTGGATTTTGAAATTGTATTGATAGATGCAACAGATAAGTATCTGTTGTATGTGAACTAAAAATAGACATTATGTATCCGTTACTGTTAGACTCATTGTTATTAGGTGTACAGCATTCTTTTGAACCAGACCATATGGCCGCTGTGTCGGTACTGGCCTCTGAGAAAAACAGGAGGGGGTCTGGTATTGGCCGGCTGGTATGGCGTTCATCACAATGGGCGCTGGGGCATTCTGCGACACTGGTGCTGTTCAGCGCTTTTGCCTTGCTGTTGAAATCGGCGATTCCCTTTAATCTGTCTGCCTGGGCAGAGATAGCAGTAGGCCCTATCATGATATGGCTTGGATGGTCGGCGATACGCCGTAACCATCAGCTCCGGGAGATGATGGCGGAACACAAAAAATTTGAGGAACACGAACACCTGACCAATGCCTTGCATATTCACGGCAGGCAGGGAGAAGAAATAGCTATGAACCCGCTGAGCAGGTCTTTCTGGGTAGGGATGCTGCATGGACTGGCCGGCACCGGCGGCGCATGCGCGGTAGCGCTCACCCTCGCAGCTACAGATACCCGCACTGCCGTATGGATCATCGTACTGCAAAGTGTAGGTATTATCATCGCTATGACGACCTACAGCTGTGTATTAGCTTTCTCTATGTCGCGGTTTATCGAAAGAAACCAGATCGCTTTTAAAGTGATCAACGCCGTGGTCGGTGTATTCTCCATTATGATCGGCCTGTTATGGATCTATAATGCCATCACAGAATGGTGATATCATTCGTCATCTTATAAATACCACTAATCTAGCCCAGGACTTTAGTCCTGGGAATTGATAATTCGTAATTGATTTCACATGCTCGTTCCTTTATTTGTAGACTCATTTCTGCTGGGCATCCAGCATTCTTTTGAGCCGGACCATGTGGCGGCAGTATCTGTACTGGCTACAGGTGATAATCAGCAGCAGCGGATGCGCCAGCTGATGTGGCGTTCCTCTCAGTGGGCTTTGGGGCATTCGTTGACGTTAGTCATATTTGGTGTCTTCATCCTCATTCTGAAATCCGCATTATCCCTGCATATCGCGGGGTATGTGGAGTTTCTGATAGGCCCGGTGATGATATGGCTGGGCATTACCGCCTACCGGCGCAATTTTGTGGCCAGACAGCATACGCATGTACATGTTCCAACTGGTAGTGTATTAAGTCGCTCTTTCTGGATCGGTATGTTACACGGACTGGCAGGTACCGGTGGCGCCTGTACGCTGGCATTTACGCTGGCTGCCAGTGATGCTTATGCAGCCGTTGGTATCCTGATACTGCAAAGCATCGGCATCATCGTGGCAATGACGGGTTACAGCTGCCTGTTTGCCTTGTCTGTACGCCGCTTCTCCGGAAAGTGGAAACCTTCGGTGAAAGGTATCAATTACGCAGTGGGGACTTTCTCTATTGTGATAGGAGTGTTTTGTTTATATGAATCATTTAAGGAATTTCTGCCATGAAACCATATTATCCGTTTACGGCCATCTGTGGACAAGACCAGTTTAAACTGGCGCTGCTGCTCACCACCATCGATCCTTCCCTGGGTGGTGTGCTGGTGATGGGAGATAAAGGCACCGGTAAAACGACTACCGTAAGGGCATTGGCCAGTTTATTACATAATGGCGTACAGCCGTTCCCGTTTGTGAATCTGCCGGTAGGTGCTACCGAAGATCGTGTGTTGGGCAGTGTAGACCTGGAAGTATTGATCAATGAAAAAAGGGAACAGGTAAGGAAAGGCTTGCTGGCAGCCGCTCACGGAGGTATTTTGTATATCGATGAAGTGAATCTGCTCAATGATTATATCATGGATGTGCTGCTGGATGCTTCTTCCAGCGGAGGGTATTATCTGGAGAGGGATGGGCTTTCTGCCTGGCAGGACAGCCGCTTTATTCTCATCGGTACCATGAACCCGGAAGAAGGGGAGCTGCGTCCGCAGTTGCTGGATCGTTTCGGTTTATGCGTTACCGTTAGTACGCCTATTGATAAGGTACAACGTGCTACGATTATGCAGCGCCGCCTGGCTTTTGATGCCCGTCCACAGGAGTTTGTACATGCTTTCGCAGAAACAGAACGGGAGATGAACAGGGCTGTTAATCTGGCCCGCACCTTACTCGACCAGGTGTATGTTTCAGAAGATACCTATCTGGAAGTGGCAGACCTCTGTCTGGAACATCAGGCAGAAGGTATGCGCGCGGATATCCTGATTATAAAAGCGGCGAGGGCTTATGCAGCCTTCGGTAACCGGTTGGCAGTCACCAGCGCCGATGTGCATCATGTGGCGCCGCTGGTACTGGCGCATCGCAGCAAACAACGCAACCAGCCACCACGTTCACAACAACGTCAGCGGGAGCATGCGCCTTCGCCGGATAGGGGGGAATATCACACGGAAAGCAGCAGGAATCTATAGATAAAAAGTCTCAGCCATTACAGGATTATCTTTTCCAGGCTGCATCGGCAACCGCTAAAATTCCGGTGAAAACGGGCATGCAAGGTGCTCGGAAAGGAACCATCGCACGGGTGCCGCTGGCCTCCCATCAGCTCTTGTCCCGCTCCGCAGGCCATCAGCAGGAAAACGATCTGCTGGCTACTGTAAAACATTACCTGGTGCATCAGACCTGTGTAATCAAAAAAAGGCCGGTACAACAAAAAACGGCTTTACGTTTATTCGTCCTGGTAGACAGCAGCGCCTCCATGGCTGCCGACCGGCAGATAAGCCTGGTAAAAGGACTGATCACCGATATGTTGTTCCGATATCGTCAGCAACGTCCGCAGGTGAGTGTTATAGCGCTGGCACAGGGAACAGCTTCCGTGATTATACCTTTTACTACACAGCTGTCGCAGATCAACGAAGCGCTGGCCTCTTTGCGGACCGGTGGTAAAACCAACCTGGCAGCAGGTTTCCGGCAGATGGCCCAAATGATAAGGCCGAATGGGGACTATCAGCTCTATCTGTTCACCGACGGACGGGTCAATGCGGGTACCACGAATCAACCCTTTGAGGAGGCAGTAACCATTTTCCGCGAACAGCTCCGCCGTCACTGTAAACACACCAGTATCATCAATACCGAAACCGGATATCCGCGTCTCAATATGGCCGTCACATTGGCGGAAAAGCTGGGCTGCAAAGTATTCGGGCCGGAAATTTATTCAGCTTAAATTATTCATCACATGAAAATTTATACAAAAAAGGGAGATCAGGGTACCACAGCACTCTTCGGTGGTAAAAGAGTGTTCAAGGATGATACCCGCGTCAATTGCTACGGTACGCTCGATGAGGTCAATTCCACGATTGGCCTGCTCCGCGCCAAACTAAGCACAGATCACCCCTGGCAGCCCAATCTGCACCGTATCCAGAAAGATATGATGGACATGATGTCTCACCTGGCACGCCCATCCGACTGCAAAAAGGAAAACCCCAATCCTAAACCGGTTGATGGCGCCGCTTTCTGCGAACAGTGGATTGATGAGCTGGAAGCAGGTATCACCACGGCTTCAGATTATTTTCTGTTGCCAGGTGGTAATGAAATCTCCGCTCTCTGTCATGTGGTGCGTACCCAGATGCGTCGCGGAGAACGGCTGTTGGTATCGCTGATGAAAGAAGATACAATAGAAGATTATATCCCTGCTTATATCAACCGTCTGTCTGACCTGTTCTTTATTCTCGCCCGCGCAGAAATGGACAAAGCAGGTGTGGCAGAGGAGAAATGGCAGTTGTTCCTCTATAAAAGAAAAAAAACAGATCCATCCATCATCAAAGAATAGCGAAATCCCAGAATCAAAATCAAAAAATTAAAAAATGAAAAAGGTTCCAGTTACCATCGTTACCGGTTTTCTCGGCTCAGGGAAAACCACGCTGATCAGCCATCTCCTGCGTAATAACCAGGGCCGTCGTCTTGCTGTGGTAGTCAATGAATTTGGCGCCATGGGCATAGACGGAGAGCTGATCAAATCATGTTGCGAAAATGAAGAAGACATCGTAGAGCTGAATAACGGCTGCCTGTGCTGTACGGTGCAGGAAGAGTTTCTGCCCGTTATGCTCGAACTGATGGAGCGTAAGGAAAATATTGATCATATCATCATCGAAACATCCGGGCTGGCCCTGCCCAAACCGTTATTACACGCCTTCAACTGGCCCGACCTGAAACCACAGATCACCGTTGATGCCGTAGTAACTGTGGTAGATGCTGTAGGACAGGCCACCGGCGAAATCTGCAACCGGGAACTGGTACAGGCACAACGCCTGTCGGATGACAGCCTGGACCATGAAACACCTATTGAGGAGTTATTTGAAGACCAGCTGTCCTGCGCGGACCTCGTAGTGATGACCAAGTCTGATCTCCTGTCTGCAGAAGCTTTTGAACAGGTGAAAGGAATCGTGAGTAATCAACTGCGTACAGGCGTTAAAGTGATCACAGCCTCCAAAGGTCAGGCTGATCCTGGCGTTTTACTGGGCATCGGTGCTGCTGCCGAGGATGATCTGGACAACCGCCATTCCCATCACGAAGAAGATCATGCCAATGGCCACGATCACCATCATCATGATGAAGATATCCAGTCTTTTGTGGTTGATATAACGGTACCGCATACACCGGAATCACTCACTGAAAAATGTATCGCGCTGGTAGGTCAGCATGAAATCTATCGTATCAAAGGTTTCATTGATGTACCCGGAAAGCCGATGCGCATGGTGTTACAGGGTGTATCCCAGCGTTTTGAACACTACTTCGATCGCCCCTGGAAAGCTAGCGAAGAGAGAAAGACCGCATTGGTAGTGATTGGCCATGATCTTGACGAAGCAGCGATTACACAATCTTTAAACAACTAAAATATTTTATGCACCTGATCGCAACGATTCCCGGAGGCTGGAACCCTAATAACGACGGCGTTTTTATGGTGGAACAACAGCCTGGTGACATAGTCTTTCTTTCGTCCGCAGATACAGAGATTCATGCGCTGAATACAGCCTGGCATGCGCTATACGCAGCGGGTAATCCATTGCCCTCCCTGCGTATGGCTAATCTCGTGTTTCTGCGGCAGGAACTGTCTATCGATCATTACGTGGAAAATGTGGTCAGGCATGCAAAACTGGTGGTGTGCCGGCTGTTGGGCGGCAAAGGATATTACAGTTATCTGGTGGAAACACTCCGGCATTACTGCGGGCAGTGGAATATTCCGGTACTGTTTCTGCCCGGATACGATGCGCCGGACCTCGAGCTGATGGAAGCTTCTACTGCACCTATAACGGTAACGGATAGGGTATGGAAGTATTTTTCTGCGGGCGGTCCCCGGAACCTGCAGTATTGCCTGCAATATCTCTGGAGTTGTTTTCTGGAGATGCCAGCCGAAGTGCCACCACCTGTGTCTCTGCCAGATATTTTCATTGCCCTGCCGGGCAATGATATCACGGATAGAAATGCTTTCAGCATGAAGGCTGACACAAGGCTTCCGCTGGTGCCCATCGTTATTTACCGGACTCACTATGTGGCTGGTAACACCGCGCCGGTGGAGGTGTTGTGTGAGATGTTGCAACAGCGTGGGTTACAGCCCATGCCGGTATATGTGTCCAACCTCCGTGATGCAGCTGTGCTGGAAGTATTATACCGTTTCCTGACAGATGAGGGGGCGGTATCACCGGCTGTAATGCTCAATACCACCAGCTTTTCCACCAAATCGCTGGATGACAATGAAGCGGAAGATACGTTCATTTATTCACGATTAGGCGTGCCTGTTATACAGGCTGTTTTTGCTTCCTGCACAAAAGAACAGTGGGAAGCTGGCCTGTTTGGATTACCGCCTACAGATGTGGCGATCAATATAGCCCTTCCGGAAATGGATGGACGTATTATCGGCACAGCTGTATCGTTTAAGTCAGATAACGGTAAGGACCCGCTCACTGATTCCAGTACGGTATCTTATCAGGCTTATGAGCCAGGATGCGACAGGGTAGTGGAGATGGCGTTGCACTGGGTGAAGCTGCAACAGCTGAACAATGCTGCTAAAAAGGTGGCGCTCATCATGCCCAACTATCCCAATAAAGACAGCCGGCTGGCCAACGGGGTGGGGCTGGACACACCAGCCAGTGTGGTGGCTATCCTGCATGCCTTAAAAGAGGCAGGTTATGCAACAGGCACTTACATGCCGGCAGACAGCGCCGCACTGATGGAACTGCTGACGCATTACATCACCAACGATACCGCTACTTTTTATACCCGTCCTTATCAGGTTTTTCTGGAGGAAGCTGTGTTTTTCGACTGGTACCGGCATTTATCACCTGCCTTGCGTGAAAAGGTAGAACAACAGTGGGGTAATCCTGAAGACGCAGCAAGCTATACAGAAGGACGTTTTGCGCTGCCGGGCTGCATGCTGGGCAATATTTTTGTGAGCATACAGCCGGCACGTGGTTATAACAGTGATCCCAAAAGTATTTATCATAGTCCCGATCTGCCGCCGACCTTCGATTACCTGGCTTTTTACTGCTGGCTGCATCACCAGTTCAAAGCAGATGCAGTGGTACATACCGGCAAACATGGCAATCTGGAATGGCTGCCGGGAAAAAGTGTGGCATTGGGCACAGACAGCTGTTTCCCCGCCGCCCTGTTCCCTGTGTTACCTCATTTTTACCCCTTTATCGTCAACGATCCCGGCGAGGGTACACAGGCCAAACGCCGCAATCATGCCGTGATCATCGACCACCTGGTGCCGCCAATGGCAAGGGCTGAAAATTATGGTACACTCATCAAACTGGAACAGCTGGTGGACGAGTATTACGAAGCTGCCAGTCTGGATGCGCGCCGGGCCACGCTGATACGTACCAGCATCCGCAATCTGGTCAAACAGGAACATCTGCTGGAAGACCTGCAAACAGATGGTCGTGATATCGATGAGCTGTTACTGAAGCTGGACGCCTATCTCTGTGAACTGAAAGAATCACAGATCCGTGATGGCCTGCATATCTTTGGCCGCCCTCCTGCAGGTGAACAGCTGCATAGCTTGCTGGTGGCCCTGCACCGCCTGCCTGGTTATGGCTGGCCGGGTATTACCCAGGCTATAGCCCGGGATATGCAGTTGGCATTTGATCCGCTTAATTGCGATTATGCGGCACCGTTAGCCCTGGAAGGTACCACCTGTCGCACTACCGGTGATGTAGTGGAACACCTGGAAAAAACGGCCCTTAGTTATATGGAAAGTTTAACTGCAGGAGTTATGCCCGCCGCCGGACCAGCCACTACGGCCGTACTTACACGGATACAACAGGATACACTACCCCGGGTAATGGCTACTACAGATGAAATAACCCATTTGCTGAAAGGGCTGTCTGGTGGATATGTACCTTCGGGAGCCTCAGGAGCACCTACCCGCGGGAGGGTTGGCATATTGCCTACAGGTCGCAACTTTTACTCTGTGGATGTACGCAGCATCCCTACAGAAACGGCCTGGCAGCTTGGACAAAAGAGCGCCCGCCTGCTGATAGACCGTTACCTGCAGGAACATGGAGAGTATCCCCGCAGCATAGGACTGTCGGTATGGGGCACGGCTACCATGCGTACCGGCGGTGATGATCTGGCACAGGCTTTTGCGCTGATGGGCGTAAAACCCAAATGGCAAGCCGAAAGCCGTCGGGTAACAGATTTTGAAGTGATATCCCTCATAGAGCTGAGAAGACCGCGTATCGATGTTACTTTGCGTATCTCCGGCTTCTTCCGCGATGCGTTCCCGGATATGATCTCTCTCTTTAATGCGGTCGTGGCAAAGCTCATCACACTGGATGAATCGCCGGAAGACAATCCTATCCGCGCCCGTTATCTGCAGGAAAAAAATACCTGGGAACAAAAAGGACTCTCCGTTGAAAAAGCCGCGGAATGGGCGTCTTACCGTGTATTCGGCTCCAAGCCCGGAGCCTACGGTGCCGGTCTGCAGGCTTTGATCGATGAAAAAAACTGGACTACCCGGGAAGACCTGGCACTGGTATATATGAACTGGAGTGCCTACGCCTACCATGGGCGGCAGCAGGGTGTATCGGCCTATGAAGCATTCCGCAACCGCCTGTCCAATATCCAGGTGGTGATGCACAACCAGGACAACCGTGAGCATGATATCCTCGACTCCGACGATTATTACCAGTTTCACGGAGGAATGGCTAACGCAGTGGAGCAGGTGACGGGCACGCAGCCCATTATGTATTTCGGTGATCACTCCAGGCCCGAAAATCCGCGTGTTAAATCCCTTCGGGAAGAATTGCTGAAAGTATACCGCTCCCGTGTGATCAATGAAAAATGGATGGCTGGTATGCGCCGCCATGGCTATAAGGGCGCCTTCGAAATGGCCGCCACCATGGATTATCTTTTCGCATATAGTGCTACCACCGGCCTGATTGATGATTTTATGTATGAGGGAATCACCAATGCCTATCTGCTGAACGAGACCAACCGCGAGTTCCTTCAACAGTCAAATCCCCATGCACTGCAGGATATGAGCAGCCGTATGCTGGAGGCCATCCAGCGGGGCCTCTGGAAAGAACCTTCCGCAGAAATCAAAGAACAACTCATGCAATTATTACTGGAGCAGGAATAAAATGAGTACCTTGGCGGGATGAAAAATGCCCTGTATCTGCTATTCCTATGCCTTGCTGTGCATTGTAGCACAGCTCCTGTTATAAAACAGCAGCCGTTGCCTACTGATAGTCTGGCAGCCATACCGGTTAATGATGCCGATCAGCTGGTATATTCAAGGAACGGGGTAGTACTGACGGCCATGATGGCTGGTGAAGACAGAATACAACTTGAATATAAAACCCGCAGGGACACTTCCATCCAACGTTTTTCATTTCCTTATTTGTTATATACCGGTGTGGCTTTCCCGCATCAAGGTATTGCCATATTAAATGACAACGCTTATAGTACTGCATCCTGCTATATGATAGGAGACAGTATATTGTTATTGCCTCTCATCAACCATATTCCCAACGGCTTGTCTTTGTATGTGATCAATTTGCATACACGGCAGATATTGGCAGATGACTACCGTACCGGGTTACCACAGGTATGGATAAACGCGCAGAACAATACCTTTATGATCGCAGACAGTCGTCAGCTGTATAATGACAGCAGTTATGTTTACCCGCTGTATGCCTGTGCTATCAAAGAAAATGTAGTGGAAAAGAACTACAGCAGCAATATCAGCTTTCCCCTGGCGGCAGATGCAGAAGTAGCCAAAACAATCAAAGTAGCCCGAAAAGTCCTCCAATAGACAATAAGATGGCATCATGGTTTAAAACGATATTCCGCTGCGGTATAATAGCGGGTTTTCCCTTGTTCGTGGTAGTGGTGATGACAAGTGGTTTTCAGGACCCCATACCACTTATGGAGAATTGGTGGACCGGTGCTTCATTGATTGGTAGTGGCTTTTTTTACGGAATGATAGCGCCTTTTTGTTATCGTAAATATCCGTCTGTTTTTAAATGGTTGTTATGGGTAGGATTCCTTAGTTTATCGTTTGGGGTGTTGTTCTTTGCTTTCGTTTACCCATTTAGGTTATATTTGTAAGTCCTTTACCATGGCTTTTTTGATAGGTATTTTATCTGTGTGATCGGATTTGTGTCAGATGACGGTTGGTGTTAAAAGATGCATTAATTTTAGCGAATAAACTTAAATTTTATGCACGTAGAAACACTTAAAATTTTGGCCAGAATTGATGCTCTGGATGAAAAATTCGACCGTAGAATAACTGCGTTGGAATCACAGATGACAGTAGTCAAAGAATGTATTCTGCTACTGGATACAAAGGTAGATACCCTGGAAACCAGGATGGAATCTGGATTCCGGGAGATAGATCTAAAGTTCAATGTTATGGATCTGCGCTTCGAAGCAGTAAGCCATACGCTTGCTGTGATCCAAAACGACATGGACGGAATTGCGAAATTGGTACCTTTCCGCACACATTCGGTACAGCCGCTAAGTCGTGATTAACAAATCGTAGCTGACTCAATCTTCATATGGCGTTCAAAACAGAGCTCTGACCGTTTGTCGGCTGGGGCTTTTTTATTTTTTACCATTGCCCCTTTTTTAACAAATTTTTTTCGTACGAAAACGTTATATTGTATAGCTGTTTAAATGCCAACGACAGCAATTCTATTGATTACCAAAAACATCTAAACCCAACGTAGCTGTGAACCTGCTATTCATAGGCGTTATAGCCTTATCCCTATGGTTGGTGTACCTTCAGTACAAGAGTTACACCCGTAAAAGAAGCCGTATGCTGATGCCGGTACGGCCTGCCAATATCCTGAAAATCAACAGTTATACCTCATTCGGTATTATGGCCACCATCAAGTTCAAAGATGAGGCTTCTCCTCAGCTGGGAGAACGTGTACAGAAAGAAGGTGATCTGTACAAGATCACCGGTGTAATTCCAGGTGCCGCCAGCGAACACGATGGCATATGGGACTGCCGCCTCGAAAAACTGTGATGAATACTGATATTGCTGATTCTCCTGATGAGCGGAGATCAGTGCGAATTGTCGTAAACTAGATTGCCTTAAAAAATTATCAGGTGTATCAGTTACATCATATTCATCACAGTCAGGTATTTGTCAATATACAAATCCTTCGTTTTGGCCTTGTATTGCATCACAAATCTCGGATGTTCCAATGGAATGATCTTTTTGAAGAACTGTTCTTTTTTGTTCAGGGCTTCAAAGAAGGCCGCGTTTTTGCCAGTGCCCATCACATAACAAATATCCTTGTCTAAATTCCAGGCAAGCTGTGTGCGGATACTTTCTACGATAAAGGAGTATACGGCTTTGGTGAGGGCGCTGCTGTCGTAGTAGTTGTAATTGATTTCCTTACCACCAGGTTGCTCCAGGGTAAAGCCAAGCGGGCATACAGAGGTGAAGTAGAATTTTTTGTAGAACTTTTTTACGCCACCATAGGCATCAATCACATCATAGATGAACACAGAGGAAGGTTCATGGGTTTTAAACCCTTCTATGGTGATGCCACATTGGTCGTACATTCGTTTGGTATCGGTGAAGGGTACACCGGTGCTGCCTGAACCCAGGCGGCCGGGATTGATACCAAAAATGGCTCTGCGCTGTCCCTTGTCGTCATAGAACTTTTTATAAAACTGTTCCATCACGCCGAGGATTTCAGGGTTATCCCGGAAAGGATTCATGATCCGAATCCCTTTAGGCAGGTGGCCTTTAAATACAATATGCTTATTAAATTCGATGATATGGTCTGCAAAAGTCATCTTCCAAGATACTGAATCTCTCAAAAACTCCTCAAACAAAAACAAAATCCTTCAAACAAAAATCTATATCACAGTTAGCCCGTGGGCACTGATTTTCTCAAGAATATCTTCTTCTCTGTAAGGTTTCATGATATAATCATTCAACCCGCAGTTCATATAGAGGGATATATCTTCATCCATAACGTTGCCGGTGATGGCGATGATCGTAATAGCGGCTTTTTGCTTATCGGGGAGTTGCCGGATCTTTTGGGTAAAAGCGATACCATCCATACCAGGCAGATCGATGTCGGTGAGGATCATATCAAAAGATTCGCGGGCGTATATCTCCAGCGCTTCTTCTGCGGTGCCGGTGATGGAGTAGGATACCTGAAGCCTGTCCAGCAGCAATGCCAGCAGCTTTTGGTTCAGCACACTGTCTTCTACTACCAGCAGCCTGACATTGGCCGGAGGTGCTGTGGTTTGGGAAGGTGTATTCACGGGCATGGTAATTTTAACGGTACCGGGTGTCTGAACAACAGCGGGGTACCTGATTTCGAAATAGAAGGTGGAACCTTTTCCGGGTGTACTTTTTACATCTATTTTCCCGTCATGCAGGTCTATGATTTTTTTTGCAATATGTAGTCCCAGTCCGCTGCCTTTGGAAATACCGTTGCGGCCCTGGGTAAAGGCATCGAATATTTTGGGTAGTTCATTCGGTGGGATACCGGCGCCGGTATCTTTTACCGATACCTGCAACAACTCTCCGTCGCGCAGATGGGCGGTGACTGTCACCTCGCCTTTGCTGGTATATTTGATGGCGTTGGCGATAAGGTTCATCAGTACCTGTTTAAGCCGGAAAACATCGCCGTATACCTGTTGGGAAGTAGGGAAAAAGATGTTGGACTGCAGTTGAAGCGACTTTATACCGGCCTGTACCTGCAAACTGGTACAGATTTCTTCTATGGCTGTACGTGGAGAAAACTTCTCCTGTTTTAATAAAGGTCTGCCTCCTTCCATTTGCGTATAGTCGAGTACGTTATTAACGACAGACAGTAGCATTTCGGCGGAGTTACGGATGGCGGAAGCGGTTTCTCCGGGTTGTTCCCTTTCCAGCTGGCTGGTGTATCCCAACACAGAGTGGATAGGGGTGCGGATTTCATGGCTCATGGTGGTCACGAACTCGCTTTTCTGCCGGGCATATTTCTCCGCTTGTTGTTTGGAGCGGAGCAGGTCCAGATCATATTTATACAGGCGGATGATGCCGTATATGATGATCGCGGAGAGCAGCAGCAACAGCGGTATTTCCCAGTAGGTGTGTTTATCCATACGGTACAGGGAGTGACCGATATCCTGGCTCAGCAGCCAGCGTTTTTTATCGGTTTCCGCTACCATGTTCTGCCGGAGATTGGCCAGCACCTGCTGGAGGACGTTAAAGAGGCGCTGGTTGGCCATCACCAGTGCGTACTCCTTCCGGTTCATATTGGCATGGCTCTGGGCGGCGTCCCGCATAAACTGCTGATAGGTGTGTTGCAGTTTTTTCAGTGCCTCGTCATTTAATACGCTGACTTGTTCACGGGTGTCATCTGCAGCACGTTTGATCACCTTTACCTCCTGGTTCTTCTCGTGAGCGCGCGACTTATTGGAGATGGCATCCTTTATCCTTCCGAAAAGTTTTTTCTTCGGTTGGGCAGCGGCAGAGGTGGAGCTGATGATGGTATCTATCTGTTCACGCCGCGGCAGTTTAATTTTTTTGAGCTCCTGTATCACTGGAGGGGCAGCTGTGGTATCCCATTGCTGGGAGAGCTGCAGCAGGGAGTCTACATACAGGCGGGTATGAAGGAACAGCTGGGTTTTTTCTTCTTTGTCACTCAACAGACGATGTACCTGCTGCTGTTTGCTGACGGTGCCGATGGCGGTGTCGATATGGGCGCTGACAGCTTCCAGGGAAGCTACGTAGGAATGCAGGTATGCCGGATCGTAAGTGAGTGTATAGAAACGGAAATCGTTATCTGCAGAATACAATAACTGTACAGCCTTGTCTATATGGCCAGCATCGGTTTTGGTAGCTACCAGGTCTCTTACGCCTGCACTTAACTGATCAGCTGCTCGTTTCCGCAAAAAAATGATCATAAAGAAGGTAACCAGAATGATCACCATCAGAATGACTACCGCAAACCGGAAAAAACTTTTTCTTTCGTGGGCGTTATACATTATAGCATCGATTGGAAGTTGGCACAAAAGAGTCAATGTCACTCTTGGCGCCGTGAAATTAAAGCATTTTCCGTATTGCAGCTAAAAGGGACTTATGATGAATATGATTATAGATATTTAATTTTAAATTATGGATATATGTATAGTGATTATAATAGTATTATTATTTTTTTAAATTCTATATAGATCTAAATGTAATTTAAAGGTAATTTGTACTTTGTCCCCTGATTCCAAAGAAACAGCTTATTATGAAGAAATATTTGTGGATGTGGCTTTTTATATGCTTAGGTATACAAACCACCACAGCCCAGGACCCCGGCTATCGTTTGCTAAACGAAAAAAATGTAATACAGAACAGGAACTTCTACCTGTTTACACTACTGGAACAACTCCCGGCTGTAAACAGGCTGCTGCAACAGGATACCGCCATGCAGCGTGTCAATATCATCTACCAGCAGCGCCTGCAGTCCGCCACGGCTTTGAGGAGCCTGTTGCTCGACGAGCCCACAATAACCCGTTTGGCAACCTACTGGCCGCAGCTGTTACAACAACATCCCGCGGTAATGGAAGAGCTGTTGAAACATATGCGTGCCTCCGGTTTCTTCCAGCTGTACGCAGCTGAACCGGATACTGCCATCCTGGCCCGCGCCTGGAAAGATGCCGCCAGTGGTGTCAACTATATCATCAATGCCTATACGACCAACAAAGGATTCCGTTATCCTAAAATAGATTCAGCTGCTTTTTATGTTGCCAGTCCGGCCTATCAGCAGGCAATGGGCCAACTCCTGAAAAGTACCAGCCACAAAGACCGTCGTAGCACTTTTTTCTTCCAGCCTGCATTACATGCGGCCATCGGACTGCTGCTACTCAATAAGCACGACGAGTGTGCCCGCTATGAGCCATTGGATAAAACTAACAGCGAAGCATATACGAAAGTTAAAACAACAGACTGGAACAAATATACTTACACCGCCCTGCTTATCCCTGGTGCAGGCCCCGGTAATAACGATCCTATCAGTGATGCCGGTAAAAGCCGTTGCCGCATTGGTGCCGAATTGTACCGCAAAGGCAGTGCACCCTTTATCATCGTATCCGGTGGACACGTGCATCCTTATGGCACGCCATACGCGGAAGCGGTGGAAATGAAAAAATATATGGTCAATGAACTCAAAATACCGGCTGATGTTATAATGATAGACCCATACGCCAGACATACTACTACCAACGTCCGCAATGCCGTGCGCATAGCCTGGAAAAGCGGAATGCCCCTGCAGAAAAGAATGCTCTGCGTATCGGATGCTCTCCAGACCTACTATGTGGCCAGCAGCACCTTTACCAAACGCTGTCAGGATGAACTGGGGTATATGCCTGCTGCCGACCTTCAACAGGCAGATCTGTACTACCTGTCTTTCCTGCCCGACCTCAAATCCCTGCAGGCAAATGCTATGGACCCTTTGGACCCGTGAAAAAGTTTCGTTATCTTAAAATATAATCAGCACCTTCTTCGTCTTTCAAACAAATCACACACATAAAACAATTAACAAAATGTATACTATCCTTGGTGCCGGTGGCGTAATCGCAAACGAGCTGGCCAAAGAACTGGTTGCAAACGGAAAAAAAGTCCGCCTGGTGAGCCGCTCTCCCAAATCTACTGCCGGTATTACAGACCTGGTTTCTGCAGATATCACAAATGCAGAACAAACTCGTAAAGCAGTAGCCGGTTCTGCAGTGGTATTCCTCACCGCTGGTCTCAAATATGACCATAAACTCTGGGCCGCTACCTGGCCCGTTATCATGACCAACGTGATCAATGCCTGTAAAGCTACAGGTGCCAAACTGATCTTTTTCGATAACGTATATTCTTACGGGTTAGTTAACGGCCCCATGAAGGAAGATACCCCCTACAATCCCTCCAGCAAAAAGGGTAAGATCCGTGCTGCTATCGCCACCCAACTGATGAACGAAGTAAAAGCTGGTAATATCACTGCATCTATCGCCAGAGCAGCCGACTTCTACGGTCCCGGTGCCGACAAAACAGGTTTCCTTAACCTGCTCATCATCGACAAGTTCAGGAAGAAAAGCACCGCTATGTGGCTGGGAAAAGATAATGTAACTCACAGCTACACCTACACACCGGACGCCGGCAAAGGGCTTTACCTGCTCTCTCAGGATGATTCCTCCTGGAACCAGGTCTGGCACCTGCCTACTACCAACCCGGCACCAGACGGAAAAGGATATATGCGGATGATCGCACAACAGATGGGCGTAAAACCCAACTACCTGAAACTGGGAGGCTTCCTCATCCGCCTCTCCGGCCTCTTCGATACCACTATCAAGGAGCTGGGAGAAATGCTATATCAGAATAATTATCCCTACATCTTTGATTCTTCCAAATTCGAAAAACACTTTAATATGAAACCTACTTCCTATGAAGAAGGAATCAAACAGACCATTCAATTTGAATAGTCTACTAAAATTGTAGGAAATAAATTTGGTGGTTTGGATTTCTGTCCTATCTTTGCACCAGTTCTTTTAATCGCTTATCAAGAAAGGAGGAGGGAAATGGCCCGATGATACCTTAGCAACCTTCATTACTACCATGATGAAAGGTGCTGCATCCATCCCGGTAACACACCAGGAAAGATAAGTCTCTGTAATTTCTGAGATTTTATTTAGATATTGATATATCTGAAATGCAGCGTCGATACCAGTTATCTTCGCTGCATTTTTTTTATCCCTCAATAGGCTGCTCCCGCTCTCCCCACTCCTGATAGGCGCTTCTTCAGAACTTGTTTTTCATTATTTCATCAAACTAAAAAACAAACAAAGATGAGCACCATCACTGAACTGATCCATTCTATTCCCGTAGACCCGCAAACCGGCGCTATTGCAGTGCCTATCTACCAAACTTCTACCTTCGTGCAGGATGCACCAGGTGTCAACAAAGGTTACGACTACGCCCGCACCAACAACCCTACCCGGGAAACAGCAGAAAAAATTATTGCAGGTCTGGAAGGAGGGGCAGCCGCCTCGGCTTTCTCCAGCGGCCTCGCCGCTATCGATGCAGTCATCAAACTGCTGAAATCCGGCGATGAAATTGTAGCCGTAGATGATATCTACGGTGGCGCTTTCCGCCTGTTTAATAAAGTATATGAGAAATTCGGTATCCGTGTAAAATATGTAGATACAGCCGATACGCAGGCTGTCTTTAACGCCATCACACCTGCCACCCGCCTGATATGGCTGGAAACACCTACCAATCCTACACTGAAGATCTCTGATATCGCTGCTATCGGCTTCATCGCTAAAACACATAACTGTCTTTTCTGTGTAGACAATACCTTCGCTTCACCGGTATTGCAACAACCATTACTACTCGGCGCTGATCTGGTAGTACACAGTGCTACCAAATACCTGGGCGGCCATAGCGATCTGATTGCAGGAGTGGTAGTGTCTAAAACGCCTCAGCTGGGAGAGGAGATCAAATTTTATCAAAATGCCTGTGGTGCTATCCTGTCGCCCTTCGACAGCTTTCTGTTGATACGTGGCATCGAAACACTGCACCTGCGCATCAAACAACATTGTAGTAACGCACAGACTATTGCGGAATACCTGGAGCAACATCCGGCGGTAGACAAAGTATTTTACCCCGGCCTGCCTTCACATCCGGGACATGCGCTTGCAAAGCAGCAGAGTAAAGGCTTTGGTGGAATCATCTCCTTTACTTTAAAAGATGATCGTGCTGCTGCTGCCACCGCTTTTGTGACCGCTACCCACTATTTTAAACTGGCAGAAAGCCTCGGTGGCATTAAAAGTCTGCTTTGTCACCCCGCTGAAATGACGCATAAATCCATCCCTGCAGAAAAAAGAAGGGCTGCCGGGGTAAGCGACAGCCTGATACGTTTATCTGTTGGATTGGAAGAAGCAACCGACCTGCTGGCCGATCTGGAACAGGTGTTTAAGAAGTTGCCGCAGCCCGCTTTGGAAGAAAGCGCGTTACCAGCATAGCGGCCACATTGTCTCCCGTCGCATTGAGGATGGTTGCCAGCGGATCCACCAGGGTACCAATCACCATCAGCGGCGGGAGCGCCTCCGGCGGAAACTTATAAACAGACATCACCAACAGTTCGCCGATATAGCCACCATTGGGGATGCCGCCTTCCACAATACTCACAATCACCGTGATGCCCAGTGCCATCACAACGGTTTCCACACTATCGAAGCCTTTGCCAAACATGGAGAATACCACGGCCATCTTAATGATGGAGCTGATGCTGGAACCGTCTTTATGTAGGGTAGCGCCCAGCGGTACTACCACATTGCCAATAGACGGAGGCACGCCCATACGGTGTACCGCTTCCAGATTGGCCGGAATGGTAGCAATGCTGCTACCCGTGCCCACAGCAGTCAGGGTAGGGATGATATTGTTTTTCCAGAAAGTCTGAATGCCTCTGAAACCACCGGCCACAAAGGCATAGAAGCTGAAGCCCACAATAAAATAAACGGTACCGAAACCATAGTAGATACCTAAAGAATGTGCATAGGTCCCAAAAAGTTCGGGTCCTACAGTGCCCACCTGGTAAGCGAAATACGCGCCCAGGCCCACAGGGGCCACCTTCATCAACAGTCCGAGGATATCTTTCATAACTTCATTACCGGAGTGCAGAAAACGCCGGAAAGAGGCGCCCCTTTCTCCCGCACGCATGGCGGCCATACCTGTCAGTACCGAAAAAATAATGAAAGGCAACATGTTTTTCCGCGACAGCAGCTCATAAAATTCGCTGACCGTCAGCAGCCTTGTCAGCTGATCTCCGAAAGTACCGGTGCTGGCGGGTTCCTCCATATGCACCAGCGTCACCTGCTGATGGATCGGGAATATCCACACCGCCACAATCGTGAAAAACGCCGCTATCAGCAGCGTACTCAGAAATACCAGGGACATGACTCCCAGTACTTTACCCAGCCGGTGCGACGCATCAATATGTGCGATAGCTGATGCGATGGCAAAAAATACCAATGGTATCACAGTCGTAAACAACAGATTCAGAAATATATCACCTATTGGTTTGATGATCGCCACTTGTTTGCCCAGTACCAATCCTGCGATAGTACCCGCTATAATCCCGCCTAACAGCCATAAAATGCCACGGTAATTTTTGATGAATTCCATAGAAGGAAATTTATTCTTCCGGAAAACTAGTACATTTAGCTCACTTATTTTTAAATGTGAACAATGAACAGGATTTCGCTGAAACTAATGGCGATAGGGTGCCTGCTGGTAGCCCTTTTCGCCGCTTCCTCCTTTAATGCCTCCGCTCAATACCGGCTCCGGTTTAACGGTGCCAGCAATTTTGTGGAACTCAATGGAAAAGACCTCCCGCCGCCTTACACCGTGGAATGCCTGGTAAGTCGGAATAAAGTCACTACCTATTCCACACTGCTGACCGCCGGCGACTACGAGAGCGGTATCCGCCTCGAACAATACAACAACACCAACAAAATAGGACTGACCCAAAAAGGGAAGTTCGATGTGCTGTTTGACTACGAACTGCCGGTAGGTAAACTGACGCATCTGGCGCTGGTCGCTGATAGCACAGGTACCTCCCTCTATATCGACGGGAAGTTTATACAAAAGATAGATAAAACCATCCCGTTGCCCCGCAACCAGATAGGGCTGGACGCAGATGGTTTTGGTACGCTCAACGCCACGGTGGATGAGCTACGCATGTGGGATACTACGCTCGCCCCGCAAACCATTGCCCGCCTGGCTTTTAAAGCGGTAACAGATAAAGATCCTGCCTATAACCACCTGCTGCATTACTACACCTTCGATGAAGGCAGTGGCAACGTGGTAAAAGACCATAAAGGAACGCTTAACGGAAAAATATTTCTGGCCACCTACGAAAAAGTATATCCGTTGGACATCGCCATCACCAACATCGTGGCGCCGCTCAACGGAAAAGACCACTTCTCTTCCAAAGAGCCGGTTATCATCCGTGTAACCAACCTCGGTACCCGGCCGGTAGCTGCACCTGTGAAGATACAGTACACACTGGGCTATGGCAGCCCGGTTAAAACAGTGACGGTCCCTTTTAATACACAGCCGCTGCCACCTTATGCCATCCGGGATATACAGCTCGAAACAGCTGATCTGTCTGCCAAAGGCATCTGGCCACTGGAAGTGAGAGCGATACTGCCCGGTGATGAAAACACCGGTAACAATACACTGTCTACTCACCTGTTACTGAAAAAGGTGCCGCTCACCGATATCAAAAAAGTCGTGCAAAAGCCCGGTATCATTGATTTTACACTGGGTAATGCTTTTGTGCAGCTGCAATGGGCTGCAGAGGATATATACCGGCTGCAGGTCAATTCCAATGGTAAGTTTGAAGCGGCCACACAAAACGGTATTGTGGTATGGAACGGTGATAAACCGGTAGCCTACACCCTGAAAGACCGGAAAACATTTTATGAAATCAGTACTACCAAGGTAACGCTGTATGTTTATAAAGCACCTTTTCGTATAGCCATGTACGATAAGGCAGGTAAGCTCGTGATGGAAGAAACAGCGCCGCTGAGTATGGGAGAATACGCTACGCAGACACTGCGTCGTGGCCCGCAGGACCACTTTTACGGTGGTGGTATGCAGAACGGCAATTTCTCTCACCGCGATAGCATCGTTAATATTCGCAATAACTTCGGCAACTGGGGAGCGAACACCACCTCCAATCCGGCGCCGTTTTTTGTCAGCACTGCTGGTTATGGCATCTTCAGAAATACTTTCAATAAAGGCACTTATGATTTCCGGGATACTGTTGTGCTGCAGCATGAAGGCTATTCCCTGGATGCCTGGTATTTTTACGGACCTTCGCTGAAGACAGTGCTGGAACAGTATACACATGTTACCGGCCGTCCTTTTATGGTGCCGCGTTGGGGACTTGAGTTTGGTGATGCTGACTGCTACAATAAAAAAGGCGTTACCGGTGATGTGATCAAAAAAGTGGCGGAAAAATACCGCGAACAAAATATACCTGGTGGCTGGATACTACCCAATGATGGTTATGGATGTGGCTACCAGGGCCTCGACACAGTGGTGCAGCGTTTGCATCAGCTGGGCTTCTACACTGGTCTGTGGACAGAAAACGGCGTAGAAAAAATCAAAGATGAAGTGGGCCGCCTGGGTACCCGTTGTATGAAGCTGGACGTGGCCTGGGTCGGTCCGGGTTATAAATGGGGCCTCGATGGCTGCCGCGCTGCTTTTAACGGTATCGAGCAAAATGCGGATGCCCGTGGTTTTGTATGGTGTGTGGCCGGCTGGGCTGGTACACAGCGTTATGCTACGGTCTGGAGCGGTGATCAGAGTGGCAACTGGGAATACATCCGTTTTCATATCCCTACTGTGATTGGTAGTGGTCTGTCGGGTTTTAACTACGCTACCGGCGATGTGGATGGTATTTTCAAAGGCAGCGCCAAAACGTATGTGCGTGATATGCAATGGAAATGTTTCACCCCGGTGTATATGGCTATCAGTGGTTGGGCTAAAGCCAACAAACAACCCTGGGCCTACGGTGAGCCCTATACGGCCATCAACCGCAAGTATATGCAGCTGAAGATGCGGTTGACCCCTTATATGTATTCCTACTGCCGGGAAGCTTATGAATCAGGTACGCCTGTATGCCGGGCCATGGTACTGGAATATCCGAAGGACACCATTACGTGGGGCCGTGAAACCCAATACCAGTTTATGAGCGGACAATACCTGCTGGTAGCACCTGTTTATAAAGACGAAGAAAAACGCGACAGTATCTATCTGCCGGCAGGGCAGTGGACAGACTTCGACAATGGTACCGTTTATCAGGGTGGCCGCTGGCTGAATGATTTTGCCGCTCCTCTGGATAAATTACCACTGTTTGTAAAACAAGGTGCTATCATTCCTAAATACCCGGCCATGCTGTATGATGCGGAAAAGCCCAAAGACACACTCACGCTGGAGATTTATCCTGGCGCTGACGGCCACTTTAAACTGTATGAAGATGATGGCGCCACGCTGGCTTATAGGAAAGACAACGCCTATGCCTACACGAATATTTCATCTGCTACTGCCGGGAAAGAAATACGGATAAAGGTAGCGGCTTCCACCGGTACTTACCGGGGACAGTTGCCTCAGCGGAGCCTGAAGCTGGAAGTATTCTCCAATACTCGCCCCAAGGCGGTAACGTTAAACGGCAAACCGTTGCGCTGGTCATTTGACGCGACCTGCAAAAAAGGTTGCATCTTCATCGACGCGGGTATCCTGGATATCCGCCAGCTTGCTGATATCCAGCTGACGATTGAATAATGCTACTCAAATAAAAACGAAGAAGCCGTCCCAGAATGAAGGGACGGCTTCTTCGTTTTTTATAAACTCAGGAGGGCATCATCAGAATGGGTGATGACGTAATCCACCATCCACAGTGGCTACGGTGCCAGTGATATATCGTGCGCGGGGCGATACCAGGAAAACGGCCATGTTGGCCATATCCTGTGGTTCACCGAAATCACCCAGCGGGATGGCTTGTGCAACGAATTTACTGCGTTCTTCTCCCGGGAAGAAGCGGCGTATATTGTTGGTGTCTATGAGTCCTGGCTGCAGGCTGTTGACCCTGATACCATGTTTGCCAAGCTGTGCGGCCAGCTGTTTGGCCCATACAACGCCGGCTGCTTTGACTACTGCAGAAGCATTTACTTCCCTTAATTCATATGAACTGGAGATGTTCAGAATAGCTCCCTGTTTGCGTTCTATCATATGAGGCAGGAGTTGTTGTGTGAGCTGACGATGCCTGTCGAAGTCCAGTGTCATGGCTGCGGACCATTCATCATCCGGACCAACAACATCCAGCGGACGGCTTCGGCCCGCATTGTTGATGAGAATATCAACCTGTCCCAGGCTGGACAGTGCTGCAGTGGCAATTTTCTCAGGTGCATCCGGCGCAACGAAATCCTGTACTAACAGTATCGGCTCTACGCCGCCGGCAGCTATTACTTCTTCTTTAAGACTATTCAGTAAATCTTCGTTTCTTGCTACCGCTAAAACTTTTACACCTTCGGTAGCTAATTCCTGAGTGATGGCTCTTCCGATTCCCTGACTGGCGCCGGTTACTATAGCGGTCTTTCCCTTTAAATACAAGTCCATAATTCTTCTTTTTTTTGATTCAAAAATCCTGTTCTGAATTTTTATGCAAAGTAAATTGTTGTGATTAATTTTATAGATTGTGTAATCATTTGTACGCTACGAACAAACATGTAAGTAATGGCCGCCAGAAAGAAAAATTCTACGTATACTCTTAATGAACAATCACTTATCGAATGTGATCTTAGTTTCGCTGTGAACAAGATAGGAGGACGATGGAAACTGCAGATCATCAGTATGCTGGAAGATGGAAAACACAGATATGGTGAGATAAAGAAGGAATTTTCACATATTACAGAACGTATGCTGACCTTGCAATTACGGGCTTTGGAGGAAGATGGAATTATCAAGCGTACCGTCTATGCAGAGGTGCCACCAAGGGTAGAATATGAACTTACAGAAGCCGCATTGGACCTGGTTCCGATTTTAAAACAACTAAGCGAATGGGGCGGCAGAAACCGGCCTCCTCAGTCATCTCCGCCTCTAGTATAATCTATGGTATCAGGCAGTCCTCGCTGTATATCGTAATTTCCGCTCATCAAGTAATCATCTCCCATCAGAACTATCACCGTTCAAAACTGTTTAGCAGCTAACAAACCAACAGAATTTGTATGAAGTGTCTGTTATTTTGTTTGTTGTTGCCATGTTTATTTTTTCAACATAAGCAGTATTATACAATCGGTGAGGTATTAAAAAATGCCCGTCAGCTTACTCACGACAGTGTGACGGTTAAGATCCGCGGATATATTACCGGGAAGGCCAACAGGTCAACTTATCTTTTTGAAGACAGAACAGCAGAAATAAAAGTGGATATCCCTGATAAATTTCTCCCTTCCAAACCCTTTAATGACAAGGATGAAGTGATCATTGAAGCGCTGGTGCAATATGAAATAAACAAGCCGGTCACCCTGATGGCAAACCGGCCTGTTATCAATGATTAGTTATTGATGATTATAGTATTTTAAAGAGGAAAGTATAAATACTCTTGATGCTGGCAGCGATTACGATCACGGCTACCGCCACCATGATAGTTTTAGCAGATATTTTATTGGATACTCTGGCCGCTATCGGGGAAGCGATGGCGCTGCCGATCACCAGTCCCAGTACGGCATCCCAATGTACATAAGACAAAGCAGCCACAAAGGTGAGGGAGCTCAGCATTGCAATAAAAAAGCGGGTAGCCTTCACCGTGCCCAGAGAAAAACGGGGATGTCTGCCACCGGCGATGAGAGAAGACAACACAATAGATCCCCAGCCTCCGCCGCCAATTGCATCGATGAAGCCGCCACCAAAGCCCAGAAACCCAATCCGTTTTATTTTTTTAGTGACGTGTTTTTCTTTTTGTGCCCTGATGGCTCTTTTGAAGATAACAGAGCCCAGTATCAGTGTATACAGGGAAACGACCGGTTTGGTATACATCGAATAATGCTCCAGGGAAGAAAGGAGATAGGCGCCGATGACTGCACCGGTAATACCTGGTATGATCAGTATCTTAAATAGCTTTTTATTGACATTCCCCATCTTGAAGTGCATCCATCCGGCAATTCCGTTACTGAGTATCTCGGAAATATGTACTGCCGTGCTGGCTGATGCGGGCGGTATGCCCATGCTCAATGAAAAAGTGGTGGACGTGATGCCGTAAGACATACCGATGGCGCCGTCAATCATGGCAAAAATAAATCCGGCAATCAGAAAATAATAAAAGGTAGCAGGTACATCTTCAACATGTGTCCTGAATTCCGGAACCAGGTACCATACCAATGTAAGGGTGATGGCAAGGAGTATAAAGCCTGTCAACCAATATATCCATCGCTGCTTTTTCACCGCAGTACTGTCGGCAACGGTACTTCTCACAATCAGTGGTGGTAAGGCCGCTTGTTCTGCCGGCGCCGTGGTGACGAGTGTTTGTGTTTCTTTCTCCATTTTATTCCCAACCAAATTCTTCACAAAATACATAAACTCTATGAAATTAGTAGACTATATAACATATTTTTTTGGGAGAATGTTTACGCTCACCAGCAGAAAAGCGTATGGGAAACGGTTACCTATATATCAATATTATCAGGGCAAACCAGTGAAAAGCAGATCCGGAAGATGTTTTATTTACTTGCTGAAATCCTTTACCGTACTGATTTTTGAGGCTTGGGCGCGATGCCTGCTGATGAGAAAAAGCAACACATCATAATTGATTTGCCTATATTTGGCTTTGCGAACCAATTACCATATACATGCTTTTGCAAGTTTTTCTGACTTTTTTTCTTGTTTTATTAAATGGGTTTTTTGTAGCGGCAGAATTTGCCATCGTTAAAGTACGTTCTTCACAGATTAACAGTAAAGGAGGCCTGACAAGAGCTTCCACCGCAGCTAAACATATTTTAAGCAATCTTGATGGATACCTGGCTGCCACTCAGTTGGGAATCACCCTGGCCTCTCTGGGCCTTGGATGGGTGGGAGAGTCAGTTGTTACTACGCTGATACTCAGGCTGATGGAGACACTGCACATCAGTATCACTGAAACCGCTGCCCACAGTATTGCCATTCCGGTTGCCTTTCTGACTATTACCATACTTCATATCGTTTTTGGTGAGCTGGCGCCTAAATCCATGGCCATCCGCAAGCCACTGCCTACCACGCTCGCGGTGGCACTGCCACTTCGTTTCTTTTTTGTTATTTTCAGACCCTTTATCTGGCTGTTAAATGGCCTGGCTAATAGTATCCTCCGTCTGGTGGGATTAACGCCCGTAGGTGAGTCTGAAATTCACTCTGAAGAGGAATTGAAACTCATTATCTCCGAAAGCCAGGAAGGTGGCGCCATTGAAGAAACCGAACGCGAGCTGATTCAAAACGTCTTCGAGTTTGATGACAGCCGTGTAAAAGAAATCCTGACACACCGCAAAGACATCTCTGCCCTGGATATCAGCCAGCCTTTCCAGCAGCTGGTAGACCAGGTGATCAAAGATGGTTATTCCCGCTATCCGGTTTACAGCAATTCGCTCGACGAACTGAAAGGTGTTATCTATACCAAAGATCTCGTTAGAGGGGTACTGGAAAAAACACTCAACAATATCCAGGACATTCTGAAACCTTGTTTTTATGTGCCCGACAGTATGAAAATCAAGGACCTCCTGCGTACTTTCCAAAGCCAGCGCCTGCAGATGGCCGTTGTGACCAACGAATTTGGTGATACCGAAGGAATTGTAACCATGGAAGATATCCTGGAAGAACTGGTAGGAGATATCCAGGATGAACACGATCAGGAAACTCCTATCGTGGAGAAAAAAGAGGAAAATATCTACCTCGTGGATGCCCATGAATATCTCGCAGATATCAACGAACTGCTGCCGGTGCCACTGCCGGAAAGCGAACATTATGAAACGCTCTCCGGTTTGATAAACTACACCCATGGTAACATCCCAAGGGAAGGAGATGTACTGATTATTGAAAACTATGAAGTGCTGATTCTGAAGATGTTCCGAAGCTCTGTTGAAAAAGCACGTTTAAAGCTGATCCGATAAAAACTGTCAATATGGAAAAGAAAATCCTGCATGTGCTGGAAGGCCGGGAGAAACGGATTACAGACACAGAAGTGGTAAGACAGTCACTGCCTACGATGCAGTTTCGTTTTGCTAATCCATTTATTGTGGTGCACCATATGCCCGCAAAATACTTCGCACCGGGATCACCGGAAGACAGACTGCATCCCCATCCGCACCGCGGTTTTGCTCCGGTAACGTTTATGCTGCAGGGGCAGGGCTATCACCGCGATAATGCCGGCAACGCCATGACGGTTACCGCCGGTGATGTACAATGGATGTTTGCAGGTAAAGGGATACTCCATAGTGAAGGCCCTTCAGAAGATTTTCTCAGAGAAGGCGGTACCTATGAACTGCTGCAGCTCTGGTTCAACGTGCCAGCCGCCCGCAAAGGCGAAAATCCATATTATCAGTATATAAAGGGTACAGACATGCCTCCTGTAGCTCAGGCTGATGGGGTATCGCTCACCCTCGTCAGCGGCGACTACGAAGGTAAAACAGGCCCGCTGCAGAATTATACACCCATCACTGCCATCTGGGGTAGCATACAGGCTGGTAAAAAGGTAACGTTAAAGGCTACACCGGGTTACTGGACTTTATTGTACGCAATAGACGGACAAATCACCGTCAACGGAACTACTGTAGATGGATACCATCTGGTAGTATTTGATAAGGACGATGCCAGCCCGGACATACAGATCACCGCCAATGAAACAACCCGCCTGCTTTATCTCTGCGCAGAGCCTATCAACGAGCCCATAGCGGCCAAAGATAATTTTGTGATGAATACGGCTGAAGAAATAGAACAGGCTTTTGCTGACTATAAGAATGGACTCTTTGGTACGCTGGAAGCCTGACGTATAGCACTCATATAAGAATCTTGCATAAAAAAAGCCCTGGCAAAACCAGGGCTTTTCAGTTAGTTTACATGATGGCATTCTGTTTTCGCATAGCATCTCTGTTTTGTTTCTTCAAATCCTTTTTTTTGTCCTTCATTTCCTTCTTTTTCATTTTCATACTTTCGGGACTAACAGTATCCCGCACTTTGGGAGGAAATGTGTCCTGAAATAGTTTCAGGCCACTTGACTGTTTTACCAGTTCATTTTCATCCACTGGGTTGGCTTGTAATCGACGGTCCAGGTTACTCTGCAACAGGAAGAATACGGCCAGGACCATCAGCAGCCCGATTGTAGCCGGAAGATTCTTCATAAAAACAATTTTAATACCGGGGAATGCATGACAGATATCGTGCTGAATTTAACCCTGCAGGGGTAGGGCATGGTATAATGTCCTGATAATAGTTGAGTTGCGACTGCAAAAAAACATGATGCAGAGGCTGATCCGCGGTCATAGTGTGGATTTTGACGGTCATTAAGTGGAAGCCCTGAGACAGGAGCAGCCAGTATCCCTTTATGCCCACCAGACCACCAGTAAGGCACTGCTTTTGTGGCATTTTCTGTATTGATCATCAAATCTCAGATTATGAAAAATACGAGAAACGAAAATACCCATCAAAGTAAACAACAACCTTTTAGCAATCTGCCTAAGCCGGAAATCAGAGACAACCTCGACAGCCGTAAAAATGAAGAACAGGATTTTAAAGGAAAAGATACCACCCACAACCGTAAAGAGCATAAATCTGATAAGCACAAACATTAAATAATGAAATCCTTACAGCCCTGGTGGCTAATGGTTCTTTTAATGATACTCGCAGCGGCCTGCGGTGGCGGGAATAAGAAAAAGAACCAGGAAAATAAGATGCAGCACGCTATGCCTGAAAAGAAAATTACATTCAGCATGGACACTACTTTTCACGAATATCATTTCAGTATTTTTACCCGTGGTGATGCTACCATGAGAAATCTTTATGTAGGCATAGGATCTGTCAAAGACACTACCAGGGCCGACACCGTGGTGGAAAAAGATATCAAAGGTACTATTGCCAATGTAACAGTGGCCGATCTGGATAATGATGGAAAACCAGAGGTATATGTGTTTACTACCTCTTCTGGCACCGACCAGTACGGAAAAGTATACGGACTGGCCATCCTGGGTAGGCGTGCTGTGGAAATCAATACGGACGCGATCGACAGCCTGGCGGAAAAAGATTACAGAGGCCGGGATTCCTTTTATGTAAGCGGAAAGGAACTGGTTCGTACTTTCCCGGCTTTCCGGGGAGATGAGGAGGTTGAACTAAAATCAGACTCCATACGTATGGTACGCTACAAACTGATAAAATCCGGCAATACCTATGTACTGAAAGAATAAGGGCTGACCAGTTAAATGATCAGCCCTCAGCTTTTATGAACCATTAATTTCTGTGGTAATAAATGCTATGATTGCTCCATCGTGAGTAGAAGTTGTTCAGCGCCTCTTTAAACTCCTTGAAATTTTTGTTGGAAGATTGTGTCCATCCGTCTTCTGCATAGGCTGCGAGGCGGGGATATACTTTTTCTTCCATGGCCATCTCGTCGGGAATCCATTCTCCCCACATCTGACAACCCACACCCAGTATTTTGCTGTGATATTTGGCATCCAGCCCGGCAGGGATGGGGTCAAACTTATAAGCACCTTCCAGTGATATCTGGGTATAGTCATAGTCCAGGTAGGTAGCGGCATGGTAAGAGTTAACCACATCATATCCTTTGGATACCGCGTCTGTAATCAGTTTGAGATCACCTTTCCAGAAATGGACAATTGTACCTGGTGCCAGTTGTTTAGTGCCTACATCTTTGGTATCATTGTATTCATGCAGTTTGGCGCCCATAATCTCATTCCAGCCCATCATACGGCGTTGTTTGCCCGCCAGGAAAACAGAGATATCATTGGTAAAGGCTATTTGTAAATCAGCCGGGGTGGCCAGCTGATGAGATTGCATATAGGCCTGTACGTTAGCATCGGCTTTCCATTGGTCATATTTTACCTCATCACCGCCAATATGTATCACTTTGGAGGGGAACAGGCTGATTACTTCCTGTAAAACGTCCTGCAGGAAAGTAACCACTTTGGGATCGGACACATTGAAAACATCATAGTGTACGCCGAATTTTCCGGGAACGCTGATCTGCTGGTGCCTTGTGCCTAACCAGGGATAGGCCGCAATGGCGGCAGATGAGTGGCCGGGCATTTCAATCTCAGGGATAATGGTAATATGCCGCGTGGCAGCGAAAGCGATGATATCGCGAATCTGTTCCTGGGTATAAAAACCATCATGTGGTTTGCCATCATAAACAGTACTGCTCCAGCTGCCGGTTTGGGTAGAATCCCGATGGCCACCTACCTTGGTAAGCAGCGGATACTTTTTGATTTCTATCCGCCAGCCCTGGTCGTCGGTAAGATGCCAGTGAAAGGTGTTCATCTTCAGGGCGGCCATTTCTTCCAGGAGTTTTTTTACGGCTGCAGTCCCTTTAAAATGACGGGCTTCGTCCAGCATAAAGGCTCTCCAGCCAAAGCGGGGTTTGTCCTGTATGTCCACACCATCGATAATATAACTGTCATCCTTAAACGTTATTAGCTGCTGCAGTGACTGGATGCCGTAAAATATACCGGCATCGGAGGCTGCTGTAATGGTAGCTCCGGCCGGAGTCACTTTCAGCAGATACCCTTCCTTGCCCAGGGTAGAGTCCAGTTTTGCGTCTAGTGATAAGCGGATATAATTGGTTTGTGCGGCCGATTGGAGGGGGAGAGTTAACCGGGTCCGGTTTTTTATAGATTCCTGTAGGTATTTAGCTTCCCCGGCGCTTTTGCCGCTTATAACGGCAGTGGCGCCGGAGAGTTTAAATACGCCGGTAGTGGCGGTTATCTGCGAGGGCTGCGGTATAAGGCGCTGGGCCTGCAGCCTTTGGGCAGTTGTGGCCAGCAGCAATAAACTACTAAAAACCACGGATTGAAATCTGAGCATATATGTATTTTATTGTTCACAAAGCTAAGGAACGATAAAATACAAAAAAAATCTCATATTTAAATGAACTTAGGCCACCTCCGCCATTGTGCGGGAGATAGTCAGGTCGGTAATTGCTTCTGAATAAAATACCGGAGGCACATGCCCCAGTGGCAGCAGGCAGTCCGCTGCATCCTTATCGGTACTTCTAAACCAACGCTGGCTCGCTTTGGTTTTGTCGATAAAATACAGCTTGCCCAGTTTGTACTGAAATCCTTCCTCTTTATATATGCTGCTCATCTCTACAATCACTTCCAGTTGGTTTTCATCATCGGTCTTGTGATAGGCATATACGTATTTGCCGTCACTGCCTTCACTGAGTTTCCAGCCTTTCTGTTCCATGTGTTTGTTGAGCAGGGTGCTTTCCAGGGCAATGTCTTCAAAATCATGGACCAGCGTGGTCGCAGCCTGTTGTGGTGGGAGGGAAGCCACCGGCCGCTCCAGTTGCGGGAATACAGACACAATGCCTTCTTCGGTGAAACGTTGCTGCCATTGCCGGAGTTGTGCGCCGTCGAGGTATAGCGGATGCAGTATCCGGATGGAAGCGCCGGAAGGTATGCTCACTGCATCGCCATGAAGATCGGTCAGGGCACCGTTGTCACGGCACTGGAAACAGGTAATCAGCTGCTCCTGTTCATTGTATAATGCCCATAATAACCGGTTGGCATATACGAACATCACCGGATTATGTAAAAAACATTGCTGCCATTGTTCGGGCACCCATCTGCGCTGCATCACCAGGAAGTGTTCCAGCCTGCCGGTTTGCGACTTCACCGTTTCGGCCACTGCTTTGCCCAGCTGCTTGAAAGCGTCTTTGGTAGCGGCTGGCGTGGCTGCCGGAATGGATTTCAGGCGCTTATGTTTGTTGTTGATATAACCAGGCTTAAAATGCTGATCGATGAACACATGGTAAGTATCATCTTTTACCTGGAAGGGGAGAAAGAGGCCATTGAATCCGAAATCAGGTATGATCCGGTCTCCCAGCTCATGCATGGTAAGGCCCAGCTCAGCGGCGGCATGTTGAAGGCCGGCTAACGCTGCCGCCCCTACGTTGGATTTGCGTACCCGGTATTTGCGGGACAAGAACTCCACTGCTGCCAGGGCTTGTTTGCTGCCATGGATGGCCAGCGCGCCGGCACCATGTTCTGCCATACGGAGCCGTTTGTCATTGATCCATTGGGAAAGAGACTGCTCCAGTAAGGTGGCCAGCTCCTGATCGCCGGTAAGGGCGGCCAGTGCCAGCAGGTATTTTACTTTGGCATCGCCATTTCTGGCGGTGTATAAGTTGAAGAGATGTTGAGCAAAAGGTCCGCTGGTAGTACGGTCTACCAGACGAAGCAACGGTCTGGCTTCAATATCAGAGCGTATTTCTTTTATGCGCGACATGCGGTACAACAAAAAGCGCAGCATATCCTGGGTAAGCTGCATACCGTTGCGCAGGAACAGTGGTGGCAGGCTGCTATCGTCGAGCCATGTTTCCAGTGGCCGGGTAAGTTTGCCTCTCTTTTTGGCAAAGGCCACCAGCTGTTGTACGGTAGTTTCGTCGTCTGCACCTGAAATGCTAGTACCTAATGTTTCCAGCATCAGGTCGCGGGCATCGTCGTTGATTTCCTTATGCAGTGCCTGTTGGAGCAGGTCTTTGGCGGCAGGGGTGTTCAGTTTGCACAGTATCTGTACAGCCGTCAGACGTTGCTCTGCCTTTTTATGCTGCAGCAGGACACCTGCTTTTTCCAATGCCTGCGGATGGTCTGCCAGGATAACGGCAACGAGCGTACGAACAGATTTCAGCTTGTGCAGGGTGAAATCCCATAGCTGGTCTGCATACAACGAAGTATCCGCTTGCGTCAGCAGCGGGAAGATATGTTTGGCGTCGTAATCGTTTTCGATGGCCTTCAGCAGAAGTGGTGTTGCTGAGGCGCCCAGTTCCTGTCGGAGCAGTTTAAATACTTCCGGATGCAGGTATCGCTTTTCACTGAGGTGTTCATCCAGGTAACGCAGGGCAGGCTGTTTGTCCAGCAACAACAACTGTGTTACGGCCATCACATCAGGGGCCGGCAGCTGAGAAGGGTTACCCATTTCAGCCTGTTGCTGGCGGAAGGCCTGACTGGTAAGGCTGCTGTCGCTTTCCTGCAGGTAGGCATATGCGGCTTTTATGAGCAGAGGATGATAGTGGTCTGGCTGATAACGTGCCAGCAGATAAAAGCCGTTGAGTTGTGCACTATAGTCAGGCAATGTGGCGAGATGGTCTACTGCCTTCTCTATAAGCGCCCTGTATTTGTCGTAGTTGGTTTGCAACAGCACCCTCGACAGCTCAACATTGACAAAGCCTTTGCCAGACTGCATCAGTACTGGCTCCAGGTAGTCCATCTCCTTGTCCGGGTGTCCTTTGGCAAGAAGCCGGAAGAAAAGGGAGTTCCATCCTTTTTGTTTCCAGGTCTGTACGTAAGCATCAATGATATTCCATTCCGCGCTTTTGATCAGGTCTTGCAGGAATTTGCGCAGCGGCGTGAATTTCAGCGGTGAAAGGTCAAAATTGTTACCATCACCGGAATAGCCGATCATCATAGAACCGATATCTTCGGTCGAACAACCCCTTTGTTGAAGGTAGCTGGTGAAATAGCTGAAACGCAGCACGATAGCGGAAGCGGAGCCGGGAGTGTCCAGCATGGGCACAATATGTTGCAGAAACCGTTCCCTGCATTGCTGCCAGACAAGTGGGTCTGAGAGCAGTTGTAATACCAGGCGGTCGTTATCGTCCCATTGGTCCGGCAGCTTCAGCAGCTGGATAAAGACGCCCATTTCCCGGGCAATGGCCACATCCGTGTATACGGGTGGGAGGATCGTTTGTCCGGTAAGGAAATCTACCCCGTCCTGAAGCAGGGTGGAATGCCCGCTGTCTTCATAAAGCTGTTGCTGTCGTTCGATAAAAGGTAGTATAGTTTCCTTAGTATATGGCATAAGGTTTAAATAGGTTCATTATTTTTTCAGGACCATTTCCTCTCTGGCAGCCCATTGGGCAATGTCCTGTTTGCTCAGTGCCATGGCCATCATATCCGGGAATTTATCTGGTGTGCAGGCAAATACCGGGATACCCAGTGTAGCCAGGAACTGTGCATTTTCGTGGTCATATGAGGGTGCGCCTTCATCATTGAGGGCCAGTAGTACTATTACCTGTACGCCGCTGGCGGCCAGTTCTGTAAAACGTTTACGCATGCCGGCTTCATCTCCGCCTTCAAAAAGGTCAGTAATCAGCACCAGCACTGTGTCGGTAGGCCGGGCAACGATCTGCTGGCAATATTTCAGCGCAGCATTAATATCGGTGCCCCCGCCCAGTTGTACGCCAAACAGCAGTTCTACCGGGTCCTGGAGCTCTTCTGTAAGATCGGCTACCGCAGTATCGAAGACTACCATTTTCGTTTGTACGGCAGGGATAGAGGCCATCACTGCACCAAAAATGCCGGAATACACTACAGAAGTACCCATAGAACCGCTCTGGTCAAGACAGAGCACTACGTCCTTGAGGGCAGACCTTTTACGGCCATATCCAATCAGTGTTTCCGGGATGATGGTTTTGTAATCAGGTTGATAATGCTGCAGATTTTTTCGGATGGTCAGGTTCCAGTTGATTTCATGGTGGCGGGGGCGCCTGTTGCGCACACTCCTGTTAAGGCTGCCACTGATAGCCTGGTGCATAGGCTGCGACAGCTTTTTCATAAGTTCATCCACCACTTTTTTGACTACCTGACGGGCCGTGTCTTTGGTTTTTTCCGGGATCACACGGCTGAGCGTCATCAGCGTGGCCACCAGATGTACGTCCGGCTCCACATTTTCCAGCATCTCTTTTTCCAGCAGCATGGCGGTGAGGTCGAGCCGTTTGATGGCGTCTTTCTGCATCACCTGTACTACAGAGGCAGGAAAGTAGCTGCGTATATCGCCCAGCCAGCGGCTCACATTGGGAGAGGATGCACCCAGGCCACCTTTACGGTTGCTATCGTACAGTGCCTCCAGCGTTTTGTCTATCTGCTGGTCGGCCTTATTTAAAATAAAGGCAGTGCCGTCATTATTGTCTCCTCCCAGGATCAGTCGCCACCGGCGTGTATTTTCTTCCATGATCTTCATTCTGCCTGGTTATCAATATGAAAAAATCCCAACATCTTCATGACCACCGGTATGCCCATGGCCGCCCGGACTTCGTCAACTCCGGCTTCCACGGCTACCGTGGCAGGGGCATTACCTGTTCCCCGCTTCACTTTTTCACCCAGTTTTTTTCTTTCTGGGGCTGTAAAGTTAGAAAAGGTGCGGCGTAATAATGGCAATATCTGCATGAAAATATCATTTTCCAGTTGGGCTACCCAGCCATATACCATATTCCAGAGGGTTTCATCGAGCAGCAGGAGGGTACCACTGCCTTTGAGGAAGCCCTCGAGCCAGGCGGCGGCAACAGCCGGTGCATTGGCTACGGACATGGCTATACTGAAACGGCTGAAGAGGGTATCGCCGTCCAGCACTTTAAAATCAAACAGCAGCCGTGAGGCATAGCCAGCTATCATAGGCGCAGATTGACTGTTGCCAGAGATGGCCTGCAGGGTGGCGGTCCAGTCGGCCGTCAGTGCAGGATGCTGGAGCAGGCCGATGGCGTCGTTCAGCGCCTGGAATTGCTCCAGCAGCTCCAGGGCGGCATCTTCGGCTACCGCTGTACAGGCCGAAGGTAAACTGACACATATCCTGCTGATCATACTCTCCGCAATGACCATCACCATGTCGGCGTCTGTTTTGCGAACATTCCCGTACCGGGTAATATTTACCAGAGACGGAACTACTTCGAGTAACTGCAGCACATCACCGGAAGCGGCAGCCAGGTTGTTGATACGCTGGATCAGCACATCCACTACTTTGGGCAGTTCCGCCGGCAGTGCCGATTCCAGCATACCGCATACTTCCCGCAGGGTGGACGTTTTGCCGGCAATATCCATCACATATTGTGTGGTGGCTTCCAGCACGGTATTACCCCAGCTGCCTTTTTCAATGATGTCTACAGAAAAAGAGGGGTCCCACTGCAGGCGCCATTGTTCTTTAAAAGTGCCTTTGCCCGATGTCTCGGACCGGTTGCCCCAGCGGACGCCGAGCAACTCTAACCGGTGCAGGAAGATACTCCTTTCCAGATCAGTATCCTTCCGGAGGTCGAGGGTATAGTCTTTGAAATCGGCTGTTTGCGGCAGCCGCAGTCTTTTCTGCAGCCGTTCTATATCTGCCTGCAGGGGCGGTTTGGGTATGTCTGAAGGTACCTGTCCGATACGGTTGCTGACGATCAGCTCATCCCGTATCAGTTGCATCAGCACATCTTCCCCATTGCATAATATACTGAGAGTGGCTTCATTCAGTTCTTCCAGCCCTGGCCGGGAATATTGGCGCAGAGAGGCCAGTGCATTGGCCAGGCGTACTGCTTCCAGTACATGGGCTACAGAAGTATCCTGTTGTTTGTCCCTGAAAAGTTTGGCTACCAGGGCCATCCAGCGGGTACCGTCATCGGAGGGATGCTCCCAGATGTGCTGGTACCATCCGGGGGATGGCACACCGGCGCCATATCCGCTTTCATAACTTAAACGGCTGTACGTCCAGGGTATCCAGGTACAGTCGATTTTTACTTTGGGTAGCCCTTTCAGCAGGTCGTTATCGGCCTTTTGGGTGGGCATGTTTTTAAGAGCAGGTGCGTGCCAGGCGCCACATATCACGGCTATACGGGTGTACATCTCCTTTTCAGCCTGCCGTATTATTTTACGCATCCAGGCTTCCCGTAGCTGTTCCATCCGGCTGTCGCGCTGTGGAAGCTCTTCGCGTAACGCCTGCATGGCATCGCTCACCGCCTCGAATACCTGCTCCTGCTCCATCCGGTATTCAAACATATGTTCCCACCATCTTTCGCCATCATCATAACCGGCGGCATGAGCCAGGTGAACAATCGGGTCGCGGTAGAAGGCTGCTTCGGGTAATGGTTGCGCCGGCAACAGGTCTGTAAAATCATCATCCGTTTCCGGCGAGGGCAATGCTGCGACTTCGCTGGAAACCGGCAGATCATTTACCCGCGTTTGCACACCCGGATCAAAGGCATGGGACGCTGCCTGCTTGTCGGCAGTACGGGGCAATAGCCCGCCAGCGGTATCATTCAGTTTATTTTCAACAGTAGTTCCCTCATCACCATTAACCAGTAACGTAGTATCCACTTCCTCCGGAGTATTGCCGGCAGCAGCAGCTTTTTCCTTCTCAAGCGCAAACACATGTGCGAGGGGCAGGTCCATAAAACGGACCGGAATACGTTGCCGCTGCGCATACCCAATGGCCTGCCACTCGGGTGAGTATTCAGCAAAAGGGTAGAAGCAGGAATGCTGCGGGTTATCGGGCTGATACACCAGTATCGCCACTGGCGGTTTCAGGTCTTCATGGCCCGCCCAGGAAAGAATGGCGTCCGCTTCCGGAGGACCTTCCACCAGCACAATATCGGGCTGTAATGCTTCCAGAAATGTTTTTACATTTCTGGCGGAGCCGGGCCCGTGGTGCCGGATTCCTAATATATGAACAGACATAAATACACAGTTGGGTTATTGCAAATCGCGGCAGGCACGGTACACATCTTTCCAGTCTTCTCTTGTTTTTACGACGGTTTCAAGATATTCCTGCCATACCAGTTTGTCCTGTACCGGGTCTTTCACTACAGCACCAATGATACCGGCAGCCAGGTCGGCCGCGGTAAGCCTGCCATCGCCAAAATAAGCGGCGAGGGTAAGCCCGCTGTTGACAACAGAGATAGCTTCCGCCGTGCTGAGGGTACCGCCTGGTGATTTGATCTTGGTCTTGCCATCTTCGGTGATACCATTGCGCAGTTCCCGGAAGATGGTAACGATCCGGCGTATCTCTTCCAGTGCAGGCTTTTCGGCCGGCAACTCCATCACTTTTTCGAAACTTTCCACTCTTCTTTTCACAATATCTATTTCTTCTTCCATGGTGCCTGGCACTGGCAGAATAACGGTGTTGAACCTACGTTTTAAAGCGCTGGACAGTTCATTGACACCTTTGTCGCGGTTGTTGGCAGTAGCAATCAGGTTAAACCCTTTGGCGGCCTGCACTTCCGTGTTTAATTCCGGAACGGGCAGGGTTTTTTCGGAGAGAATGGTGATAAGAGTGTCCTGTACGTCGGCGCCTATACGCGTCAGCTCTTCAATACGGGCGATCTTGCCTTCCTGCATGGCACGCATCACCGGTGTTTCCACCAGCGCCTGACGGGAAGGGCCTTCAGCCAGCAATCTGGCGTAGTTCCAGCCATAACGGATACTTTCTTCGCTGGTGCCGGCAGTACCCTGCACGATACGGGTAGAATCGCCGCTGATAGCAGCTGCAAGATGTTCGCTGACCCAGCTTTTGGCAGTACCAGGTAAGCCGTAAAGCAGCAAAGCCCTGTCTGTAGCCAGTGTCGCCACCGCAATTTCCATCAGCCTTTTGCTGCCAATGTATTTTGGACTGATTTCAAAACCGTTTTTCAGTTTGCCGCCTACCAGGTAGGTTACTACTGATTGAGGCGACAGCAGCCAGTTATGCGGCCGTTTGCCACTGTCCTGTTTTTTCAGTTCTTCCAGTTCCGGTGCATAAAGGAGCTCAGCATGTTGGCGTAAAGTGTCTGACATGGTTTAAATATTTTTTGAGAATGATTGCAGGATAAATGTTTTAATCTGTAAAAGGCCTACCAGATGTAAGGAAATGGATTTCCAGTAGGTCTGATAGTTTTCATTGCTGGAAGTAATACTCTCCAGTGCTGACTTTACGGATACCGGTACCAGCGTCACAAAATCACCGACCGTACGCTGGGAGTAGGTGTATGGATTGCCGGCACAGTACTGTAATACCTTCAGGGCCAGTTCTTCGCTCCATACCTGTTTCATCTGCCCTACATAGTTCATCACCAGATTGCTGTGGGCATCAAAGTGTTGGAGGATATAGGTGTCCTGCTGGTCTGCAGGCAACAGAGGCAGTAGTGCCATATGGAAGGTGTTGGTGTGCTGTACAAAGGCGAGGGCCCTGCTGCTGTCATCAAACCAGCTGATAGCTTCCACCAGTGAGGGGAGGAAGGGCTTCAGGGCTGTCTGATGATGGAACAGGGAAACCACCTCTTCAAAAGAGCAGTTGAAATGTTGTTCCCATATTCTCGGATGTACCAATGCCACCAGTTGTGAAAGGATATGTTCAGCATCAGAAACCCGGGCATGGTTGCTTAGTTTTTCTATGCCGCTTTTAAAGATCTCTTCCGGAGGTTGAATATCTGCGGCTACTGTTACCTTGCCATTGTCATCCGCCCGGATGGCTGTTTCCAGCACCTGTTGGTATTGTTCGTGCAGGTTGGAGCCAGGGATTTTTTTCAGCAGTCTCCATGCGGCTTCTTTTACCTGTTTGCTTTTTTCTGTTAGCAGGGATTCCAGCCAGACAGCGTCTTCCAGGCTTATCTTTGTAGCCAGGGCGCCTAGTAGTTCTCCTTTAACGGCTGCACTTTCTTTACTCCACGCTTCCTGCAATAAGGTCCTCGCTTCAGCAGGGTTTTCTTCCCGCATGCGTATCAGCGCTTCCAGGCGCTGGGCGGTAGTGCCGTGCTGCCACCGTTCTTCCTTTGTATCGGCTACCACAGAGAAGTTCCATTCCCGGTTATATTGTGCCAGCCATTCCCCACGCCTGCCACAGCAGGTGGCGGCCAGGTTGCGCAATGTTTTATGGCGACTGGCATTTTCCAGAATGCGGGGCAGGTATTCCGGTGGCAGCACCTGATGGCCGCCGGCACAGCATTCCAGCCAGAGGGTCAGCAACGGGGTATTGTCGCTGTCCAGTGTATGTTGTAATGCCTGTAGGGCAGTGGGACTGCAATATTTTTTGGTCTCTGGTTCACATACTGGCAGGGTATCGGGACTGCCGGCAGTTGGCTGGCTCCCGCTTTGCCGGTAGTTGAATACCAGTGAAGCTATTTGCAGGAACTGGTCTTCCCGGTCCATACCGGAAGCTGCCAGTACCTCGCTGGCAGCGGCTTGCAGTGCGGCAGGCAGACTGTCGGTATCTGCCGCCTTTTTGGCCGTGCCCAGCAGGGCTGTATTAATAATATCATTCCATGATTGCATGATCGTACTGCTGTTGTTCCTTCCTGATTACAATATTTTATACTCCTGCTGATGCCATACGCCGAGGGGTTCGTACTCCCTTTCCCGGCCGATGACAGCCATGGGCATCGGTTGACCACCGCTGAGGGCCAGTAGCTTCCATATATGCCGAAACTCCCTGCGGACCTGCATTTCCTGTTGCTGTGCATCGCGCAGCCACCATTGCCCATCGTGGAGCACAGGTGTCAGGGCATCAATCGTATATACCTGATCGTTATACAGGGGGAGGCTGCTGCTGACGGCTGTTTGGGCGGTCATTACTGCTGTCCAGTTGGCGTATCCCTGGAAGCGGTGATCTGCAGGCATGGCCTGCTGTGTTTTGATGAGCGCCCGCATAGGTGCGGCAGAAGGATAGTAAACCAGTTCCGCCCGGATAGTGCTGCCGGGAGTAGGCAGCAGCTGGGTCTGTGGCTGGTGTCTGACGGTAAATTGTAACAGGAGGGCTGTCTGGCGGGTATGAAGACCGTATAGCCAGTACCGTTCGGTGATCAGCCGGTCATCTTCCGTGCTTTGTTTGCCCAGTACCTGCCAGGTGTCGGTGATACCGGCTTGTGTTTTCAGTTCCTCCTGTGACTGGGGGAAACCAATCATGGTGCGGATATCCTGTTGAAGGGCTGGTTCCAGATGGTCGAGATGGCCATAGGCCCGGGCCAGCAGATAAAGACGCAGCAACTGGTCCATGAAGGTATGCTGCCATCCTTCACTGTAGTAGCTGATTTCAGCCATCTCGCGCAGGATGCCCGCCAGTCCGGAGGCCTGGGCATCTACCATGCGCCGGGCCATGTTCTCACACATATCGGCGCCCTTATCGGGCAGGCCGATAATACCGTTGCGCACCATATCTTTTATCCAGCGTAACAGTTCATCCAACCCATCGCTGACTTTCCGGTGCCGGGCTTCCTGCCGTTTGTTTTGCGCGGCTTCATCTACCGGTTTGCCGGTATTGTCTGCCGCCTGCTGGGCTTTTTTCTCCGCTTTTTCTGTCCGCTTGCTGATCCATTCGGTCACCCAGGCAGGTTGTTCCACGAGGGTAAACGACTGTTTCTCCCGGGCGTAGTATAATAACAATCCTACGCCATGTTTACAAGGGAATTTGCGACTGGGACAGCTGCATTTGAAAGCCATATTGCCGGTATCTACCTGGGTCTGATAGGGTTTGCTGCCGCTGCCCTGGCATTCGCCCCAGAGGGCGGCATCACTCACGCCTATACTAACCCATTTGGCCGGCCTGGCCAGTTCTTTTCCCGCCTTACGGGACGACTCATCGGGTGCCATCGACAGCACCTGTTCTTCCGTTAGCTCCAATGATTAAAAGATTTATATGGATAGCCATTATTTAATTTGATCATAGCGCTGCACTAAACTGGTACTTAGCACATTGCAGTTGAACTAAGGTACAAATTAAATAATTTCATAAAATAAAAGCCAAATATCAAATACGACTACGCAGTGTATTTGATATTTGGCTTAAAAAAAATTTTTTTTCAACAAATCCGGTTACCCGGAAAGGATATTTTATGCCTTCCGCAGGAAGATTTAAAGGAAACCGAGTTCCAGCTTGGCTTCTTCGCTCATCATCTCCTTATTCCAGGGTGGGTCGAAAGTCAGGTGTACATCTACCTCAGATACGCCTTCGATATTTCTAACCTTTTCATCTACCTCCCTGATAATATCACCAGCTACAGGGCAGCCAGGGGCGGTAAGGGTCATGTCTATACCAATGCGGTTATTTTCCTTGATCTTGATTTCGTATACCAGTCCCAGTTCCCAGATGTTCACAGGAATTTCCGGATCGTATACGGTTTTGAGCTGTTCTTCTATCTTGTCCCTTAATGTTGCTTCACTCATGACTGGTTATTTTTTGCCTGATAGGCCACCGCATAAAGTTTCATCTGTTTGAGCATGCTCAGCAGCCCGTTGGAACGGGTAGGAGAGAGGTGGCTGCTCAGACCGATGGCATCGATAAAGTAGATGTCCGAGGAAGCGATGTCTTTCGGAGTATGTCCGGAAAGCACATAGATCATCAGGCTGATAAGCCCTTTGGTGATCACGGCATCGCTGTCGCCGGTAAAATACAGTTTACCATCCCTGAGCTCAGTATGCAGCCATACGCGTGACTGACAGCCCTTGATCAGGTTTTCCGGTACTTTGTGTTCTTCTGAAATGAGCGGTAAATCCTTACCCAGCTGGATAATATATTCATACTTATCCTCCCAGTTGCTCATTACTTCAAAGTCGGACTTTATTTCTTCCTGTCTTTCGTTGATCGTCATAATTTCTTCTCCTGTTTACCGCAGCATGGAAACGGCCCGTTTAATGCCGGCTACCAGCTTGTCTATATCTTCCTTCGTGTTGTAGAAAGTGAGAGAGGCCCGTACCGTGCCGGGGATTTTAAATTCGTCCATCAGCGGTTCGCAGCAATGGTGTCCTGTTCTCACGGCGATGCCCTGCTGGTCCAGCAGCTCACCCAGGTCAAACGGGTGGATGTCATGTACCAGGAAGGAGATAGCCCCGCTTCTGTGGGCGGCATTTCCGATAAAACGGAGACCATCAATCTGACGCAGTTGTTCCAGTGCATAGGCGAGCAGTTGCTCTTCCCATTGCTGGATTTTGTCCAGACCGACTTGCTGCAGGTATTGGATAGCTGCCCCTAAACCAATGGCGCCGGCAATATTGGGTGTACCGGCTTCAAATTTATAAGGCAGTTCATTATAAGTGGTTTTGGAAAAAGTCACGGTCTTGATCATATCGCCGCCGCCCTGGTAGGGAGGCAGTTTCTCTAACCATTCGGTGGTGCCATACAGCACCCCGATGCCGGTAGGACCGTAAATTTTATGACCCGAGAAAACGAGGAAATCCGGCTGCAGGGCCTGCACGTCGATGCTCATATGCTGAATGGCCTGAGCGGCGTCCAGCAGTACGGGGATCTTCCGTGCATGCGCCAGCGCGATAATATCCTCTACCGGGTTGATAGTGCCCATTGTGTTGGAAACATAAGTTACTGCTACTATTTTCACCGTATCGTCCAGCAGTTCTTCGTAGGCGTCCATTCTCAGCTCACCCCGTTCATTGATGGGGATGACTTTCAGGGTGGCACCACTTTCTTCACAGGCTATCTGCCAGGGAACGATGTTGGAATGGTGTTCCATGGCCGAGATGATCACACTGTCGCCGGCTTTCAGGAAACGGCGGCCCATGGTATTGGCCACCAGGTTGATGCCGTCGGTAGTGCCTTTGGTGAAGATGATCTCGTGGGTCTGTGCTGCATTGATAAAGCCGGCTACTATTTCACGGGCTTTCTCGTACGCGTTGGTGGCCACCTGACTGAGGTGGTGTACGCCACGGTGCACATTGCTGTTGTACTCCTCGTAATACCGTGCTTCTGTTTCAATTACTGACAGCGGCTTTTGGGTGGTAGCCCCGTTGTCGAGGTATACCAGCGGTTTGCCATGCACCAGTTCCTGCAGGATAGGGAAGTCCTTCCTGATCTGCTTTACGTCCAATGCTGCGGTTTCTATGTTAGCAATATGTTCCATGCAAAATGGGGGATTATTTGTTCATGATAGCTACAATCTGTTCCTGCAGATAATGTTGCAGGGCAGGGATCTTCACTTCGTCGGTGATATCATGGGAGAAGGCATTTACCATCAGTGCTTTGGCAGCGTCTTCCCCGATACCGCGGGAACGCAGGTAGAACATGGATTCTTCGCTGAACTGGCCGGCGGTGAAACCATGGCTGCATTTTACGTCGTCCGCATATATCTCCAGCTGAGGCTGGGAATTGATATCCGCTTTAGTGCCCAGCAGCAGGTTGTTGTTTTGCTGGAAGGCATTTGTTTTCTGCGCTTCCTGGTGTACCAGGATTCTGCCGGTGAAAACACCATTGGAGGAATCCAGCAGTACGCCTTTATACAGCTCGTTGCTATGGCAGTTAGGCATGATATGGTCCATAAAGGTATGGTTGTCCACATGCTGACTGTTGTTGGCAACATACAGGCCGTTCAGATTAGTTTCAGTATTGCTGCCGTTCAGGGCTACGCTCAGGTTGTTGCGCGTAAACGGTGTACCTGGCAGGGTGAAATTAAAGTGATGGTAACGGCTGTTAGCTTGCTGTTGAGCGGCAGTATAATGTACTTCCCGGAAGTGTTCATCTCCCTGTTGTACATTGTAATGCCAGAGCTCTGCGTTTTCATCGATTACGGTTTCCAGTACGCTGTTGGCGAAAGCCACGGCGTTGGTGTCCGGATGTACGGCGCTTTCGATGATGGTGGCGGCTGCGTTTTTATTCAGCACCCACAGGTGGCGGGGCTGGATAAAGGCAGGTTGTGTTGACGTGTATACGTGAACGATATGTACCGGTTTATCGATAACGGTATTAGCTGCCAGCTCCAGGTACAGGCCGTCAGAGAAGAGGGCTGTATTGATGGTGGCCAGTGCTTCCTTTTCCAGGTGGTGTTGCTGGTTAAACCAGGTGGTGAAACCAGGTGCCTGTGTATGCGCGCTGAGGGCGCCTACGGTAATACCTTTACCGGCAGGCAGCTCGGAGAGTTCTGCCTGGAGGTGACCGTTTACCAGCACAATGCGATAGCAATCCAGCTCAGGAATAGCAGTTTGTGCTACTACAGCAGCCGATACGGTAGCGGTAGTGCTAACCATCTCATAAGGAAATTCCTTGAGGTAGCGTTGTATATTGGAATAACGCCACGCTTCTGTTTTCAGTGTGGGAAGACCCATCACAGAGAAGCGTTCCAAAGCCTCCCGGCGGATGCCCTGCAGATCGTCCTGGCCGGTGGCCAGCGCCGATAATGCGTTTACATCTTCAGTTAACGCCTGGTATAAAGGCAATGTAATATCACTCGTCATAATTGTATGCTTCTTATACTGATTCTTTCAATTGTAAATCTTCCTTCAGCCAGTCATAACCTCTTTCTTCCAGTTCCAGGGCCAGTTCCTTGGTACCGGTTTTGATGATACGGCCGTTGTACAGTACATGTACAAAGTCAGGCACGATATATTCCAGCAGACGCTGGTAGTGGGTAATGACTACGAAAGATTTTTCTGCATCGCGAAGTCTGTTAACACCGTTGGAAACGATACGCAGGGCGTCGATATCCAGACCAGAGTCTGTTTCATCGAGGATGGCCAGCTGCGGATCCAGCATAGCAAGCTGGAAGATCTCGTTACGTTTCTTTTCGCCACCGCTAAAGCCTTCGTTCAGGGAACGGTTCATCAGGTTGGCGTTAAAGTCTACCAGCTGTTGTTTTTCCTTGGTCAGTTTCAGAAACTCTCTTCCTTCAATGGCAGGCAGGCCTTTGTAGGTCCTGATTTCATTGAGGGCTGTTTTCAGAAAGTTCAGGTTGGATACGCCCGGAATTTCAACAGGATATTGAAACGCCAGGAATACGCCTTCGCGGGCACGGTCTTCGGGAGACAGTTCCAGCAGGTTTTTACCATTGAACCATACTTCCCCTTCAGTTACGGTATAGTTCTCACGGCCTGCGAGCACGGAGGCCAGCGAACTTTTGCCGGAACCGTTAGGGCCCATGATGGCATGTGTTTCGCCTTTACCTATTTCCAGGTTAATGCCTTTCAGAATTTGTTTCCCTTCTACTTCTGCGTGCAGATTTTTAATCGTCAGCATGATTGTTTTATTTCGTTCTGTATGTAGTTAATTGGATAAACGAATTATCCAACGCTTCCTTCAAGTGTGATAGATAATAATTTCTGTGCTTCCACGGCAAATTCCATGGGGAGCTGGTTCAGTACTTCCTTCACGTAACCGTTTACGATCAGGGCTACTGCTTTCTCCGTATCGATGCCACGGGCATTCAGATAAAATATCTGATCTTCTCCGATTTTGGAGGTGGTGGCTTCGTGTTCGATCATCGCGGTTTTATTGCGGGATTCGATATACGGGAAGGTATGGGAGCCGCACTCGTTGCCAATCAGCAGGGAGTCGCACTGGGTAAAGTTACGGGCATTGTCTGCTCTGGGGCCTACTGCTACCAGACCGCGGTAGCTGTTGTCGCCTCTGCCGGCGGAGATACCTTTGGAGATGATACGGCTTTTAGTGCCTTTACCAATATGGTGGATCTTGGTGCCGGTGTCTGCGATCTGTTTGTTACGCACCACAGCCACGGAGTAAAATTCACCTTCAGAGTAATCACCCTGGAGGATAACACTGGGGTATTTCCAGGTGATGGCAGAACCGGTTTCTACCTGTGTCCAGGAGATCTTGCTGGCATTGCCTTTACAGATACCTCTTTTGGTCACGAAGTTGTAGATACCGCCTTTACCGTCTTTATCGCCGGGGTACCAGTTCTGAACAGTAGAATATTTGATTTCTGCATGGTCCATAGCGATCAGTTCCACTACGGCAGCGTGCAGCTGGTTTTCATCACGCATCGGGGCGGTACAGCCTTCCAGGTAGCTTACGTAGCTGCCTTCGTCTGCGATGATGAGGGTACGTTCAAACTGGCCGGTGTTCTGCGCATTGATACGGAAGTATGTGCTCAGTTCCATCGGACAGCGTACGCCCTTGGGTATATAAGTGAATGAACCGTCAGAAAATACGGCAGCATTCAGTGCAGCAAAAATATTATCAGAGTGTGGAACCACAGAACCCAGGTATTTTTTTACCAGGTCAGGGTATTCCTGAACAGCTTCACCAAAAGAGCAGAAGATAACACCCATCTCTTTCAGTTTGCCTTTAAAGGTAGTAGCTACGGAAACGCTGTCGAATACCGCGTCTACAGCTACACCGGCAAGTGCTTTCTGTTCGTTCAGCGGGATGCCCAGTTTTTCGAAAGTAGCCAGTAATTCCGGATCTACTTCATCCAGGCTGTTCAGTTGTTTTTTCTTGCGGGGAGCCGCGTAGTAGGAAATCGCCTGCAGGTCCAGTGCCGGCATCTCAAAGTGCTGCCAGCTGGGATACTGCATTTTCTTGAAGGCAGCAAATCCTTTCAGTCGCCATTCCAAAAGCCATTCCGGCTCGTTCTTTTTAGCAGAAATAAAGCGGATGATATCTTCGTTTAACCCCGTTGGAGCGATATCCATTTCAATGTCGGTGGTAAAGCCAAACTCATACTCCTTGTTGGCTATATCATCTATTATTTCGTTACTGTTTATCATACAAGTTTGATATTTATACAGCGAAGCTTTCGCCACAGCTGCATGTTCTGGTTGCATTCGGGTTGTTGAAGAAAAGGCCTTTGCCGTTGAGGCCGTCAGAATAGTCCAGTTCGGTGCCGTACAGGTACAGCAGGCTTTTCATCTGTACTACTACTTTAATGCCTTTGTCTTCAAATACCTGGTCACCTTCTTCTTCTGTTGCTTCAAATTTCATCACGTATTCAAGCCCGGAGCAACCACCGCCTTTAACACCTACTCTTACAAAGGTGCCGGGTGCATGATGTTCTTTTTCCATCAATGCTTTAATATATGCTCCTGCTTTTTCTGAAACGGTTATCATAATCAGAATTGTTTTAAATGCTGTATCCGGTTACCCGGTAATAGCCATGATCGTGGTTACGCTGTTGTTATTCCGGCTGTCACATGCGACTTGGCAGCACATAGCAGGGAAACCATCATATCCAGCTTGTTTTTATAAAATGCAGTAAACCCGCTGGTTTGCGGGTCATAGAGATTATCTTTCAGGATAGGGAGGGAGTAAGGTAATACCCAGGCCCTCAACGCTTTCGCAACTGCATCCATCGCATTTATCCCCTGCATGGCCTGCGTGCCGTCTGCCCAGGAGAGCAAAGCTACAACCTTTCCGGTTAAATATGGCCGTTGGTGTTTGCTTGTCAGTTCCAGCCAGTCCAGGCAGTTTTTCATAGCGCCAGTCATGCTTCCATGATATAAAGGCGTCATCCATATCTGAAGGTCCGCCTTACAAAATGCATTACACATCGCTGTGACGGCTTCCGGCTTCTTTGCAGCCTCCGACATCGAGAAAAAGGGTATCTGTTTTTCTGCCAGACTGAAAATCTCCGGGGAAAATCCCTGCTCGTTTAGTGCAGTTGACATATAGGCTGCCAGGCGGTTGGAAGTAGCCTCAGGACGGGTGTCGGTAGCGCCGTTAAATATGAGTACGTTCATTAATGCCTAAGATTTAGAGATTGAAAAGGTTATGAGATTAATTTTTGATGAATTAAGGTCTCATAATCATCAAAATCTCAAATTCTTTTTTTTAGCTCCTACAAAATTACGTTATTTGTAAATAAAACAAGTAATAACTTGGAAAAATATCCAACACGAACCAGAAATGCTGCTGACAGGTTTTTGATGCTCATCAAGACCAGGGGCCCCCTGTCTGCTGCCGAGCTGGCTGGTGAATTGGGTATCACTACCGAAGGTGCCCGCCTCCAGCTGGTCAAACTGGCAGAGGAAGGCCTCCTGTTAGCCGAAAGTATTTCCAAAGGGGTAGGACGCCCCATGCAGATATGGAGCCTGACTCCCATGGGCAACGCCCGCTTCCCGGACAGCCATACTGAACTGACGGTAGATATCATCCAGACTATCAAAACCGTTCTGGGCCCGGAAGCGCTTGCTAATGTCATTAAAGCACGCGAAAAAAATCAGCAGGAAAAATATCATACTGCTCTCGAAGGCATCACCGGTATCGAAAACCGGCTCACGGCCTTTGCTGCAATCAGAACCACTGAAGGATACCTGGCAGAATGGAGAAAGGAAGGCGATATCTTCCTCTTTATAGAAAATCACTGCCCTATCTGCTGTGCCGCCGCCACCTGTGATAATATCTGCACTTCCGAAATGAACACTTTCATCAGTGTCATCGGGGAAGATGTACAGGTAACACGCCTGGACCATATTATCAATGGCGCCCGCCGCTGTGTATATAAAATCCAACCGACCACTGTACCAGTAACCTGATAGTTCCCCCTTATTTAATGATCAGTACCAGTGTGCCCGAAATAATCAACAGGGCACCAATCGCCGTTTTCCAGGTGATAGCCTCCTGCAGAAAAACAGCCGCCAAAATAATCGTCAGTGCCACACTCAGTTTATCTACCGGCGCTACCTGCGATACTTTGCCCACCTGCAGGGCCTTAAAATAAAAAATCCAGGAGAAACCGGTAGCCAGGCCCGACAATACCAGAAATAACAGGGTATGCCGCGTAAGCGTTACCCCTTTATATTCTCCCCTTGCCAGCACTATACCCCAGGCGACCAGCAAAATAATTATGGTACGTATGCCGGTGGCGAGATTTGAGGGAATATCCGCCACACCTATCTTGGCAAAAATGGCCGTGAGTGCTGCAAAGCCAGCTGACAACAAAGCATAAATCCACCACATAGATTCAATTTTCAATTACGAACTACAAATTACGAATTGAAAAATCAGGAAATTGAATTGTGAAAATTCATCATTCGTGATTATTTTATCTTATATCCCAGTATTTTCAGGCTTCTTGCTACCCCGTCCAGAATAGCCACATCCGGCATATGGGCCCATTCCTGAAATCCTTTGTCGGTGAACAGTTTCAGGCTGGGGAGATTATGGGCGAAGATAAGTCCCACGATGGTATGCACTCCATACTTCGGCGCCACGTCAAGGGCATGTTGCAGGATAGCTTTGCCAAAACCTTTGCCCCTGGCTGTTTCTGCGAGGTAAATGCTGATCTCTACGGTGCCGCTATAGGCCGGACGGCTGTGAAAAGATTGAAAACTCATCCATCCGATCAGTTGATCTTCGTGGTACACCATCCATAATGGCCGTTGTTCCGGATTATGCTCATGGAACCAGGGAATGCGGCTTTCCACGCTTACCGGCGAAGTGTCCGCCGTGACCATTCTCCCTGCAATAGTACTGTTGTAAATAGCTACTATCTCAGGTAAATCCTCCAGGACTGCATCTTTGTACTGCAAATTCATATGATATGTCTGATAAAATAAAAATTATTGCCAGATGGCTTCCCGGTTATATTCCCGGCGCAACAGGCTATACAGCTCTGCATCTACAAATTTTCCCTTCTCAAAAAAAGCGTCACGCAGCATACCTTCATGCTGGAAGCCCAGCCTTCCCAGTAAACGGGAGGAGGCTGTATTGACAGGGTCTACAAAAGCTTCCACCCGGTTCACCTGCAGGTCTTCAAATACAAACTGCAGAATTATTCCAATCGCTTCGGTCATAATACCTTTGCCCCAGTAAGCAGGCAACAGGTCGTACCCCAGCTCAATTTTGTAATGTGTTTTATTCCAGTGGTGAAACCCACAGGTGCCTATCAGCTCATCCTGGCCTTTGAGGGTAATGGCCCAGCGCATGCCTTCCTGTTTTTCCCAGTTTTCCCGGAAATAAGTGATAATCTGTGTAGCTTCAGTGATATTGGTGAAAGCATCAATGTCCATATACCGTGTCACTTCTTCTTTGGAAAAGAGGGAGAACAAAGCAGCGGTATCTTTCTCAGTAATAGGTCGGAGCTCCAGCTGCTCGGTGCTTAGAACGGGTAATTGCATGGTACGGTGCCTGTTTAGGTTGCTACAAAACTAATTGATATCGTTAAATTGTACTAACAATTGAAATAAAAGTTCCAGGAGTGGCCTGGTATTTTTAATGCGGCTTTAATGCCCGCCAACATAAACATTCCCTAATTTTGCATAGATCATAGTATAATAATACTGAATGTATGAAAATATTGGTTATTGAAGATGAATCCAAAGTGGGCGCCTTTATAAAAAGAGGGCTGGAAGAACATCATCATCAGGTGGAAGTGTATACAGACGGACTGTTGGGACAGCAGGCTGCCATAGCAGAAGACTATGATCTGGTGATCCTCGACATCATGTTGCCCGGTATCAACGGACTCACTATCTGCAGAAACCTCCGGGCCCGCGAGGTGACCGCACCGGTACTGATGCTGACAGCCCTCAACGCCACCCATGACATCGTGGACGGTCTCAATGCCGGCGCAGATGACTATCTGGCTAAACCCTTCCATTTCTCAGAACTGGTAGCCAGGGTGAATGCACTGTCACGCCGGAAAAATAATTTCAAACAGGAAAAAGAAATCCTTGCCCTGGCAGACCTGCGCCTGGATACTACCTCCAAAACAGCCAGCAGGGAAGGGCAGGAGATCACCCTCACCGCCAAGGAATACGCATTGCTGGAACTGTTGCTCAAAAACACCGGCAAGGTGCTGTCCCGCGCCCTTATCTCCGAAGCCGTATGGGGACTGGAATTCGACACCGGAACCAACACAATTGATGTTTACGTGAACTATCTCCGCAACAAAATAGAAAAGGGTTTCAGCGGTGAAAAGCTGATCCACACCGTGGTAGGGATGGGGTACGTTATGAAAGTTAAAGGTACCTGGCAGCAGCAGCTATGAAGATAAGACATCGTTTATCACTACAGTTTACCCTTATCACTGGTATTATCCTCACCGGGGTGTTTATCCTGATATATCTCCTGTCTGCCCAGTATATCCGTAACAGCTTCTATAAACTGTTGCAGGTAAGGGCCCTCGTGACAGCCCAGGTATACCTCGAAAAAGATGAGCTTACCAAAAAGAAATTTCTGGAGATAGAAAAAAGCTATCGCCAGAGCATCCCCGACGAATCTAGTAATATCTACAACCAGGAAGATAAACCCGTTTTCCTGGAGAATATCAAATATACCTGGCCCAATTCCCTGCTCAACACTATCCGTAAAACAGGCACCTATCGTTTTACTTTCGGGGAAAATAAATATGGCGTAGGCATGTTTTATCCCGATAATCAGGGCGACTTTGTCGTGATCGTGACGGCCAAAAACAAGCCGGGAGAACAACAGCTGCAGTATCTGGCATTGATCCTGGGCGTCATCCTCTGTGTATCCCTGCTGGTCACGTTTGGGCTGGGGCAGTGGTTTGCCAGTAAAGCCCTGCAACCGATCCAAAGCGTCAACCGTCAGGTAAAACGTATCCGCTCCAATAACCTGCACATGCGGGTGGAACATGGTCGCAACAAAGATGAAATCGACGAGCTGGCCAGGAACTTCAATGAATTATTGCAGCACATGGAACAGGCTTTTGAAATGCAGCGTTCTTTTGTGTCGAATGCATCTCATGAGCTGCGTACCCCGCTGACCACCATTATCGGAGAGATTGAAGTAACCCTTCACCGCGAACGAAATAAAGAAGACTATATCACCACCCTCAGCACAGTGCTGGATGAGTCAGAAAAGCTTAAAATGATCACTGATGGCCTGCTGCAGCTCACCAGAGTGGATGTGATCCTTACTGCCGCCAACACAGAACCGGTGCGGCTCGATGAAATGCTGTGGGAGATACAGGAACACTGGCGTTATAAAACACCTCCGTTGCAGGCAGACGTGATCATGAACGATATGCCAGAAGATGCAGCCCGCCTGACTTTGAGGGGTAACAGAGCCTTACTCATGCTGGCACTGCAAAACATCGTGAGGAATGGTTTTAAGTTTTCGTATAACCAGCCCGTTAGTCTTCGGCTTACCTATAACAAAAGCGGCATGGTACTGTCTATCAGTGATAAAGGCATTGGTATCGCACCCAGTGAACAAGACAAAATATTTATGCCCCTCTACCGGGCAGACAACGCCTATACGTTTTCCGGCTATGGCATCGGACTGGCCATGGCTCAGAGAATCTTCCAGCTCCATCAGGCCTCCATTACTGTCAGCAGTGTTCTCGGACAGGGAACAACCTTTAACATTTTTTTTCCAATAGAGATTAAAATCTAATTTTGTTTTAACTTCATTCTAATTACCGCTTAATAGCCTATCGCCATCTTTGCAACGAAAAAAATGTTGTATGACGACTAGACTAGCATTACACGCCTTATCTGTACTGTTGGGCATCCTGTGGTGTAGCAGCGCTTTTGCGCAAACACCGGATACCCTGAGAATGACACTACCAGAGGCGGAACAGCAACTCCTTCAGAAAAATATCACCCTGCTGGCCCAAAAATTTAATGTAGACGCGGCCAAAGCAGAAGTTATCACTGCCAAACTTTGGGACAACCCACAGGTTACTTTCGAAAATGTTTTATACAGTCACACCTCCAAAAAACTGTTTGATTTCAGCTACGATGGAGAGAATTCGCTCCAGGTACAGCAGCTGATCAGAATTGCAGGCCACCGCAATAATGCGATCAAACTGGCAAAGAGCAACGTGAAAATGACAGAGTATCAGTTCTTCGATTTGTTACGAACACTGCGTTTCTCTCTCCATGATAACTTCATTGATCTGTACTATAAAAAACAATCCCTTCAGACTTTTGGCCGTCAGATTGCCTTCCTGCAGCAGATTGTAAAGGTGTTTGAGCAACAGAAGGCGATGGGGAACATTGCTCCCAAAGAAATCATCCGTATCAAATCATTGTTGTATGATCTGCAGCATGATGCACTGGAACTGTCCAATGATATCCAGCAAACCCAGTCGGATCTGGCATTGCTGATGCGCGTACCTGCCACTACAGTCATAGAACCGCAACTGCCGGAAGCCATGCCGGAAGTGTCTGCTCAGGCCTTGTCTTACCAGAATCTGCTTGATACCGCACGCGCTAACCGCTACGATCTGAAAATAGCACAGGAAAATGTGCAGTATAATAATCTTAATCTCCGTCTGCAAAAGTCTTTAGCTATCCCTGATTTACAGATGGGATTCTCCTACGATAAACAGGGTAACTTCGAAAGAAATTACAACGGCCTCAATATATCTATGCCATTGCCCATCTTTAACCGTAACCAGGGCAATATCAAAATGGCAAAGGCCACACTGGAAAACAGCAAGCTGCAACTTACCGGTACACAGGATCAGCTGGAACATGATGTGATGAACAGCCTTCAGCAGGCACTGAAAACAGATAAGCTGATGAAGGAATTTGATCCCGGCTTCGAACAGGAATACACCGCCCTGATGCATGAAGTAGAGAAAAACTACGGACTGCATTACATCGGGCTGCTCGAGTTCATCGACCTCTACGATGCTTATCGCAACAACGTGCTCAAAATGAACGAGCTCAAATACAATCGACTAAATGCACTGGAGCAGATCAACTTCGCTACCGGTTCCACTATCTACCATTTCTGATAAAATATTCCTGAATCATGCAAAATATTATGAAGCGTTATATACCTGCGGCTGTTTTTATTATATCCGTTTATGGACTCACCACCAGCTGCGGCAGCAAAAAGATTCCTGAAAAGTCCACCCAGTGGACGCTGACAGATTCTTTGCTCCGCACCCTGGCGGTGGATACAGCCACCGCTATGCCACTGGAAAGCGAAATTTATCTGACCGGTAAGATCAGTGAGAATGAAGATAAGACCGCCCGTATATTCCCGATGGTCAGCGGTATCGTGACAGATGTAAAAGTGCATTCCGGCGATTTTGTAAAAAAAGGCCAGGTGCTCGCTGTTATCAAAAGCCCTGAAATGGCCGGGTTTACAGCCGATCAGCGTATCAATAGCAATGATATGGCTATTGCGAAACGCAATATGGAAGTAGCAGAGTCTTTTTATAAAAGCGGACTTAACTCCCAGAAGGACTATGAAGAAGCCAAACGCAACTACGACAAGGCAGAAGCTGCATACAATAAATCCAGCGCCGTATTAGCAATCAATGGGGGCGGACATCAGACCAACTATGCGGTGAAAGCGCCGGTACCAGGATTTGTAATCAGTAAAAAAACGGCGGAAAATATGCAATGGAGGCCCGACAACACAGACCCCATCTTTACAGTGGCCGATCTCAACAATGTATGGGCTGTCATCAATGTCTTTGAGTCTGATATCTCCAGCATCCGGGAAGGCGATCCGGTACAGATGTCTACTTTGTCTTATCCCGATAAAACGTTTTCTGGCAGAATCGATAAGATCTATAATGTGCTCGACCCCGAAACCAAAGTGATGAAGGCCAGGGTAGTGGTAGACAATCCCGGCTTTTTACTCAAACCGGAAATGTTTGTTCGCGCACAAGCCAAACGCCATGCAGATTCCAACCAGGTAAGCATTTCTTCCCGGGGTATTATTTTCGACCACGACAAATATTATGTGCTGGTGCTGACCAACGCCAAGCCGGGCGTAGTAATCCGCGAGATTAAAGTATCCAAAACAGTAGAAGGGCGGGCCTATGTCGCCTCCGGATTACAGGAAGGGGACCGTATCATCGCTTCACGGCAGGTATTTATTTATAACACACTGAGCGATCAGCAGCAGTAAACCTAAAGGCCAGCATTATGAACAAATTCATTAAGCAAATACTTGCTTTTTCTCTTAAAAATAAATACTTCATCTTCTTTGCTGCCGGCGTCATGGCCGTCATGGGATACATCAGCTTCAAACAGATTGGTGTGGACGCTTTCCCGGACGTGACCAACACTACCGTGACCATTATTACCCAATGGCAGGGTCGCAGCGCCGAAGAAGTGGAGAAGTTTGTAACACGCCCCATCGAAATTGCGATGAACCGGGCGCAGAAAAAAACACATATCCGTTCCTCTTCCCTGTTTGGGCTGTCTGTGATAAAAGTGATCTTCGCAGATGATGTAGACGATACTTTTGCCCGGCAACAGATCAACAACAACCTTGCATCGGCCAACCTTCCCGATGGGGTAGATCCTGAAATTGAACCACCATACGGGCCTACAGGGGAGATCTACCGTTATACCCTGGAAAGCAGCAAGCTGACGATCGAGCAGCTGAAAACACTGCAGGACTGGGTGGTAGAGCGTAATCTGCTGGCAGTACCAGGTGTGGCTGATATCGTGAGCTTCGGCGGTGAAGTGAAAATCTATCAGGTGACAATGAACCCTGATAAAGCTGTGCAGTACAGCATCACCGCACAGGAAATGTTTCAGGCATTGTCAAAAAGCAATATCAACGTAGGGGGTGATGTGATCGTTAAAAACGCGCAAGCCTATGTGGTGCGCGGTATCGGGATACTCAACAATGTTGAGGAAATCAAAAATATCATCGTAGACCATATCGGCGGTACGCCCATCCTGGTAAAGGACGTGGCTGAAGTGACCGTATCGGCATTGCCTCGTCTGGGTCAGGTGGGCCGCGACCATGATAACGATATGGTAGAAGGTATCGTGGTGATGCGTAAAGGGGAGAACCCCGCCAACGTGATTGTAGGACTGAAAGAAAAAATCGAAGAGCTCAACAGCCGTATCCTGCCTGACGATGTAAAAATCAAAACATTCTATAACAGGGAAGATCTGATCGACTTTTCTACCCATACGGTACTGCACAACATGATCGAAGGGATCATCTTTGTAACGGTTATCGTATTTATCTTCATGGCCGACTGGCGTACAACCATCATTGTATCCGTAGTGATACCGCTGGCATTGCTGTTCGCCTTTATCTGTCTGAAGTTAAAGGGAATGAGTGCCAACCTGCTCTCTATGGGTGCCATCGACTTTGGTATCATTATAGACGGGGCCGTGGTAATGATGGAGGGCATCTTTGTGATGCTCGACCGGAAGGCCCATCAGGTGGGCATGGAGCGGTTCAATAAACTCAGTAAACTGGGTATGATCCGCAAAGCCTGTATGGAAAATGGTAAAGGTATCTTCTTTGCCAAGCTGATCATCATTACGGGCCTGCTTCCGATCTTCACCTTCGAAAAAGTGGAAGGTAAAATGTTCTCGCCACTGGCCTGGACACTCGGTTTTGCCCTGCTGGGTGCACTGATCCTCACCTTTACATTGGTACCCGCCCTGGCCAGTGTGCTGTTACGTAAGGATGTGAAAGAGAAACACAATTTTTTCCTGGAATTTGTACACCGTACAACCTTACGTTTCTTTAATTATACCTTCCATCATCGCAGGATGGTATTTACCATTTCGCTGGTTATCCTGGCCATCGGACTTTATTGTTTCCGTTTCCTGGGTACCGAGTTCCTGCCGCAGCTGAACGAAGGCGCCATCTACATTCGCGCTACTGGTCCGCTAAGCACTTCATTAGGAGAATCCGTGAAAGTGGCAGATGAAATGCGTAAAAAGATACTGACCTTCCCGGAAGTAAGACAGGTAATGTCACAAACCGGCCGCCCCAATGATGGTACCGATGCTACCGGTTTTTACAACATAGAGTTTCACGTAGACATCTATCCGCAGGACGAGTGGAAGAGCGGTATCTCTAAAGAAGAACTGATACGCCGTATGAACGCCAAACTGGACGGAGAGCCCGGTGTAACGCTCAACTTCTCCCAGCCTATCATGGACAATGTGGAAGAAGCGGTGTCAGGTGTGAAAGGGTCTATTGTGGTGAAACTGTTCGGAGATGATTTTAAAGTGGTAGAAAAACATGAAGAACAGATAGAGAAAATTCTGAAGTCGGTCAGTGGTATTGAAGATCTGGGTATCATGCGTAATATCGGTCAGCCGGAGCTGAGGATTAACCTGAATCAGCAGAAAATGGCACTCTATGGTGTTACCACAGAAGATGCCAACTCCGTGATCGAAATGGCCATCGGTGGAAAGGCCGCCACCAAAATTTACGAAGGAGAGAAAAACTTCGACCTGCGTATTCGTTATCCGGAGAGCTTCCGGGAAAACGAGGTGGCAATCGGCAATCTGACCATCCCTACACTGCGTGGCAATAAAATACCGCTGAAAGAAATTGCAGACATCAGCCATATCATTGGCCCAAGTATGATCTATCGCGACAAACACCAGCGTTATGGAGCCATTAAGTTCTCTGTACGTGGCCGAGACCTGGGAAGCACGATAGCAGAAGCACAGCATAAAGTACATGAACAGATCGCACTGCCTAAAGGATATTTCCTGGAGTGGGCGGGTGATTTTGAAAACCAGGAACGTGCTACCAAAAGGCTGACACAGGTGGTGCCAATCAGCCTGTTCCTCATCTTCCTGTTCCTGTTTATCCTGTTCGGTAAAGTAAAAGATTCTCTGCTGGTATTAAACAACGTGCCTTTCGCCATTATCGGAGGTATCTTCTCGTTGTGGCTGACCGGCATCAACTTCAGTATCTCTGCAGGTATCGGTTTCATTGCGTTGTTTGGTATCTGTGTGCAAAACGGGGTGATACTGCTGACGAAATTCAAATCGAATATCCGGACCATGCATCAATACTCGGATTTTAATCTCTCCAAAGCTATTCAGGAGGGGGTGGAATCCCGTATCCGTCCGGTAATCATGACAGCCATGATGGCGGCCATCGGTTTGTTGCCTGCCGCCATGAGCCATGGCATCGGTTCTGAAACAGCCCGCCCGCTGGCCCGTGTGGTAATCGGTGGTCTGATAACAGATACCATGTTCAACCTGTTTATTTTCCCAATAGTCTTTTATTGGGTGTACAGGAGAATGTTACGCAAGGCAGAGCAGTAATAAACGGTGATAAAAGATGATTAAAAGTGATGCCCCTGATAAGTTTGTTAAATACAAACGTATCAGGGGCATTTTATTGATCAAAATGATCATCGTTCAAAACATATCAGGGGTATCACTTTTAATCATTCTTCGTCACAGTTTCTTGTCCCGGGTCCTGGTCATTCTCCTTTTCCTGAATCTTGTCGTCTATTATTTCGCTGGTTTTTTTGACCACTTCTTTTTGTTCATCACCCAGCAGAATGGCCCAGGGGTTCATGTAGTCCACACTCTCACAAACGATTTTGATAATGGCAATGATAGGGATGGCGAGGAACATGCCAGGGATACCCCATAACATATTGCCCAGTACCACACCAATGATGGTAACCAGTGCATTGATCTTTACTTTAGATCCTACGATGCGTGGCAGCAGTACGTTACTGTCGAGCAGATGAACAAGAAACAGCGCGATGCCTACCTGGAGGGCAGAGATAGGTGTGCCGGTGGTAAGGGTTACCAGCATACTGATGATCAGTGCGGTAAAGATACCGATGTAGGGAATGATGTTGAAAATGGCTGCCATTACCCCTAACAGGATAGCGTATTTGATGCCCAGTATCAGAAATACAGTCGTATTGAGAATGGCCACGACTACCATTTCTATCATGAGGCCGCCTACATAACTTTTGATGATGAACCGGGTGCGTGCTACAACGCCCAGCAGGGTCTCCCGGTGTTTCTCATGGAAAAGCCTTACCAGGAAGGTGACCAGCAGCTTGCGGTAGAACAGTATAAAAAAAGAATAAAGCAGTACAAAAACGATAAAGATGATCAGCGAAGACAGGGAGAGAAAGGTTTGGCTGATGAAACTGGTGGCTGTGCCCAGGGTGCCTAGCGCAGCTTTCTGCAGATAGCTCAGCTGGGCATTGGAACTGATATGAAACTTTTCATCGATCCACGCCTGCAAAGAATTGACGGTAAACATCAGCTTCTTTTCCAGTTGGGGAAAGTCGGCAATAAATGACTGCATCTGTGTGCCCATCAACAGCATTATCAGCACTATCACGACTATAAACAGTAGTACCGACAGCGCAGCAGCGAGGCCTCTGGGAAACTTATACTTCTCCAGAAAAAGGGATACAGGCAGTAACATGATGGATATAAGAAAGGCAAATAACAGCGGGATAATGATTTCCCGGCCTACATGCGCAATGTATACCATTAAAATAAGCGACAACAGGGTAAAGGTGAGTCTCGCATTAAAGGGGAGCTTAAACTCGGTCATGGATTTTTCTTTTAAGTCAAATTTATTAAAAATCAGTTGTTTCTGTATGTAAAATTGTCTAATGCTGGATTTCATTGCATTATAATCTTCTCATTTGGTATTTTGTTGACCGCTAGAAAACTTCCCATTATGAAAAAACTATTTTCCATGCTGCTGCTGTTATGCAGCGTTGTACTGTACCCGTATTACACAAAAGCGCAACCCAAAGATACCTTGCCGGTAAGGGGCTTTTGTATTGCAGCGCCTACCCAGGCTGTACTGGCTCCGTTTATTAAATTTATCAGCGAGGAGCTGGCCCCGCGTAACATCAACACCCTGGTATTGAGGGTGGATTTTAACTATGAATATACCTCTCATCCGGAGCTGAGAGATCCCGGTGCACTGAGCAAGGCTCAGGTCAAAGAGCTGGTGAAGGTCTGTAAGCAGCATCATATCCGTCTGATCCCGCAGATCAACCTGTTGGGGCATCAGTCGTGGGCTACTACCACTATGAACCTGCTCAGAGTGTATCCCGAATTTGATGAAACACCCTGGGTGAAAATGCCTGCCAAATATGAGTGGCCCAATGCCGATGGTTTGTATTGCAAGAGTTATTGCCCGTTGCATCCGGGTGTGCACAAGGTGGTATTTGAACTGGTAGATGAGATCTGCGAGGTATTTGAAGCCACCGCCTTCCATGCGGGAATGGACGAGGTATTTTATATCGGTGACAGCAAATGTCCGCGTTGCAGTGGCCTCGATAAAGCTGAACTATATGCCGGCGAAGTGTGGACCATTCGTAATCACCTGGCCGGAAAAGGCCGTCAGCTCTGGATCTGGGGAGATCGTTTGTTAGACGGTAAAACAACCGGCATGGGCGAATGGGAAGCCAGCATGAACAACACACACCGCGCGATAGACCTGGTGCCTAAAGATATTATGATCTGCGACTGGCATTACGAGCGTCCTGATAAAACACCGGTGTATTTTGCTTCCAAAGGATTAAGTGTTATCACCTGTCCCTGGCGTAAACCGGCTAATGCGCTGCTGCAACTGAAAGATATGTACGATTTCCGCAGCACTGCTACGGCTCAAATGAAACCTCGTTATCAGGGTATGATGCAAACTATCTGGTCAGATGCCGGCCATTTCCTTGACGAATTTTATGGCCGGGGCAAACCCCAGGAAGATACGGTAAACACCAGTGCCAACTGCTTCCGGGCTGTGATGCAACCATGATAAGATTATCAGCGAAGATTAACAGGGGCTGATTTAAGATCATTTCATTTTTAATCTTCGCTGATATCTGTTTGTTATGTCCATCATTAGCATGATCAAAATCACAACTACAATTCAGTAGTGTTTACGTAATAACGGAATGTATATTTCACAGCTTTGTGTGCCGTTGAGTGACATAAAAAAGTGATTGCCGCTCATTTTGAAATTACCTTCCTTGCAGTTCTGGTTAATGAAGTTGTACATAGGGATCCCGGCGGTAGCAAAGTCCATGGGAACCGGCAGCCGAAGGAAGTGCCCTCCGGGGATACGTTTCTTCATCAGGTAAGGAAAGGTGTTGTCCATATGATGATGGGCGGCAATAGCTGTGAGGGGAATGCTGACACCTGCGAAAATGGAGATTTTTTCGTAGTCGGTTACTGGTACGGAGTCGAGAGTGCCGGTGATGACTTTGGCTTGCGGTACTTCCACCTGTCCCAGTATTTTGCTGAAGATGCTGTAGTATTGGTTCATTTTGGCAATCATTTCTCCGATAGGGTTCTGGCCGCGTGAGAGCAGGGAGTAGTAGAGCATACTGTCGGGCAGATGCACTTTGTCGCCGCGGTCGTATTGGAAGAAATTGCCAAAGATATCAGTGCCGGCGACGGTGGTGATAGTTTCGATAATATGAATGGTCCTTTTTTCGTTGGGCAGTTCCGCGATACGGCGAAACTCTTTAGGACTCTCCTTAAAATGCTGTTTGAAAGCTTTACTGAAAGCCGCTGTGGTGGCATAGCCGCAAAGGTCGGCAATAACACCGATGGAGTGACCACTATGGCGGAGCAGACCGGCAGAGAGTTCGAGGCGATGACGTTTAACGTAATGCCAGAAGGGTTCTCCCATATAGTCTGCGAAGCTGTGATAGAAGTAGGAGTAGGAGATTCCGAGGCGGTCAGACACGTCTTTGATGCTGAAAACATCGCTTACATGGTCATCAGCAAAGGAAAGTCCCTGCAGGGCAAGTTGTTCAAGTTGTTGTTTGGTAGGATTGGCGGATTTTGACATACACGGTTTTTGGTTACTTCATGGGACGTTTTTGGGTAGCATTATCCTTACAAGACTTATCAGGGTACGGTTGATATTATACTTATCAACCAATATAATTTTTTTTGAGCGTAACGTCCTTGTTTTTTTGAGAAAAAAAATTAAAGATTGACAACCAATGATCTATAACGTGAAGACTTAAATTCTTGTTCTGCTGATGTAATTTTTCCAGTCGATTTACCCCCAATGTTACTAACAATTTGCATTAAAAAAAGCCAGAATGGACAATTTTTTCTCTGTCTGATTCAATAATTTTAACCATAGGGTTATTTAACCAGGAACGCCATTAAAAGACATTGCAACTCTCATCTTACATCCGATATTTAGTCCTGCCATTACTCTTAGGGGGATGTGCCAGCAGTGATACTGTACAGGACGGGGTTGTGCCGGTACAGGAGTCCGGCAACAGCGTTGCCACGGTATTGTATATACTGGTGCCCTTATTATTATTGCTGGGGACTGTGCTCTATCTATGCTGGAGAGTACTGGTCCACCAGCGGAAATCATTGTTGGCCGCAGAGGTGAATCTTCACCAGCAGGAGATCCGGTCAGCCTCCCTGGTATTCCAGTTAAAGGAGGCTACCCTGAAGTATAAGGAGTTACAGGAAAGGCTGAACAGCCTGCAGTTGCAGAACCATAAAGACCCCAACGGACCGGCACGGGATGCCGGCGGATTATCTGAAGATTAAGGATAACATCCACCAGTAATTTTTTTCTTATTACCTGTATTTCAGTAGGTTTGTTCCCATGAAAGTAGTTTTCCAGATCACTTCTTCCACCCCGGAGGCTCAGAAAGCCATGCTGGGACAGTTAAACAACCTGCTGCAATATTATCATGACCGGCAGGTGCGTATAACTGTGGAAGTAGTAGTGCATGGAGATGCCTATGGATTGTTGTTTGCTGCCGGCAATCCCCTGGCCGGCAAGGTGGAGGATCTTTACGACAGGGCTGTCAGCTGGCTCATCTGCCAGAACACGATCAATGGTAAACAGCTAAAGATGGACCAGCTGCTTTCCTTTGTGCAGGTAGTGCCGGCAGCGGTAGCCCACCTGGTGGAAAGACAGGCTGAAGGATGGTCGTATATCCGTTGCTGATGGGTTTTCTCCCTATTTGTTTGATCAGCGTATTACTTAATTGGTTTATTAGTTTATTTTTACATCTTTAATGGCTTTTTGTTGGGACTGAAACTTTTGTAAAAGACCGAACCAAATAAAACTGTTACCAGAAACGTTAAATTAAGCAGTTGATTAGGACTAACCTCTTAAAACCAAATACTTTGAAATTCAGAAAATTTACCGGAACACTGTTGTTGTCCATGGCATTACCCTTTTTCAGCTTTGCACAGGATTGGCATATAGGTGCTTTTGCCGGTATTAGTAATTACAGTGGAGACCTTGTACAGCAAAAGGTAGACATGCGGTATACCCGTCCGGCGCTTGGTCTGCTTGTCAGAAAAGACATCAACCGTTACCTCACCCTTCGTGCCGGATTTACCTGGGGCATTGCCACCGGTGCCGACAGTACCAATGCATCAGAAGCGCTTAAAGCCCGTAACCTCAGCTTTAAATCCAATATTTTTGAAGGTAGCCTGATTGCGGAAATTAACTTTCTGGATTTGGATGAAAAAAGATTTACCCCTTATGTGTTCATAGGAGTGGGGGGCTTTGGTTTTGATCCTACTGCCAAAGACATGTCCGGTAACAGAGTGCGTTTACGCCCGCTGGGTACCGAAGGACAGGGTCTTCCGCAATATCCTCAGCGTCAGCCTTATGATCTCTTTGCTTTCTCCTTCCCGATGGGGGCCGGTTTTAAAGCAATGCTCAACGACAACTGGACACTGGGTTTTGAAATAGGTTTAAGACCTACCACCACCGATTATCTGGATGATGTAAGCACCAACTATGTAGATCAGAATACGCTGTTGGCCTACCGTGGTCAGAAAGCGGTAGACATGGCCTTCCGTGGTGACGAACTTACCGGCAAACAGACCCCGGGCGTTTATCCGCCAGACGGCACTATACGTGGCTCCGCCAAACATAAAGACTGGTATTCCTTCTCAGGCATTACCATTACTTATCGCCTCGGTGGCGGCAGTGGAGGATGGGGTAAGGTGAAAGCCACCAGATGCCCCGTAAGATTGTAACGGTAATGAATACTGATTTTTCCGATGCTCCTGATAGCGGAGATTAACATAGAAGATTAATATCGAAGATAAAAGCGAAGCCCTCATTGGTATCAATGAGGGCTTTGCTTTTATACCAGGAGCATCATAAAAAGCCAGTATTCATCACAGTTTATCTTCGCATCGATATCAGGAAAAATCACTAAAAATCAGATGAATCACAGTTATGTTGGCATAATGTTTGACAATCTCGACCTGACTTTCAACCCCCAATAAAGTCCATTTATAAACTGTATCCCGGCCCTGTTGAGCCGGGATTTTTTTATTGGCATAGTTGTTGAATTTATTTGTTTAAACAGGTAAAGAATCGCAGCCACCAGCTTAAAGTAGCTGGAAAATAGTTCACAAATCGCGGAGAGAGTAATGAAACAAAATGACTGTAAAATAAGCTGGTATGCATTCACCTGTATTGTTAAAAAATAAGTAGTGCCATGAAGAAGATTATATATTTAGCCGCGGTGATGTTGTTGGTTGGTGCTGTCAGCTTATTTGCACAGCATCGTCCACCGAGACCACCACTGCCACCAGCGCCTCCGGTTCCAAGGCATCTTCCGCATCCGCCGCTGCCACCAAGGCCTCCGCTGCCACCAAGACCACCACATCTGCACCGGCCAGCGAGACCAATTCCACCAGGACATCGCAAACACTACAAAAAACACAAACACCATCATCACGGTCACAGATACAGGTATAGCTACGTTGGATATCCGGGTGCTTATTATGCTTCCAATACTGCCGTTACACTGTACAACCTGTAACAACACACCACAACATTTATTTGCCAACCGATCTTAAAAAAAACCAAAAACATGAAAAAAGTATTCCTGATCATGCTGCTCCTGGGTGGCACGGTAGCTACTACTTACGCCCAGAGAGGCTGGGGCCACGGCTATGGACATGAAAAACATTGCGACAAATGGGAACGTAAATACTGGAAGGAAAGAGACAGAGACTGCCGCCGCTGGGAAGACGACGATTGTTATCGCCCGAGAAGAAGGGTAGTATATGCAGAACCAGCCTATTACCCGGTAGCAGTACCGGTGCCGGTTCCGCCACCGCCTCCAAGGCCGTACTACGCGCCCAGACCCAGAGCGGTTTTCCACGCAGGTGTGACCATTGCCAATTGATAACTGAGAACAGATAAATGAGATGCCTCCTGGTATAATACCGGGGGGCATTTTTTATTGCGGCGCGGGATCTTTACTTTTGTTGACTGGTTTATTAGATTATTTAACATGGCATATAAAAATCTCAGGCATTTTATAGAGAAGCTGGAACAGGAAGGTGAGCTGCTGCGCATCAGCACATTTGTAGACCCAAAGCTCGAAATAGCGGAAATTACCGACAGGGTAAGTAAAATGCCCGGCGGGGGCAAAGCCCTGCTGTTTGAAAATACTGGCTACGATTTTCCGGTACTGATCAACTCCATGGGCAGCTATAAACGTATGTGCATGGCACTGGGCGTACAGGAACTGGATGATGTTACCAGGGAAATAGAAGATCTCTTTAAAATGCTGTCCAAACCCAAGGAGAGCATACTCGACAAACTGGCCATGCTGCCCAAGCTGGGACAGTTTGCTTCCTGGATGCCCAAGGTAGTCAGCGGCAAAGGCAGCTGCCAGGAAGTAGTAATGGCTAACCCCGACCTCGGAAAACTGCCCGTACTCACTTGCTGGCCCAAAGATGGTGGTCCCTTTATCACCCTGCCCGTGATCCATACCAAAGATCCGCTCACCGGCAGCCGCAACGTAGGCATGTATCGCATGCAGGTCTTCGAAAAAGATATGACCGGTATGCACTGGCACAAACATAAGGTGTCTGCCAAACATTTCATGGAATATAAAAAGCTGAACAAGCGGATGCCGGTAGCAGTAGTGCTGGGCGGCGATCCGGTATATACCTATTCAGCCACTGCACCACTCCCCGAAAACGTGGATGAATACATGCTGGCAGGTTTCCTTCGTAAAAAGAAGGTAGAACTGGTAAAATGTATTACCCAGCCGGAGATAGAAGTGCCTGCAGATGCGGACTTTGTGATCGAAGGATATGTAGACCCGGCAGAAGACCTGATATGGGAAGGTCCGTTTGGCGACCATACCGGTTATTATTCACTGGCCGACTGGTATCCCCGTTTCCATGTAACCGCCATCACCCATCGTAAAGATGCCGTATACCCGTCTACGATAGTAGGTATCCCTCCACAGGAAGACGCCTGGATCGGTAAAGCCACCGAGCGTATTTTCCTGGCACCCATCAAAATGACGCTGGTACCGGAAATCATCAACATGGAAATGCCGGTGGAAGGCGTGTTCCATAACCTGGTCATCGCCCAGATCAAGAAAGACTACGCCGGTCAGGCTCAGAAAGTGATGAACGCCATGTGGGGCGCCGGACAAATGATGTTCAACAAAATACTGGTCGTTGCTGATGAGGGAGAAGATATCACGGATTACAAGAAGCTGGCGCAGTATGTGTTCCGTCATCTCAATCCTGCTACAGACATCTATCTGAGCCAGGGTCCTATGGACGTACTGGACCACTCCTGTTCCAAAATGGGCTTTGGTGGTAAAATGTGTATCGATGGCACCCGTAAATACGAGGAAGAAACAGACAATACCTACCTGGAGGCTGTCGCTCCGCGTGATATAGACAAAGCCTCTATCATGCGGCAGTTCCCGGAGATAAAGGATATCAACAGCAGCCTGCTGGCAATGGACATCCCTTGTATCCTTGTTGCGATACAGAAAAACCGTCCTTTCCATGTGCGGGAGCTGAATGAGCAGTTGTATGCCCTGCCTGCACTGGCAGGTGTGAAGATGGTGCTGTATGTGGAGCATACAGTAGACGTAACTGACCTGGCTTCTGCCTTGTGGCGTTTCTGTAATAACATGGACCCTAAACGCGATAGTTTTGTGATCAACAAACCTGCCAGCCAGGCCGGCCGTTATATTGGCGCCATTGGTATGGACGGGACACTGAAAACCAGACTGCTCGATAATTTCGAACGTGATTGGCCTAATATCATCGTTGCCGACGATGCTACCATCCGTAAAGTTGATGCCATCTGGAAGGACCTGCAGATAGGCCCGTTTGTGGCATCGCCTTCCCTTAAATATAAACATCAGATCTATGGAGAAGAAGCTGTGGTGGAGCAATAGCCTTGTGCTACTGCTTCTGCTGGCAGGAAGCCTGACGGCCGCCGCGCAGGTACGCCCTGCTGATTTCGGGATGCTCGACAAACTTGCCGGCACCTGGGTATACAAAACCCGGAGGGGCACGGTCGTGGAGACCTGGAGCCGGACCAACGACTCTACCTGGGCAGGCAGGACCTGGCGGGTGACAGGAGCAGATAGTGCCTTGCAGCAGTCTGTTCAGCTGGTGCGCCATGGCAACGATATCTTCTTTATTCCAGCCTATGCAGGCCAGACTTCCCCGTTGCCCATACGGCTGAAGCTGCGGGTACTGAAAGTGATTGGTTTTGTGGCTGAAGACCTGGAAAATGGTTTTCCGCAGAAAATAACCTACCGGTTTAAAGATGAAGACCATCTGGAAGCCAGAGTAGTAGGGAAGCGGGATGGGACTATAGAAGAATATATTTTCCCGTACCAAAGGGCAGAATAAGCTTATCCTGATAAATAAGAAAAGAGGGTGTATCCGCTAGTGATACACCCTCTTTTCTTATTTATTGGAATACAATTATTTATGTATTTCGGAAGTGAAGTTGAACTGAATGTCCGGGTTGTTGGTTCTTTCTGTGTTGAGGTACCATTCGGACTGGGCGAGATAAACGAGGTGGCCGTCTTTGTCTTCCACGATATTGGAAGATTTGAAGCGGATGAAGTCCTCGATTTTGTTTTTAGGTCCGGTGATCCAGCAGGCCTTATAAAAAGGCAGGGTATTGAACTGGGCAGCGGCGCCATATTCCTGGAGGAGACGGTACTGGATAACTTCAAACTGGAGGTCACCTACGCAACCGATGATTTTGCGGTTACCGCCATGTTGAGTGAACAGCTGGGCAACTCCTTCATCTGTGAGCTGACGGATACCTTTTTCGAGCTGTTTGGTTTTCATCGGGTCTTTATTGACCAGTTCCTTGAACAGTTCGGGTGAGAAGCTGGGGATGCCGGTGATGTAGAAGTTTTCACCTTCGGTGAGGGTATCACCGATTTTGAAGTTGCCGGTATCGAACAGGCCTACTACGTCGCCAGGGAAGGCATCGTCCACAATATTTTTTTCACGGGCCAGGAAGCTGTAAGGGTTGCTGAAGCGCACGTCTTTGTCGAGGCGAACGTGATGATAGAATTTATTTCTTTCGAATTTGCCGGAGCAAACGCGGAGGAAGGCGATACGATCGCGGTGACGGGGATCCAGGTTGGCGTGGATTTTAAATACAAATCCGCTGAATTTTTCTTCGTGAACATCGATTTCACGGATAGAGGATTCCCGGTTGCGGGGTACAGGAGCAATATCCACGAAGGTATCGAGGAGGTCCTTTACACCGAAGTTGTTAACGGCACTCCCAAAGAATACAGGTGCCAGTTTACCCTGGAGGTATTCTTCATTGTTGAAGGTGTCGTACACGCCTTCTATCAGTTCCACATCGCCACGGAGCTGAGCGGCATCGATGCTGTCGAAGTGCTCGTCCACGAAGCTGCTGCTGAGGTCTGGCAGTGCTACTACGTCTTCGTCAGTAGCTTTTTTATTGGGCTGGAAAGCGACGAAACTTTTGTCGTAAAGGTTGTATACACCTTTAAAGTCCTTACCCATATTGATAGGCCAGCTGAGGGGTCTTACGCGGATGCTCAGTTTTTCTTCCAGTTCATCGAGCAGGTCGAAGGGATACTTACCATCGCGGTCCATTTTATTGACGAAGATGATTACCGGAGTATCGCGCATGCGGCATACTTCCATCAGTCTTTCGGTTTGTTCTTCCACCCCTTTTACGCAGTCGATTACCAGTACAACGCTGTCTACTGCGGTGAGGGTGCGGTAGGTGTCTTCCGCAAAGTCTTTGTGGCCGGGGGTATCCAGCAGGTTGACCAGAATATCACGATATTCGAAGGTCATTACGGAAGTAGCTACGGAGATGCCTCTTTGCCGTTCTATTTCCATGAAGTCGGAAGTGGTGTGCTTCTTGATTTTGTTGGATTTCACCGCGCCGGCAGTCTGAATGGCGCCGCCAAACAGGAGGAATTTCTCTGTGAGGGTGGTTTTACCGGCGTCCGGGTGGGCGATGATAGCAAAGGATTTTCTTTTATTTATTTCGTTAGCGTACTTCATATATAACCAAAAAATGGCTGCAAAGGTAACTAATTTTTTTTTCCGGCTATATTTCGTGTTTATTGGCTTGAAGTGAGTAGATAAATCCGTTAAATTTGGAATATGATAGCAACCCTTAAAATATTAGTGACTAGTTTGAAGATGGCTATACAGGAGCTGCGGGTGAACAAGTTGCGTACTTTTTTGTCGCTGCTGGGTATCACCATCGGTATCTTCTGTATAATTGCTGTTTTTACGCTCACCAACAGCCTCGAAAAGAATATCCGTACAGACCTGGCTCAACTGGGTGATGATGTTATATACGTCCAGAAATGGCCCTGGGGGGGTAACGGAGATTATCCCTGGTGGAAATATATGAACCGGCCGGTACCGGAGTACAAGGATTTCCGGGTAATACAGGATAAGGTGCAGAGCGCCAGTTTTTCCTCTTTCAACTTTGATGTGGCCAACAAAAAGGTAGAATATGGGAATGATTATATGGAAGGGGTGTCTCTGATGGCGGTGAGTAATGATTTTGACAGGATTCAGCAGCTACAGATCTCTCATGGCCGTTTTTTCGCCAATACGGAGTGTAACAGTGGTGTTAATGTGGGCATCCTGGGAGCCACTATCTGGGATGGGCTTTTCCCTTCTGCAGAGCAGGCATTGGGTAAAACTGTGCGGGTAATGGGCCGGGATGTGAAGATTGTAGGGGTATTGAAGAAAAAGGGGGAAAGCATGATAGGCGGGTTGAATTATGACAACGGGATTATAGTGCCATACCGTTTTGCCCGTACGTTGGTGGATGAGCGTCGTTTTGCAGACCCGTATGTTCTGGTGAAGGCCAAGCCCGGTGCATCTATGAGCCAGCTGAAAGACGAGCTGAAAGGGGTTTTGCGGGCAGCCCACCGGTTGAAACCCAAAGAAGATGATGATTTTGCCCTGAATGAGATTAGTTCTGCCAGTGACAGCCTTAATTCCATTTTTGGTGCGATCAACGTAGGCGGCTTCTTTATTGCCATCTTCGCCCTGATCGTAGGGGCTTTCGGGATAGCCAATATTATGTTTGTGACGGTGAAGGAAAGAACCGCCATTATTGGTCTGAAAAAAGCCATAGGAGCTAAGAGGGGGATTATTCTGGCGGAATTTCTGATGGAAGCGGTACTTTTATGTCTTATTGGGGGAGCTTTAGGGCTGGTGCTGGTATATCTCTGTACAGTTGTCATAAATTTGGTAAGCGCCTTCCAGATGTTCCTTTCCCTGAACAACATTGTGCTGGGATTGTCTATTTCTGCGGTGGTGGGTATCCTGGCCGGCTTTATACCTGCCTATTTTGCCAGCAAACTAGACCCGGTAGTGGCGATCAGGAGCAATTAATGATCATCCCTCAAATAATCTGTTATGAAAACAGTGCGGCTATTAACTGTTCTGATTATATTTGCAGCGTGCAAAACGTCACCGCCGATCAGTACATGCCGGTATACGGGCGAGGTAAAGGATATGAGTGGTATCGACGGTTGCGGGCTGGTGATAACCATGAAAGACGGCACCACACTGCAACCGGTAGAGTTTGCCAATCCGGGGTTTACCCTGAAGGCGGGCCAGACAGTAAGATTTGATTTTATGGAGCTGAAGGACAGGCCGTCGAACTGCATGGGAGGCCGGGTGGTGCGGATAGAGTGCATACAGGAAACGAAATAATGGATAGTAAGTATATAGAAGAGGCGGGAGTTTTCCCGCCTTTTTTGTTTATTTTTGCCGCTTATGTCAGTGAAAATACTAGCGATTGAATCTTCCTGTGACGACACCGGTGCGGCAGTGCTGGTAGACGGAAAGATCCTTTCCAACCATATAGCGAACCAGAAAGTACATGAACAGTACGGAGGCGTGATTCCTGAACTGGCCTCCCGGGCTCATCAGGAAAATATAGTGCCGGTAGTGGATATTGCCCTGCGTACAGCGGGTGTGAAAGCGGAGGAGCTGAGTGCCATTGCATTTACTCAGTCACCGGGCCTGATAGGCTCCCTGCTGGTAGGTAGTTGTTTTGCCAAATCCATGGCTATGGCCCTGGATATTCCGCTGATAGGGGTGCATCATATGCAGGCGCATGTGCTGGCTAATTTTATTGACGATCCCAAACCTTCCTTCCCTTTTCTTTGCCTGACGGTATCCGGAGGACATACCCAGATTGTGTTGTGTGAAAGTCCGCTTAAAATGCGGGTTATCGGCGAAACCCTGGATGACGCGGCCGGCGAAGCCTTTGATAAAAGTGCCAAAATCCTGGGCCTGCCTTATCCCGGCGGTCCGTTAATTGATAAATATGCCCAAACAGGAGACCCTAACCGTTTTAAGTTTCCGGAGCCGCGTATCCCTGAACTGAACTTCAGTTTCAGCGGTCTGAAAACAGCTATTTTGTATTTCCTGCAGGAGAATCAGCAGCAGGACCCGGATTTCATCAGCAAAAACCTGCCTGATATCTGTGCTTCCATCCAGGGGCGTATCATCAGCATCCTGCTCAACAAGGTGCTGAAGGCCACTAAGGAAACAGGTGTGCGGGATGTGGCCATTGCGGGCGGAGTGAGTGCCAACAGTGGACTGAGGGCCGCTTTGCAGGAATATGGAGAAAAATATAACTGGCGCACCTATATCCCTAAGTTTGAGTACTGTACTGATAACGCCGGTATGATCGCTATTACAGCATATTACAAGTACCTGGCCGGCGAGTTTTCCCCGCTGGATGCCGTACCTACGGCCAGGGCCGCGTTTTAGTATATCCGGTAGATATGTGGATGCAAGGGTAGGAATACCAGCACGTTATGGGCTGTAGCAGTCAATTTACCACTACTAAAGGAGAAGATGCTATCCCTTTCTTTTAGTTTAACGATTTAGCTTTAACCCTTTCCTACAGGACCTGTAGGCATATCAAAAGGACTTGTTGTATTATGAAGAAAATCATCATTTTTTTATGGGGGTTGTCTGTCTCCACTGCGGCCCTGGCACAAGACACGGTATTGCAGAACGGCTGGAAGAACCAGAAGTATTCCATGTTCATTCACTGGGGGGCTATTTATTCCACCCTGGGCGGTGTGTGGGAGGGCAAGCCTGTCACCCGTGGCTACAGTGAGCAGATACAGTCACATGCCGGGATCTACAGCGATGTATATGGCGATGTAGCCAAACAGTTTAATCCGCAGCACTGGAATGCCGATTCTATTGTACTGCTGGCCAAAGCGGCTGGTATGAAGTCGGTAGTGATGACCTCCAAACATCATGATGGTTTTTGTATGTTCCATTCCGCTTATACGGATTATAATGTGGTAGATGCCACACCGTTTAAACGGGACGTGCTGAAGGAGCTGTCGGATGCATGCCAGCGGCATGGCTTGAAATTCGGGATGTATTTTTCTCTGATAGACTGGCATTTCCCACAAGCTTATCCTATCTCCAGCAGCAACAGCGACCCTATCACTCCCGAACACCATGAGTTCAATAAAAAACAGGTAACGGAGTTGATGACCAACTACGGCCCTGTATCTGAGATATGGTTTGATATGGGCTCTCTGACATCCACCCAGAGCGAGGACCTGGCAGAAATCGTTCATCATCTGCAGCCTGGTTGTATGGTAAGCGGCCGGCTGGGCAATGATGCCGGTGATTTTTGTGTAATGGGCGACAACCAGTATCCGGACTATAAAATTGCTTCTGCCTGGCAAACACCGGCTTCTGTATATGACGAAACCTGGGGCTACCGCTCCTGGCAGCAACATGGTCCTGTAGCAGACAAGGCGCATGAGAAGCTGGAAGGGCTTATTAAAGTGGTGAGCCGTGGCGGTAACTACCTGCTGAACATTGGCCCGCGCGGAGATGGATCAGTGGTGGATTTTGAAAAAGAAGTGCTGCTGGCCAATGGCGAGTGGCTGAAACATAATGGGGAAGCCATTTACGGCGCACAAGCCAATCCCTTTGATACTACGTTTGCCTGGGGAGAGGTAACCACCAAACCTGGGAAATTATATCTGCACCTGCTGCAAACGCCTGCGGGCGGGATTATCACACTGCCCGGGCTAACCAGCCAGGTGATGCAGGTGAGCCTCCTGGAAGGCAGTAAAAAGCTGCAGTGTAAAGTGTCCGTTAGAAATGGTGCGACTTTTATCCAGCTGCCAGCCGGGTTCCAGGTACCTGACAAAACCGTTCGGGTGCTGGCGCTTAGTTGTAAGGATAGGGTAGATATTGTGCCGGTACATCTGTTGAAAAACCCGACTGTATTGAGCAGGGCTAATGCTACCCCTTTATACAGTTTCTCCGGTATTGATTACGATAGCTATTACCGCAGCCAGGTAGGCGACCGCTGGACTTTCACCGCTGGCAAGCCTGCTCACCTCAGCGTGGTGTATAGTGCCGCGGAACAGGACAGGGCAGTGCGTTTCACCCTCAATGGTGTACCGCGTGAAATTACCCTTAACAAGGGAGTGCCCAAAAAACTGAACAATCATCCGGAGCAGCTGCAATGGAGTCCGATGTATTATTCCGGTCCTTACTGGTCAGGTATTGACGGTGTACACGGTGATTTGCGGCATGTTGATGTGTCGAAGCCATTGTCTGCCAAAGCTGGCAAATCATGGACGTTGCGTGCTGACTGGAAAAATGATGAATTACAAACCATGCCGGGTGACCGTAACCTGGGCTGGTACATATTACAGGAAGTTACAGCTCCTGCTGCAGGCAACTACCTGGTAGGATTTACCAGTGGAGACGGGATCGCTGTATATTTGAACGGTGAAGAACAGGTAGTGTATAACAATCCTGAAAGAGGTGGTAAACAAACGGAAGTACTGCTGTTGCCTTTAAAAGCAGGTAAAAACCAGCTGGTAGTGAAGTTTTACAGCCGTTTTGCAAAGCAGTCTGTATGGGCTATCCACCGTAATGTACCGCAGATAATGTATGTGCAACCTTTGCCACAACAGGTGGCCGGTAGTGAAGATATACAAGCCCTGGAGGTAAGGCAGGCGAGGCCGGTGTCTGTGCACCGTAATCTGCGGATGCCTAATTTGTCAATTGAGATGGAGCAAAAATAAGAATGGCTAATACATTTTTCCAATTCAAGCAGTTTAAGGTAGATCAGGCGCATTGCGCGATGAAAGTATGTACAGACGCCTGTATACAGGGTGCTTTTACCGCGCAGTACCTGTCTGCTACTGATATAACGGTGTCGGCTATACTGGATATAGGAGCCGGCACCGGTCTGCTTAGCCTGATGCTGGCACAGGAGGTGCCGGTACCGGTAACGGCTGTAGAGCTGGACCCCGCAGCTGCTATGCAGGCTGCGGCTAATTTTCAGGCTTCACCATGGGCGGACCGTCTGGTGCTAACGCAGGAGGATATACGAAAAATGACGGCCCCTCAGCCTTTTGATTTTATTATCACTAACCCACCGTTTTATGAAGCTGCTCTGAAGAGCGGGCATGCGCAGAAAGACCAGGCCATGCATGCCACCAACCTTAGTTATGCCGACCTGTTGGACGCTATCGGCCGTAATCTCCGGGAGGGAGGTGAGTTTTCAGTGTTATTACCCTATGTGCAGTTTGAAGTGTTCACGGCATTGGCATCAACAAAAGGTTATCATCTCCGGAAAATATTACGCGTAAAACAAAGTGTAAAACACGGGTATTTCCGGGCCACCGGTATCTTCAGCAAAACCCAGGGCCATACTGAGACAGAAGAGTTGGCCATTTATGATGAAAACAACCATTATACTCCTGCCTTTGAGGCCTTGCTGCGGCCTTATTACCTCAAGTTATAGGGGATGTACGTAGTCTTCGAGATAGGCGAACGGCTCGGTAAGCATTCCGTTTGCCGCGATGGTAGCCTGGGCTATCATGGGGCTATGTTCCCTCAGTAATTCTTCAAAAACATATTTCATGATCTGGTCACCGAAGTACTGGGAGGCATCCCGGGGCAGTTCGTTGGGCAGGTTGCTTACACACATCATATCCACTGTATCAGGGAGATAGGGTGCTGTTTGTTGCATGGTGGCTTTTATTACGCCATATACAGGGTCTTCAATGGTGCTGTCGCCCAGGTTGCAGGGTACGGAGCCGTTGGTATCATCTGTAATGTCGGCGATCACCCGGATGCGGAAGTTTTCTTTTTTCAGGTCATCCGGAGAGAACAGGGGAGGGATGTTATGGTCCCAGTAAATGCCGTTCATCAGTATATCGCTGACCGTTACATATGGGCGGAAGCGGCATTCATAGCTTTCGGGATGGGCGTGAAAGTCGGCCCGGCTATATGTTTTATCATTTTTGCGCAGATAAAGTTCTCCGGCTTTCAATTGGGTATAAACGGGATAGGCGTATTGATTGATGAGATATTCTTCCGGCGGGATGTATTTGATACCCAGGAGTCCCATGATCTCCAGCACGCCCGCAGCCACGCGGCCAGAGCCGGTGAGGACGATTTTCATCGGAGGCAATTTGATGCCGAAATAATGAGAGATCAGTTCCTGGAAGTCGTGGCAGGTATGTACCGGCTTAAAAGAGAAGGTGCCTGTTTTCCGGCCTAAGGCCTGCAATCCATTATGCGCGCCCACTACTCCGGCAAAGAAGCCGAAGCCCAGGATCCGCTGTCCGTCGGGGTGCACGAGGCATTCATAATCTATCAGTGTGATATTTTTTTCCAGGATTACCTGCAGCATATGCTGGTTATACGGTTGTTTCTTTTTGGTATGGCTAAAGAAAAGGTAGGTTTTGTTAGCGATGAGATATTCCGGCGGTACTTCCTTGATACCCAACAGCAGCTGGCACTGGCCGAGATCTTCCTGCAGTGTGATGCCCGCCCTTTGATATTCTTCATCCTTAAAACAGCGATGGGAGGAGGGTTGTACCAGTATTTCCACCTGCGGGAAATGGTGCATGATCCATTGGCATTGTTTGGGCGTAAAAGCCACACGGTTGTCGTGTGGTTGTTTTTCTTCCCTGATAAGTCCTATTGAGATCTTTTTTTCCATACTTCAATTTACTGTAAATTCTTACGCAAGAATTTTTTGCGAATAGTTGAAATTTATTTTGCAGATTAAAAAAAGATTTTCTACATTTGCATCCCGCAATTGACGCGGAGAGGTCTTGTAAAAGATTGCCCAGATGGCGGAATTGGTAGACGCGCTAGACTCAAAATCTTGTTTCGGCAACGGAGTGCAGGTTCGATTCCTGTTCTGGGCACCACAAAAAAAAACCGCTCTAAGAGCGGTTTTTTTTTGACTATCAATGTAATGTCAAGGCCTACACGGAATGGGCAAAAATCTATTACCCATTAGAATGGGGTAACCCAAAGATCAACTGCAAAAAAATCAAAATAAGGAAGCATTATCAATCATTGAGGCAAAGAAGTCACAATTAGATTGCTGGAATTAGATCGACTTTAAAGAAGGTAGGTCGAATTGCTTATGATAATGCTGATCTTTAATGTGCTGTAGATGCTTTTATTCAAATTGTAACTCCTAAATCCATAATAAAGGATGCATTATCGAATATTTATTATCTCTATTGTTGATCTTATAATCCCAGCCGGTGTTATCGCTTATAGCTGATATGGTGCCTGGGCCGGGTTACGAGTTCTCCGGACTTCCGCTGTAATTCCGGAGGTAATGGACGGTTAAATTGATATGAAAGGCCTGGGGGCGGTGATGGGGGCTATTTTAGTAAGTTATCTATTATCCCCCATAAATTAATCCTGTAATATCCAATTTATTGCCCTACCTTTAACAAGGTAATATTTGGCTTCTTCTGATTTAGTTTGGGCTTCTTTTTTCTTCCTCAGCCCCTGTTTTTCAGTAGTATATATGTGTTGAATTAAAATTATATTTGTGAATATTTTTGTAGGTAATATAGGCGACAGAACAACTGAAGATGAGATATGGTCTTTATTTGACCCATTTGGAGTTGTATATAGTATTAATGTGGCTTATGATAAGTACAGTGGCCGTTCTAAAGGCTTTGCATTCGTTGAAATGCCAGACGATTCCAATGCAGTACAGGCAATTAAGGAACTGAATAATTCAGTAGTTAATGGCCAGACAATAGTAGTGTATGAGGCTCGTCCAAAACCTGAAAGACCAGAAAATAATCGTTTCTCCAGATCCGGCCCAAGGCCTGGATTTAGACCCAGATACTAATAGTTTGATGTTTTAGAACGTCAATTACCGTTATCTGTTAAGAGAACAGAAGAGCAAAGCTACAAACTACGTTAAGTAGTTTGTAGCTTTGCTCTTATTTTTCTATGTACCAATAGTAGCTCCCCATACTGAATTTCCCACTTTATTGGCAATAATGGGGGATGGAGTCAGGTATAATTCCGGTAAAGTGATTTACATGGACTTCTGGGCCAGCTGGTGTGCTCCCTGCCGCTATGAGATGAAAAATGGCAGCCCTAAACTACATGAGAAATTTAAGGATAATAAGGATGTGGTTTTCCTTTACATCAGTGTAGATGATAAAGAAGCGTCCTGGAGAAAAGCCATCGAGGATGATAAAATAGAAGGTATTCACCTGTTGTCTGTTGGTGGTATGAAAAGCGCCGTTGCTAAAGCCTTTAATATCCAGGGTGTTCCACGCGATGTGATCATTGGAAGAGACGGAAAAATATTTGACAGTGATGCTTCGCGGCCAAGTGAAGACAAAACGCCAGCAAGAATTGAAGAAGCGTTAAGCGTTCAGTAAAAAAGGATTTTTATAAATATGCTCATTGTAAATATGGAAAATAAAAACGCCGGAGATCATCTCCTGCGTTTTCATTTTATGCTTCCGCTAATTGCCTTAACGCATAGGCTTCATACGGCAAGCCATACGGCTTAAATATCTCAATAAGATTGATAAATCCAGGATCCTTTGCAGTTAGATCCGCTGCTGCCAACAAGGCTTTCTTCCTGATTGGCGTGATATCGTCCAACGCAGTTTCACTTTTGAACAACACCTCCAATATTGTCCGCAGGTAACTGATCTGTTTCAACGAGTACATAGCAGGTAGTGCATCGATGAGTGACTCCATATTCTTTTCCAATACATCAGGTCTGGATTTACGCAGCACCACTAAAATATATTCGTGTACGTTATCGATGTCACCAGTGAAAGGCATCATGTTACAGTAGTCATCATCGAGTGCTTCATGATTGGCTAGTGCATGTAATAACTCCGTCAGCCAGGCATCCTGGGCGTTTTGGGAGGTGAGTAGTACCAGCTGTGCTGCCATCACAAAACGGACAAATGCATCTGCTTCAGTATCGAATGCTGTAGAATAAGTTGCAAGCAGTTTATTGTTTTGATCCCTGATGGCATAAAAATCCGTCAGTGAATAGATGGCGTATCCTCTTCTTGTGCTGCTGTGCTCCGTGTTTTGCCACTCATTTAGCAGGAATTGCTCTGTAGCATCATTGCCAGCATATACCAGTATGTATTGCGCCATACGAGCAACGTCAGTGTCATCATTAACAGCCCACTGCAGAAGCGTAGACTCCAAAGGAGCAATAGCCCCGATCAGCTCCGTGTATAAATCACCCATATCACTGATATAAGTTAAGTCGAGGATGGTATACAGGAATTCTACCAGTCGCAGTTGCACAGCCGGCAAGTGTTGATAGTGGGGCAGCATGCGCGCCAGTATCGCTGCTACTTTGAATGTCGATGCATACAAGGTGCCTTGTTGTTCTATCTCCTTCCAGAGCATTTCGCTGGCTATACTGGCTACTGTTTCGTCTTCCGAAAGCATGCCGTTGATACCAATTGGGAGTTCGGCCCCGCCATCGCTATGGTAGGCGTCGATGGTCTCCCAGTCGATGGTCTCCAGCTCTTTCTGCAGGTATACGGGTACTTCCAGTGCATACAGTTTATGTTTAGCATTCAATTCATCGTAGTGCCGGTTGAACAGGACTGCCACACTTTCCCAATCAGTGCGGGTGGTATTTACATCATAACCACCCCAGGAAGGTATAAAGGCATCCCATCTTATCAACCGGAAATGATCATCCAGTTCCTCTGTGACGGTAAGTTGCCGTAACATTTGTCCAGCCGGGTCGTAAAGGCGCCAGGTGCCGGTACCATCACCATTATTAGTGAAGTCGATGAGCGTGCTGCCCCCGGCAGCATAGTAGACGGCACTTTCGGGGATGCTGTGTTTGTCGGCGGAGAGATGCCCTTCACAAACCAGTTCGCCGTTAAAATATCTTCGCTTATGAACAGCAGATAACTCTTCCCGGCGTACGGAATAAAGCTCCTGGCCTGCTTTATCAAAATACGTGTTGGTCACATCTTTTTTCTTGTTGCGATGAACCGTTCGGACTTTCGCGACAGGCGTGGCTGTACCCCTGTAGTAGTAACTATTCTCGTAGTCGTTGGGATCGTCTTTATCATACAGATAGGAGATGGTTAACGCGCCGTCTTCATACCGGTAGTCTTCCAACACACCACCGGAAGTGTTGTAAACTCTATGTACCACCGTGTTGCCATTCAGATCCCATTCAAAATATTCACCAATATAATTGCCGATACGGGTATCGACCGTGCCCATTATCCAGTTGGTTGCAGAGTAGGGTAATCTGACAAAATGCGCGCGTGCAGGAACATTGTCGGGTCTTTCCGGCAAGGGATCGCCATCAGAACTCACCTCATTGTTATCTCTGTCGAAATAATGTTGGGCATTGTAAATGTATTCGTCTACATAGTCAAATTCCGCGGCCCATACATTAGCGCCGTTGTTGGGAGGAAAATATTCAGGAGTAGGATGGTCACTTTTTATCAGGCGTAACGGGCCTACATATTTATCACCGCCATACCATTCACCATCCTGTGATACAGTGCCATCGGGGTGAAAACGTTGGGTAGGGTAGGGAGGGATACCATCACGGTAATCGATGGTTACCCAGTGGTAGCCTTCTATATGCCATATTTTCCAAAGGCCAATGCGTTGATTGTTTTCATTGGTTTCGCCAAACAGCCATTCTTTGTCCGCATCATTGTAGACGGCGCCTTCGGGGACAGTAATAGGTCTTTCCATTGCTTTGAGGTGTGGATTTTTGCTCCCCAAGATATTATATTTTTTTTCAGTAGGTGATTATTGGTGTTTATTTTTCCCTGTAATTT